>NZ_CP034450.1:5739851-6064702 GCF_003952505.1 Mesorhizobium sp. M4B.F.Ca.ET.058.02.1.1 | reverse complement strand
GGGCTTCGCTATTTCAACGTCTACGGACCGCGCGAGGCGCACAAGGGCGCCATGGCCTCGGTCGCCTTCCATCTGTTCAACCAGGTCGAGCGCGGCGAAAACCCGAAGCTGTTCGGCGCCTATGACGGGTTCGGACCCGGCGAGCAAAGCCGCGACTTCATTCATGTCGGCGACGTCGCCGACGTCAATCTCTGGCTGTGGAAGCGCGGCTCGAGCGGCATCTTCAACTGCGGCACCGGCCGCGCCCAGCCATTCCGCGCCGTCGCCGAGACCGTCATCGATACGCTCGGCAGGGGCAGGCTCGAATTCATCGACTTCCCCGACCACCTCAAGGGCAGCTACCAGAGTTTTACCCAAGCTGATATGTCCCGCTTGCGCGCGGCCGGTTACAATGGCCAATTCCGGACTGTCGAAACCGGTGTCAGAGACTATGTCGAATGGCTGAAAGCCCAGCGATCCTCGTGATCGGCCCACGTTGGGTGGGCGACATGGTCATGGCGCAGTGCCTGTTCTCGGCGCTGAAGGAGCAGTATCCGAACGCCGCGATCGACGTGCTGGCGCCGGCCTGGGCGGCACCGCTCGTCAAGCGCATGCCGGAGATACGCCAGCAGATCGATTTCCCGATGAAGCCCGGCGCGCTCGAATTCCGCATCCGCAGGCGGTTCGGCCGCCTGCTGCGCGGCCGTTACGACATGGCCTATATTCTGCCGGGAAGCTGGAAGTCGGCGCTGATCCCGTTCTTTGCCCGCATTCCGCGCCGCGTCGGCAACCTCAGGGAAATGCGCTACGGCCTGCTCACCGACATCGTGCCGCTGCCCGACGCGGTGAAGCGGCGCACGGCGCGCGCCTATTTCGGCCTTGCCCGCGGCGGCACCTTCCAGGCCCCGAAGCTCACCATCGATGCCGTCAGCCAGGCTGCCCTGCTCGACCGCTCGGGCCTAAGCGCGAAGAACTTTGTGGCGCTGATGCCCGGCGCCGAATTCGGCCCAGCGAAACGCTGGCCGAGCGAAAGCTACGCCGACCTGGCGCGCGCGATGATGGCAAGAGGCCTCAAGGTCGCGCTGCTCGGATCCAGGAACGACGCCGAGGTGACGGCCGAGATCGCCGCGCTCGCGCCAGGCGCCGTCGACCTAGCCGGCAAGACGCGGCTGGAGGACGCCATCGACCTCATCGCCGCGGCACGGCTGGCGGTGTCGAACGACAGCGGGCTGATGCATGTCGCCGCCGCCGTCCGCACGCCGATCGTCGCCGTCTACGGCTCGACCTCCCCTGAGAACACGCCGCCGCTCTCCGAGCACGCCGAGCTGGTGTGGCTCGGCCTGTCCTGCTCGCCCTGCCACCAGAAGACCTGTCCGCTCGGCCATCTCAACTGCCTGAAGACGCTCGACGTCGCGCGGGTCGCGGCGGCAGTGGACCGGCTGCTGGCAATGCCGGCCGCCGCATGAAGGTCCTGATCGTCAAGACATCCTCGATGGGTGATGTCATCCATACCTTCCCGGCTGTCGAGGATGCGCGCCGCCACCGCCCGGACGTCTCCTTCGACTGGTGCGTGGAGGAAGCCTTTGCCGGCATCGTCGCCCTGCACCCGGCGATCGGCATCATCCACACGGTGGCAATCCGGCGCTGGCGCAAGCGGCTTTTCAACAGCGACACTTGGCATGAGGCGGCAAAACTGCGCTGTGCCCTGCGCGCCGCGAGCTACGACCTCGTCATCGATGCGCAAGGGCTGCTGAAGTCCGCTGTGGTGGCGAAGCAGGCGGCAGCGCCGGTCGCCGGCTTCGACCGGGCAAGCGCGCGCGAACCGTCGGCGACGCTGTTCTACGACCACCGCTACGCAGTGCCGCGCGACCTGCACGCCATCGAGCGGACGCGGCGGCTGTTCGGTCTGGCGCTCGGCTACCAGCCGGATCTCTCCGGGCTCCAGTCCGGCATCGTGCCGCCGGCGGATGGTCTGGCCGGCACCAGCGGCAAGACCGCTTTCCTGCTGCACGGCACCAGCCGCGAGGACAAGAAATGGCCGGTCAAGGACTGGATCGAGATCGCCGGGTTATTGCTTGAGAAGGGAATGACGCCTGTCGTCACCTGGTCGAACGGGCCTGAAAAGGCCGTGGCCGAGGCGATCACCAAGGCAGTGCCGCAGGCGGCGCTGGTGCCCAAATCGCCGCTGGCGGTAATCGCCGCGGCCATCGGCCGTTCGGCGCTGGTCGTCGGCGCCGACACCGGCCTCACCCATCTCGCCAGCGCCTTCGGCCTGCCGACAGTCGCCGTCTTCCTGGCCACCGAACCCGGCCTCACCGGCCCGCGCGGGCCGTTTTCATCGACCTTGCTGGCGAAACCCGGAAACCCGATAAGTCCGGCCGAGGTGATCGGGGAAGCCGAGCGGTTGCTTAGGCTCAGATCAGAGGCGGTTTAGGGCTTTTCAGAATTCGCTCTGGTGAGTCGAATAGCGTGGTTTTCGAGAACCGGCGCGGAGCGTACTTAAAGTACGTGGGCACCGGAAGCACAGAAAACCGCGCTAGTCGGCCACCAGAGTGGAATTATCAAAAGCCCCTCAGATGAATTGCACCTGGACGATCTCATACCCCCGCGCGCCGCCGGGCGCGTTGACCTCGATGGCGTCGCCGACTTCCTTGCCGATGAGGGCGCGCGCGATCGGCGAGGAGATCGAGATGCGGCCTGACTTCACGTCCGCTTCCTGGTCGCCGACGATCTGGTAGGTCTTCTTCTCCTCGGTGTCCTCGTCGACCAGCACCACGGTGGCGCCGAACTTGACCTTGTCGCCGCTGAGCTTGGTGACGTCGATCACCTCGGCCCGCGCGATCAGGTCCTCGAGCTCGTTGACGCGGCCTTCATTGTGGCTCTGCGCCTCTTTGGCCGCGTGGTATTCGGCGTTTTCGGAAAGGTCGCCATGCGAACGCGCCTCGGAGATCGCCTCGATGATGCGCGGCCGCTCTTCCTGCTGGCGCCAGCGCAGTTCTTCCTTCAATGACGCGAACCCCTCGCCTGTCATCGGGACCTTGTTCATATGCCTGACCTTTCCTGCCGCCACCCCCGCTTTTCGGGGATGGCCCTTGTCGATGGGTACAAAAAGAAAACGGTCCGGCAGCCTTGGGCTAACGGAACCGTTTCACCGCAATTTGCCTGAATATAGCAATGTTTGCGCGTTTTTCACGCCAAAAAATCCGGTCTTGAAAAATCATCCGCTGCTTTCGCAAGGGCGATCGCCGCGAAAGCAATCATTTGCCGGCGCGGCAACAAAAGGCCGGCCGTGATCGCTCGCGGCCGGCCGGAAAGGTGTCGAGGTCGAATCAGCTTCTCAGGAAATGGTCGATCTGCTCGGCCAGCATGCCGTATTCGCGCGAGCCCTTGCCGGTGCGCTTCTCGATTTCGCTGAGCTGTTCGCGGGCGCCGGCAAGGTCGCCGATCTGGAGATGCGCTTCGCCGAGATATTCGCGTACCAGCGTATAGTCTGGATTGATGCGCAAGGCTTCCTCGTAATAACCGAGGCCGACGGTGATGCGGCCGGAATGGCGATGCGAATAGCCGAGATAGTTGAGGATGCGCGGATCCTGCTTGTTGGCCGCAAGGCTGAGCACGGCGATCGCCTCGTCATAGCGTCCGGCCATCGCCAGGTCGTGGCCCGCTTCGTAGATATTGTCGTCGTCCAGCATGCCGTACTTAGGCGTCACGCATTTCTGCTTCTTCTTGTCCCAGACCTCGCCCTTCTTGCACTTCGGAGTCTGGTCGCCGCCACCACCGCCTTCGCCGGCCGTGAAGGCAGGCGCTACAAAGAGCGGCAGAGCCGCGATGGCCATGACTTGAATCAGCAAACGTCTGCGCATGGAAGCCTCCTGGAGCGTGACAATGCGATACTAACGCCGACCGTCAGCGGTTTCATCCCGGAAAAACGAGGGGCGTTGAAAACCTGCGCCTCAGCCCCGACCTCCAGCATTTTGCCCGGAAACGACCGAACCCCACGTGACGCGCGCTACAAATCGGCTATCATCCTGGCAAACGGCCAACGGAGGATGCGGAGAAGGCCAGTGCAGCAGCGCCTCGAACGGGAATGGGAGCTTTCGATCGGTCCCGACACCGTGCGCCTGTTCATTCTCAAGGCGAAGGCGCTGAGCGCGGCCGTCAATGAGGATTATGCCGACGGCGCCGAGCACGAGATCGAGTTCGACGGCGACACGCATGACAGCCACCATCATGACGGTCTCGTCGAGGAAAGCTCGGAAAACCTCACCGAGGAAGAACTGCGCGAACTGATCGACGACCTCAATGTCGACGAGGCGGCCGAACTCATCGCGCTGGCCTGGGTCGGCCGCGGCGACTACGACGCCTCGGAGTGGGCGGACGCGCTGGCCGCCGCGCGCGAGCGCGCCAACAAGCGCACGGCCAAATACCTGCTCGGCATGCCGCTGCTCGCCGACTGGCTGGAGGAAGGGCTGGAAGCGATCGGCGCGTAACGCGTTGGTAACCGATTGTGATCGCGACGCCGCCCCTCCAGGGCAACTTTGCCGTGCCGGCGCCGTTTCCGGCCGATGGCAACGCTGAGCTTTTCCGGATTTTGCAGACTGACGCTGCCCTTGCTGGCGGCAACCTTGCTAGCGACGCCGGCCGACGCCAGGCATCGTCACAGGCAGCCGCTGACACCGCGTATGGAGCAGCCGTTGACGCAGCGGGCCGATCAGCCACTACGGCCGAGGGCCAAGCACCGCCAGAGATCGCGGGGCAAGCGGCATATCGCACCAAAGCAGACGCAATGGCAAAGGCAGGACCAGCCGACCTCGCCCGCCGATGTTCCGGTGCCAGAGCCGCGTCCAGCGGAAGCGCCAAAGGCCGACGCGACAACGACGGAAGAGCAGAAGGCTGCAGGTCCAAAGCCCGCTGGCGCAGCCGACCGGCTCAATCAAGAAAAGTCTCGTCAGGGAAAGCAGGCACGTCCCGAGCCTTCGGGGCCGGAGCCGTCACCCGATATCGAAAGCGAGCCTGAGCCGCCGACCGTGGTGCCGATTCCGACACAAAGACCCGACACCGCGGAGCCGGTGGCCGAACCGCCCGCTGTCGCACCGAAGCCACCTGAAAAACCGGCTGATGCCGACAACAACAAAATGCTGCCCGATCCGCGATCGGCCGATCGTCCTGCCGACAAGATGCCTCAGGACGAAGTGGCCTGCCGCGAGCGGCTGAAGGCGCTCGGCGTCGAATTCGAGGAGCATAAGGCGGAAAGCAATCCGGAAATCGGTTGTTCGATCCCCTACCCTATCATTTTGAAAACGCTCGGCAAATCTGTCGGCATCGGCTCCGGCACCGAACTCAATTGCCAGATGGCCGAGGCTGCCGCCCGCTTCACCGTCGATGTGATCCAGCCGGCGGCGAAAGCCGAATTCGGCGTAGATCTCAAATCGATTACCCAGGCCTCGGCGTTTGTCTGCCGCCCGCGTAACGGAACGAGAAAGCTGTCGGAGCATGCCTTCGGCAATGCGCTCGACATCGCCTCCTTCACGCTGTCCGACGGACGAAAGGTCGAGATCGGCCCAGTGCCGCCCGAAAAGGATGCAAAATTCCTGAACAGTGTGCGCAAGGCCGCCTGCGGGCCGTTCAAGACCGTGCTCGGTCCCGGCGCCGATGCCGACCATGCACTGCATTTCCACTTCGACCTCGAGCAGCGCCGCCATGGCGGAACGTTCTGCCAGTGAGTGGATGCGAAGAACAGGCGCCGCAATTCGGCCCCAGGCGTGAATGCGGGCGCTGATCTTTCCTTTACTCTTGCCGACTAGACTTGTGCCATCCGGGGACAGGATACCTTTCGATGGCCGGAAGACTTGGCGCCATGCCTGCCATGGCGCGACAGAACAATCGTGCGCGCTCCGTTGCCGCCAGGCAGGTGATGCTGCTTGCCATCGCGGCCGTATCGGCCTGCAACACCGGCGATGTGTTTGCGCTGCAGCCGGCCGTCGACGTCGGCAGCCAGACCGCCGCCGTGCCCGAGACGCCCCAATATTCCGCGCCCCAATATTCCGCGCCCCAGTATTCCGCGCCCCAATATACCGGCATGCAGCGCCTCGTCCCCTCCAACCCCTATATGACCGCCGCCTATCCGCGCATGGACGAGCCGATGTCGCCGGCCGAGCAGATGCCGCAGAGCGAAGTCGATTGCCGCAACGAATTGCGGCGCCTCGGCGTCGTATACACCGACGTGCAGCCGATCCATGAGGGCCAGTGCGGCATCGACTATCCGGTCAGGGTCTCGGCCATCGGCAGCGTCGGGATGAAGCCCTCCGCCACGCTGACCTGCAACATGGCCGCCACCTTCGCCACCTGGACCAGGAACGAGCTCGTGCCGGCCGCCCGCTGGCGGTATTTTTCGGGCGTGAAGACCATCCACCAGGGATCCAGCTATTCCTGCCGCAACATCGCGGGCGAAGGTGTCTTGTCGGAACATGGCAAGGGCAACGCGCTCGACGTGATGAGCATTGAGCTCAACAACGGCGATGACATCGACGTGCGCAAGCCCGGCCTGTTCGCCTTCCGCACCCGCGGCTTCCTCAACAATGTCCGCGCCGACGGCTGCCAGTATTTCACCACGGTGCTCGGCCCTGGCTATAATTACGACCACCGCAACCATTTCCATTTCGACATAAAGAACCGCAGGAGCGGCTATCGCGCCTGCCGCTGACCACCTGCGGTTCCCTTTGCCCAACCGATGCAACGGCGCATAAAATGATGCATGCGTTTGGGAGTGGCCTCTCGTGAGTAAGCGAAGCCTTCGGCGGCGCGCGGCGATCTGGCTGGCGGCACTTTGCGCCGGATATCTCGGGTTGGCCTACGTCGCCGCGCCGGAATTCTGGACCTGGCGCGAGCGCGGCTACCGCACGCAGCATTTCGAGATGGTGACGCATACGCCGCAAGGCATTCCGGGCGACCCGATCAATGTCGGCCTTGTCGGCACCGAAAAGGAGGTCGTCCACGCCTTTGCGGTCGCCGGCTGGGACACGGCCGACGCCATCACGCTGAGAACCGCCATCGACATCGGCGAAAGCGTGCTGTTTTCCCGGCCCTATCCCGATGCGCCGATGAGCAGGCTGCTGTTCGAAGGCCGCGCCCAGGATCTCGCCTTCGAAAGGCCGGTCGGCGACAGTGCCGACCAGCGCCACCATGTCCGCTTCTGGCAGACCAACACGGTTGGCGATGACGGACGCCCGCTCTGGCTGGGTGCGGCGAGCTTCGACCGCGGCGTCGGCCTCAGCCACGACACCGGGGCGATAACCCATCACATCGGCCCCGACATCGATGCCGAGCGCGACTTCCTGATCGGCGATCTCACCAATGCCGGCATGCTGGCCTCGACCAGCGAAATCGCCGGAATCGGTGCGACGAAAACGGGCCGCAACGGCGGCGGCGATCCGTATTTCACCGACGGCAAGGCAGTGATCGGGGTATTGAAACCGCTGCCGTGACGGAACCGGTGGAGGTCAGGTCGTGGTGATGACGACCTTGCCGAACGGGCCTTTTTCCAGACAATCGAAGGCCTGCGGCACCTCGTTGAAGCCGAAGACTTTGTCGATGACGGGCTTGATGCCGAGCGCCTCGACCGCCTGGTTCATGCGCTCGAAGCTGCGGCGATGGCCGATAGAAATGCCTTGCACGGTGAGGCGATTGCGCAAGAAGGGCAGGATTGGAAAGTTCAGCTCCATGCTGCCGAGCAGGCCGATCACCGTCAAGCGGCCGTCGGCGGCAAGCGCATTGATCGAACGCCGCGCGTTGTCGCCGCCGATCATTTCCAGCACGTGCTTGACACCGGCGCCATTGGTCTGCTCGCGCGCAACCTCGTCCCATGCCGGCTGGCTGCGATGGTTGATCACCTGCCAGGCTCCGAGTTTGCTCGCCCTGGCGAGCTTGTCGTCGCTGCTTGACGTAACGATGGCGCGCAGGCCGAAGGCAGCGGCGAACTGCAGTGCAAACAGCGACACCCCGCCAGTGCCCTGGATGAGCACGGTTTCGCCCGCCACCGGCTTTGTCGCCTCGGCCAGCGCGAACCATGCCGTCAGCGCCGCGATCGGCAGCGTCGCAGCCTCGGCGTCGCTCAGCGACGGCGGCGCCAGCACCGCGGCATCCTCGCCGAGGATCACGTATTCGGACAGCGTGCCCGGCAGCGAGGAACCCAGCGTGTGCTTGTGCAGCACCGGCGGCGCATCGCCATCCGGCCAGTCGGCGAGCACCTGGCCGAGCACGCGCTGTCCGACCTGAAAGCGGAGGACATCGCTGCCCACGGCCACCACTTCGCCAACGGCGTCGGACGTCGGCACGAAGGGAAAGCCCAGGTCGGGGATCAGCACGCCGTCCACGATCATCCGGTCCTTGTAGTTCAGCGACACCGCCTTGGTGCGCACCAAAAGATCGCGCGGGCCGGGTTCGGGTATCCTGCCGTCCACCAGTTGCAGCTTTGACAGGCCGAACCCGCTCATCTGCCAGGATCTGTTGATGTTGATGCTCATCTCGGTCCGCCTCCGCGTTTTGATCGGGATGCGGAATAATTAAGCGATCAAACTATGGAAAATAGTGCCTCTATGCGGTATATTTGGATACTGATTGAAGATAAAATTCTACAATAGGAGAGCGCCGTGGAGGCGGCCAGCCTGCAAGGCATCCTCGCTTTCGTGCATGCGGTCGAGGCTGGCAGCTTTACCGGCGCCGGCGAGCGCCTGAACGTTACGAAATCGGCAGTCGGCAAGTCGATCGCGCAACTGGAGCGGCGGCTGGCGGTCCGCTTGCTCAATCGCACGACCCGAAGCCTCAGCCCGACCAGCGAAGGCCTTAGCTACTACGAGGCCTGCGTCAGGGCGCTTGCCGAGATCGACGCCGCGCAATCGTTGCTCGCTTCGCGCCGGCAGGTGCCGTCAGGCAAGCTGCGCGTCGACGTGCCGCTCGCCTTTGGGCGCAGATGCGTCGCGCCCGTCCTGTTCGGCATCGCCAGTCGCCACCCGGATCTGACGATGGAAATCTCGTTCAGCGATCGGCGTGTCGACCTGATCGAGGAGGGCATTGACCTCGCCATCCGCATGGGCGATCTCGACGACAGCCTGTCGCTGGCGGCAAGGCGCATCTACACGCAGCGCTCGGCTATCTGCGCGGCTCCGGCCTATCTCGAGCAGCATGGCCGGCCGCAGTCGATCGAGGACCTCGCCGGCCACAGCATCATCGCCTATGGCCGCAACGGCATCGTCCATCCTTGGATGGTGAGGCATGCCGATGGCCATATCGGCAAATTCCGGCCGCAGGCGCGGCTGATCCTCGGCCACGGCGAACCGATGCTGGATGCCGCCCTCGCCGGCTGCGGCATCACTTTCCTGCCGACATGGCTGACCGCCGACAGCCTCAGCAGCGGCGAGCTCGAAACTGTCCTGTCGGATTGTCTCATAGAAAACATCGTCGTCCATGCGATCTGGCCGGTGACGCGCAATCTCGCGCCCAAGGTGCGTGTCGTCGTCGATGCGCTGGTCGAGCACTTCTCATCGCCGCCCTGGGACCACCCCTGGAGCAGTGACCTCGAAAAATAGCGGCCCCGCTATTTTCGAATGCACTGCGGCAATGCTATTGACCCTTCATGCTTTATCTTGAAATCGCCATCGTGACCGTCCTCATATGCGTGAACGGTCTTCTGGCAATGTCCGAACTTGCCATCGTTTCGTCACGCCCTGCCCGCCTCAAGGCAATGATCGACCGCAACGTTAAGGGCGCTGGCCGCGCGCTGGCGCTCGGCTCCAACCCCGGCAAGTTCCTGTCATCGGTGCAGATCGGCATCACCCTGGTCGGCGTTCTCTCCGGTGCCTTTTCCGGCGCCACGCTGGGCGAGCGGCTGGCGGCATTGCTGGCATCGAACGGCGTGCGCGAAACCATTGCCGATCCGCTTGGCGTCGGCATCGTCGTCGCGATCATCACCTACGCTTCGCTGATCGTCGGCGAGCTCGTGCCGAAGCAGATCGCGCTGCGCGATCCCGAGCGGGTTGCCGTCCGGGCGGCGCCCGCGATGACCGTCCTCGCCACCGTCTCGGCGCCGCTCGTCTTCCTGCTCGACATTTCCGGTCGCGCCGTCCTCTGGCTGCTCGGCCAGCGCGGCGAGAGCGAAGAGAAGGTCACCGACGAGGAGATCAAGATGCTGGTCGCCGAAGCCGAGCATCACGGCACCATCGAATCAGACGAGCGCCGCATGATCGCCGGCGTCATGCGGCTCGGCGACCGCGCCGTGCGCGCTGTGATGACGCCGCGCACCGAGGTCGACTGGATCAACCTGCAGTCAGACGAGGCGGCCATCAAGAGGCTGCTGATCGAGACCCAGCATTCGCGCCTGCCCGCGGGGGACGGCAATGTCGACGCCATGGTCGGCGTCGTCCAGACACGCGACGTGCTGGCCGCGATCCTCGGCGGCAAGGTGCTGGAGCCACGCCAGCATGTGCGCGCCGCGCCCATCGTGCACGACCAGGCCGATGCGCTGGACGTGCTGCAGAAGCTGAAGGAATCGGACGTGCCGATGGCGCTGGTCCATGACGAATACGGCCATTTCGAAGGCATCGTCACGCCGGCCGACATTCTGGAAGCGATAACCGGCGTCTTCCGCTCGGACCTCGATGCCGGCGAGGAGGAAAACGCCGTCAAGCGCGAAGACGGCTCGTGGCTGCTCGCCGGCTACATGCAGGCCGACGAGATGGCCGAGGTGCTCGGCATCGACCTGCCCGAAAACCGCGACTACGAGACCGTCGCCGGCTACGTGCTGTCGCATCTGCATCACCTGCCGGCGACCGGCGAATGCGTCGATGCGCAGGGCTGGCGCTTCGAGGTCGTAGACCTCGACGGCCGCCGCATCGACAAGCTGATCGCAACGCGCCTGCCGGACAGTCACCGGCAGATCGCGCGCTGACATTAGGCGGCGCTAAGCCCCCTATGGCGCGAGACCTTCTCGCGGTTGCCGCAGGTGCGCATGCTGCACCAGCGGCGTTTGCCGCCGCGCGACGTATCGAGGAAAAGCCAGCCGCAGCGAGGACAGGAATGCAGCCTGTCCCGCGGCAAGCTGAAGAAGGCTTCGACCGACAGCAAAGCAAGGAACGCGGTGACGGCATCCGGGTCCCGCCACTGGCTTGGCTGCGGTCTGGTGTCGTGCAAGTCGACCGACCCGGTGGCTAGCGGGCTCGCCGCGCATGAGAACAGGACGCTGAGCGCCTCGGTCGCGGACGGTTTGCCCGCGGCGATCGGCTCAAAAATCTGAAAAGACGCTTCACGGACTTCGCGAACCCGTTCCACGAAGCGCCCATCTTCGATCTCGGAAACGGCCTGCGCCTGGTGATGGTCGGCAAGCCCTGAAGCCATGAACCAGTTGGCAACATCCTGGGTCGACTTGAACAGTTCATTGTCGGGCGCCGGCACGCGCCGGTCGAACACGGCGTTCGACAGGTCCAGGGCGGAATGCCCGCCTATGAAGTGCTCCGGCACCCATTCGGTGTGTGTCTGCGCCATGGAACATAACCCTATTAACCGCATTATGCAGTTACGATGTAACCGTAATCATACAGATATGTGGTTTCAAAGCCAGAGCGTCGCCAGCAGCACGGGGCCATGGGAGACAGACGATGCGAACCGATCCTTACAAGACACGGCACGAAACCATCCGTGCCGACGGCCTCGACATTTTCTATCGTCATGCCGGCGACCCGGACCGTCCGGCAATCCTGCTGCTGCACGGATATCCGACTTCCTCACATGTCTATCGCAACATCATCGAGCCACTGGCCGAGACAGCCTATGTGGTGGCACCGGATATGCCCGGTTTCGGCTTCTCGTCCGCCCCTTCCACCGACGCCTATGACTACACGTTCGAGAACCTCGCCAACACGATCGAGGCATTCATTGAGGCCCTTGGTCTCGAGCGGTTCTTTCTCTATATCACCGACTTCGGCGCGCCCGTCGGTTACCATCTCGCGACACGACGGCCGGATCGTATCCTCGGCCTGATCGTCCAGGACGGCAATGCCCATGAGGAGGGGCTGGGACCGGCTTGGGACGCACCCAAGGTGTTCTTCGCCGAACCGACGGACGACAACCGCGCCAAGCTGCCGGACTGGATGAATTTCGAGGGCACCCGCAACCAGTATATCGGCGGTCTTCCAGAACGTCTGAAGGTCTTGTTTCCGCCCGAGAGTTGGCATCTCGACACCGAGCGCCTGGAGAGGCCCGGAAACACTGACATTCAGTTCGAACTCTTCACAGATTATGGCTCACACATCGCGCGCTTCCCCGCCATCCAGGCCTACTTGCGCAACCACCGGCCAGCTTGCCTTGTGCTGTGGGGCCGCCATGATGCCTTCTTCGCGGTGGATGAGGTCATGGCCTACAATCGCGACCTCCACGCCATCGAAATCCATGTCTTTGAAAGCGGCCACATGCTGCTTGAGACGCACCATCGCCAATGCGCGGCGCACATCGCTCACTTCATGCACGAGGTGGAGACCGGGGTCTTTCGCGATTCCGAAAAGCGCTGACCGCGACGGTCAAACGGCTGCCTCGATCGGCTCGGCAAGTTTCGGGTTTGCCCGCGCGGCGATCAGGCAGCCGGCGACGATCAGGCATGCTCCCGCGAGCGTCGTCCAGGTGACCGCCTCGTCGAAGAAGAACCAGCCAAACGCGATCGCCCAGATGAAGGCCGAATATTCCGTTGGAATGAGATATTGCGCTTCGGCGCGGGCGTAGGACCAGCTCATCAGGAATTGGCCGGCAAGCGACAGCGCTGTCACTCCGGCCAAGGGAAGCCAAAGATTGGCTGGCAGGGCGACGGCGAGCCACGGCGCGGCGAGGCCGAGGATGATTGCAACGGCCAAGCTCTGGAAGAACATGATCTCGACTGGTTTGGCCACCAGCGCCTGTTGCCGGGCGAGGATCAGGTTGTAGCCGTAGAACACCGTCGATACGAGCACCGCCGCCGTGCCCAGCAGGGCGTCTTGCGAATAGCTTGCCTGCCCGAACTGGCGCGACACGATGATCGCCACGCCAACGATGCCGGCGATCGATGCCCAGATTGCCTCCCGCCGGACTCGCTCGCCCAGCAACAACGCGGCGAGGAAGAGAGCGATCAACGGCGCAACGAAGCTGAGCCCGACGGCCTCCGCGAGTGGCAGCCTGCCAAGCCCCCAGAAGAATGATATCAGGACGATGCCGACAACCATGGCCCGCAGGGCATGTAGCCTCAGCACCGCAATGGTTGGCAGCGAGCACGATCCCGCTGACCAAGCTGCGCCCGCGACTGCAGTCGCGAGCAAGCCGCGCCACAGCACCGTATTGTAGACGCCCACGGCGATAACCAGCGTCTTCATCGCCGCATCCATCCCGGAAAGCAGGAAGATGGCGAGCGCGCATACGAGCACCGGAATCATCGGGGAAACGACGCCTGTCAGGCTGGATGTCTTCACGGCTTCACTCATCTGGCTGCGGATATCTCAGGGCAATCGGCGGGACCAGATGGCAGCGCCGTCGATATGGCGGTCCAATCGGCGCGGTTGATGCGCCTCTCGCTATCGGCCCTCGCCTGCCTCACTATGATTGATCGGCCAAAAAGTTGGGAAGCGCCGCGAAGGCCTCTATATCGGTAGCCATGGATGCATCGAGCGACCACAAGCTGAACGAGGAACTTCTCTCCAGCATCCAGCGCCTGTCCTTCGATTACTTTCTCAAGGAGGCCAACCCGGCAAATGGCCTGATCGCCGACCGCAACACGCCGGCGTCGCCCGCCAGCATCGCCGCCGTCGGGCTCGCCTTGTCGGCCTATCCCGTCGGCGTCGAGCGTGGGTTCATGACCCGCGACGCTGCCGTTGAACGGACGATCGCCACGCTTCGCTTCTTCTGGAACGCGCCGCACGGGCCAGAACCCGACGCCACCGGCTACAAGGGCTTCTACTATCATTTCCTTGACATGAAGACAGGCCGCCGCGTCTGGAAGTGCGAGCTGTCCACGGTCGACACGGCACTTCTGCTTGCCGGCGTGCTGGCAGCCGGCGCCTATTTTGACGCCGACGACGAATCCGAACTGGAAATCCGCCGGCTTGCCGATGCGCTCTATCGCCGCGCCGACTGGCGCTGGGCGCAGGATGGCGGCGCTACCGTCAGCCATGGCTGGCGGCCCGAGAAGGGCTTCCTGCGCTACCGCTGGCAAGGCTATGACGAGGCGGTGATCCTCTATGTGCTGGGCCTCGCCTCGCCGACCCATCCGCTGCCGCCCGAGTCCTATGCGGCCTGGCTTTCCACTTACAAGTGGAAGAAGATCTATGGCCGGGAACTGGTCTATGCCGGGCCGCTCTTCGTCCACCAGTTCTCACATGTCTGGATCGATTTCCGCGGCATCCGCGATGCCTTCATGCACAGGCACGGCACCGACTATTTCGAGAACAGCCGCCAGGCGACCTACCTGCAGCGCGACTACGCCATCCGCAATCCGAAGGGCTTCGTCGGCTATGACGAGAATTGCTGGGGCGTCACCGCCAGTGATGGCCCGGGCCTGAAAAAGCTCCCTCTGACGATCGGCGGCCGACGCTTCTTCGGCTATCTGGCGCGCGGCGCGCCTTTCGGTCCGGATGACGGCACCTTGTCGCCCTGGGCGGCGATTACCTCATTGCCGTTTGCGCCCGAGATCGTGCTGCCGGTGCTCCGCCATTTCCGCGAGATCGACCTGCACGAGGGCAACCCTTACGGCTTCACCGCCAGCTTCAATCCGACAATCGCCGCTGCCGACGGCCGCGCCTGCGGCTGGGTATCGCCGGACCATGTCGGCATCAACCAGGGGCCGATCGCGCTGATGATCGAGAACTACCGGTCGGACTTCCTGTGGCGGCTCATGCGCCGCGTACCGGCCATCGCCACGGGCCTGCGACGAGCCGGATTTTCGGGTGGCTGGCTGTGACCAGCAGCGATGACCAGGCGGGTTCCAGAATCGACCACGACAATCACGCCACCAGCACGATCTTACCTGTCGAGCGGCGCTCCTTGATAAGGCGGTGAGCCGCACCGGCCTGGTCGAGTGGGAAGCGGCCACCGGACGTGACACCCAACAGGCCGCCGGCAGCCAAATCGAAAAGCTGGCGCAAGCCACGGCAAACTCCGATCGCTATGGCATCGGCCGTGCATTGCCACTATCTGCGCTGTCTCGACTACACACTCATTTGTCCGCTGCTCACCAGGAAGTGACCATGGCCGGCCCGATCAAGAGAACTGCCGATGCTGCCGGCGGAGCGTGCCTTGAAAGTAATCTCGAGCCGCTGGAAGACGGTCATCCTCTACCACCTGTTCGATGGTCCCCGGAGACTCTCGTCGCTGAAGGCACTGGTGCCTTCGATCACCCAGAAGGTGCTGATCCAGCAGTTGCGCGAAATGGAGGAGCACGGCCTTGTTCGCCGCGAGGGTCTTCGCCTAGATCCCGTCGCGCGTCGAATACTTCGCGACGCCCCTTGGGCTCAGCCCCGAGCCCATCCTTCTGGCGCTGTGCGAATGGGGGCAGCACCATGCCGACGAGCTCGACGAGCACGACCGGGTGGCGGACTGCGTCATGAGGCCGAGGCAGTCCGCGCAGGCGGCAAATTGAAAAGGGCGGCGCAAGCGCCGCCCCATATCCCTTGGGAGGATTGTCTCGGATTGACGGCTCAGGCCGCCTTGGCTTCCTCGGCGATCGCGTCGGCCGCGCGGGCCGCCTTGAGCACCTTGGCCCACCAGGCGACGTCGTTGACGAGCGCCGCGGCGGCCTGGTTCAGATGCTCGAGATCCTCGAGCTTCTTCTCGCCCTGGCGAACCGCCAGGAAATCGCCCCAGGCGATATGGACCGCCGACTTGACCGGCGCCATCTGCAGCTCGACGGCGTAGAGGCGGAGCTGTTCGACGGCGCGCGAGCCGCCGACGCTGCCATAGCCGACGAAACCGGCCGGCTTCTTGTTCCACTCGTTGGCGGCGTAGTCGATGGCGTTCTTCAGCACACCCGTCGGGCCGTGATTGTACTCGGCGGCGGTGAAGATGAAGCCGTCGAAAGAGGCGACCTTCTTCTGCCAGCGCTGCGCCACCTCGTTCTGCGACGGCGCCCAGGCGGAGGAAGCGACCTCGTCGAAGAACGGCAGCGGGAAGTCGCGCAGGTCGACGACTTCGACGTCGATGTCTGCATGCGCCTTGGCGATCTTGGCGATCCACTCGGTCGGCACGTCGGCGAAGCGTGCGGCGCGCGTCGAACCGACGATAATGGCGATTTTGGGCTTGGACATTTTGGGAGGCTCTCCTTGCGGGAAATTGTGGTATCGTTTGGATACCGGCGCTATATGAGATACCGCAAAAGCGAAGTGCAAGGAGGCACGTTTTTGTTACTGAGGCACCCGCATATCACCGAAGACTGTCGCGCCGTGTCGGAAATCCTGCAGCGCGTCGGCGACAAATGGACCGTTCTGGTGGTCGGCAAGCTCGGCGACGGACCGCTGCGCTTCAATGAACTGCGCGCCGCCGTCGGCGGCATTTCGCAGAAGATGCTGACCACCACATTGCGCGGTCTGGAGCGCGATGGCTTCGTCATCCGCACCGTCTTCCCGACCATCCCGCCGCGCGTCGACTACGAGCTGACAGAGCTTGGCCACGAGCTGTTGGTCCCCGTCAGCGCGCTCGGCGCATGGGCGCGCAGGAACACCGCCAGGGTCAGGGCCGCGCGCGAGAAATTCGACGGTCTGCACGGCTGAAAGCCTGTTGCCGCAAGGATTTTTGGCGCAAGCCCGCGAAGGATGAACCTTCGTGCCGACCCGTTTTCTGGCCGGCCGCTGTGGCGTGTCCGTCCCGTTTTCAGCTTCCGGTGGATCGTCTCGCAGTCAGCCCGGCGGGCCGTCTGCTCGCGGCAATCGTCCGCGGTTTCTGGCCGGCGTCGCAACTGATCGCCAGGCATTTTTCGCTTGCGCCCGGCGGCTTGCCGATGACGCAATTTTGCGAAGCGCAAGAGAGCCTGGCATCGGCTTGCTTGATCTCGGTATAGGCGGTTGCGGCGAGCAGGCCGAACAGGCCCAGGACGGCTCCCGCAAGAACACCGTTCAGCGTTCGTTGACGCATTGTCTTCCCCCAAGCCCCGGCGGACTTGGTCACGGAAATTTGCGCATGACTGTGAAGGAGCTCACGCAGCCCGCCGGCAGGGCCCTCGCCTGCCGGAGCCGGGTTAGCCTTCGGCCGGAACCGCCTTCGGCTTGCCCTCGCCGTCCAGCGCCACCATGACGAAATCGGCATGGGTGACCTTCTCCATCAGGTCGGACAGATAGCGCTGCGCCCAGGCCTCGACCTTGAGCGCCATCGAGGTGCGGCCGACGCGCTCGACATGGGTGTAGATGCAGAGCGTGTCGCCGATCTTCATCGGCTTGGCGAAGGACATCTCCTTGACCGCCGCCGTCACCACGCGGCCCTTGGCGCGCTCGGCGGCGCGGATGCCGCAGGCAAGGTCCATCTGCGCCATCACCCAGCCGCCGAAGATATCGCCAGCCGCGTTGGCGTCGGACGGCATGGCCAGCGTCCGCAGTGTCAGGTCGCCGATCGGCCGTCCGTCCGCGTAGTGCACCATACCGCAAATCCCCTGAGATCGATGACATGATCCCGTAGCGTCACGGCGCCGGCAGGTCAACGCGCCGCCGATGCTGTCGCAAGGAGCGGCTGGCTTGACCCTAAAAGTAGCGCTCGAGGTTCGCGCGGATGCGATCGAGCACGGTAGCCCCGGAAACGTCGGGGACGAATTCCTTGCCGGTGATCGCCTCATAGGCCTGCGCATAGACCTGCGAAGCCTGTGCGACGATCTCGTCCGGTATCGTCGGGATCGGATCCCTGTAAGGATCGCAGCGCGCCGCGACCCATGACCGGATGAAATCCTTGTCGAAACTCTCCGGCCGCCCACCGCTCGCGAAGGCATCTTCGTAGCTCGCCGCAATCCAGTACCGGCTGCTGTCCGGCGTATGGATTTCGTCGGCCAGGATTATGGCCCCGCTCTTGTCGGTGCCGAATTCATATTTCGTATCGGCCAGGATCAGGCCGCGTTCGGCGGCTCGCGCCTGGCCGCGGGCGAACAGCCGCAAGGCGTAGTCCGACACCGTATCCCACTGTGCTGGCGTAAGAAGTCCCTGTTCGAGGATCTCGGCCTTCGACAGCGGCTCGTCATGGCCGCCATCCGCGGCCTTGCTCGTCGGGGTGATCACCGGCTCGGCCAATCTCTCATTGTCGCGCAAGCCGTCCGGCAGGTTCATTCCATACATGGTCCGCTCGCCCTTCCGGTACCTGGTCAGGATCGAGGTGCTGGTGGTTCCCGCCAGATAGCCGCGCACGACGATCTCGACCGGCAGGATATCGAGCCTTGTGCCGACGACGACGTTCGGGTCGGGGTATTCGAGAACATGGTTCGGGCAGATGTCGGCCGTTTCCTCGAACCAGTAGCGGGCGGTCTGGGTGAGGATCTCGCCCTTGAACGGGATCGAGGCCAGGATGATGTCGAAGGCGCTGAGGCGATCGGTGGCGATGATGATGCGCCTGCCGTCCGGCAGGTCGTAGTTTTCGCGGACCTTGCCCTTGTAGTAACCGGGCAGTTCCGGGATGAAGGCATCGGAGAGGGTACGCATATGGATCTCCTGCCTCCCGCGGATTGCTCGATGCCTTCGCATAAGCTCTCGACCCCGTGCATATCAAGCGGGATTGTCGGGTTATCCCGCAACTCCATCGTATTGCGGCGGTCGTATTTTTCACAACCGATGCCGGAAGGCGCGGCGACGCGGCGAACCCGGCGCGTCTAGGCTGCGGCCAGATTTCCGGAGCCGCACCGACCAGTCATGCAGACCTATGATTTCATCATCGTCGGCTCCGGCTCGGCCGGTTCGGTGCTTGCCGAAAGACTGTCGGCATCGGGCCGTTTCTCGGTCCTGGTGCTGGAGGCCGGCGGCACCGACCGCCGCTTCTACGTCCAGATGCCGCTCGGCTACGGCAAGACCTTCTTCGACCCGGCCGTCAACTGGAACTATAAAGCGGAGCCCGATCCTGGCCTTGGCGGAAACGCCGACCACTGGCCGCGCGGCAAGCTGCTCGGCGGGTCGAGCTCGATCAACGCCATGGTGTATATCAGGGGGGCGCGCGAGGATTTCGACGCCTGGGCAGCCGCCGGCAATCCAGGTTGGAGCTACGACGACCTGCTCCCCGCCTTCAAGGCGCTGGAGGACAATGAAGCCGGCGCCAACCAGTGGCGCGGTGTCGGCGGCCCGTTGCGCATCACCGATTGCTCGGACGCGGTGCATCCGCTGACGAAGCGCTACCTGGCGGCCGCCCAACAGGCCGGCCTGCCGTTCAATCCGGACTTCAACGGCGCCTCCCAGGAAGGCGTCGGCATCTATCAGATCACCACCAAGGACGGCCGCCGCATGTCGACCGCCCGCGCCTTCCTGCGCCCGGCGATGCGGAGAAAAAATATCCGCGTCGAGACAAACGCGCTGGCGACGAAAATCGTGTTCGAGGGCAAGCGCGCCGTCGGTGTCGAATATCAGCAGAACGGCGAGACCAGGACCGCGCACGCTGGCCGTGAGGTCATCCTGTCCGGCGGCTCCATCAACTCGCCGCAGCTGCTGCAGCTCTCCGGTGTCGGCCCGTCGGCGCTGCTCGGAGACCTCGGCATTCCGCTCATCCACGCCAACGAGAATGTCGGCGCGAACCTGCAGGACCATGTCGGCATCAACTACACGTTCAAGGGCAGGCTGCCGACGCTGAACCAGATCCTGCGCCCCTGGTGGGGCAAGCTCATGGTCGGCATGCAGTACATCCTGTTCCGGTCCGGGCCGCTGTCGCTGTCGATGAACAATGCCGGCGGTTTCTTCCGCACCGACCCGACCCTGGCGCGGCCGAACATGCAGCTCTATTTCCAGGCCTTCTCCACCGTCATTCCGAAGAGCGGTGAGCGCCCGATCCTGACCCCCGACCCGTGGCCCGGCTTCTCGATCGGCCTTTCCAACTGCCGCCCGTCGAGCCGCGGCGAGATCATGATCCGCTCCAAGAACCCGCGCGACTATCCCCGGATCACGCCGCATGCCTATTCGACCAACGCCGATGTCGACGAGATGCTGGCGGCGGTGAAGTTCGTGCGTAAGATCGCCGCGATGCCGGCGATGGCCGAGATCATCGAGGAGGAGGTTTTGCCCGGCCCGTCGATCACGTCGGACGCCGACTTGATTGAGGATTTCAGGAAGCGCTCGGGCACCGTCTACCATCCGGTCTCAACCTGCCGCATGGGACCTGACGCCTCGCGCGCCGTCGTCGATCCGCGCCTCATGGTGCACGGGATTGCCGGCCTGCGCGTCATCGATGCTTCGATCTTTCCCGACAACATCACCGGCAACACCAACGCCGCCTCGATCCTCACCGGATGGAAAGGCGCCGAACTGGTTTTGGAGGATCAGAAATGAAGATCACCGACGTCAAGACCTGGGTTGTCGGCAACCCGCCGCCCGGCATCGGCGGCAAGTATTTCATCTTCGTCAAGCTCACCACCGATGGCGACGTGGTCGGCTATGGCGAGGCCTACAATGCCACCTTCTCCGGCCACGTCACCGCAAGGATGATCGAAGACATGGCCGAGCGTTACCTCATCGGCCGCGACCCGCACGACATCGAGAATCTCTTCCGCCGCATCTATTCCTCCGGCTTCACCCAGCGCCCGGACGTTTCCGGCATGGGCTGCTTCTCGGCGCTCGAAATGGCCTGCTGGGATATCATCGGCAAGGAAGCCGACAAGCCGGTCTACAAATTGCTCGGCGGCCAGGTGCACGAGACGCTGCGCTCCTACACCTACCTCTACCCGCACACTGGCAGCGTCCATTCCGAGGACGCGCGCGGCAAGAATGTCTACAACGACCCGGAGATGGCCGCCGCCTGCGCGCTCGAATATGTCGAGCAGGGCTTCAACGCCGTCAAGCTCGACCCGGCCGGCCCCTACACCGCCTTCGACGGCCACCAGCCGCGCCTAATCGACATCGACCTCTCTGCCCGTATGGTGAAGGCGATCCGCGAGGCCGTCGGAAACAGGGCGGACATCCTGTTCGGCACACATGGCCAATTCACCGCTTCGGGCGCGCTGCGGCTTGCCCGCGCCATCGAGCCCTATGACCCGCTATGGTTCGAGGAGCCGGTGCCGCCCGACATGCCCGAGGTGATGGCGCAGGTGGCGCGCGGTACGTCGATCCCGATTGCCACCGGCGAGCGGCTGACGACCAAGTTCGAGTTCGCTCGCGTCATCGAGAACCGCGCCGCGACCATCTTGCAGCCGGACCTTGGCCGCTCCGGCGGCATACTGGAAACCAAGAAGATCGCCGCCATGGCCGAGGCCTACCACATCCAGGTCGCGCCGCACTGTTATTGCGGGCCGATCGTCGGCGCCGCCAACATCCAGTTGGCCGTGACGCTGTCGAACTTCCTGATCCTGGAATCGCTGAAGCAATGGGACGGTTTTCACGCCACGTTGCTGAAGAAGAAGATCGAGTGGCAGGATGGCAACGTCATCCCGTCGAAGGAGCCCGGCCTCGGCGTCGAGCTCAATGAGGCGGTCTGCGACGCGCATCCCTACAGCGGCAAGGAACTGCATCTGCAGATGATGCAGACGCCGTTGATGCCGTGACCGCGCGGCCCGCTTACGCCTTCATCGGCCTTGGCCATCTTGGCGGCCACCTCGCCGCCAGCCTGGTCCGCGACGGCTTTGCCGTCACCGTCTTCGACCGCGACCCGGCAACCGTCGAGCGTCTGGTTGGGCTCGGCGCCAATGCCGCGAGCAGCCCGGCCGAGGCCGCCGCCCGCGCCGGCAATGCCGTCACCTGCCTGCCCTCGCCCAAGGTCAGCGAGACAGTGCTCGCCGGTCCCGGCGGATTGCTCGAAGGTCTGCCGAAGGACGGCACCTGGATCGAGATGTCGACCAACGGCCGCGACGAGATTGTGCGGCTCGCGGCACTGGCCTCAGCCAGGGGCATCGAGACGCTCGAATGTCCGGTCACCGGCGGCGTGCATCTGGCGGCGGCAGGCAGGATCACGGCCTTGGTCGGTGGTGATGCCGTGCTTTACGAGCGGCACCGGCCGGCCATCGAGGCGATGTGCGCAAAATCCTTCCTGATGGGTCCGATCGGCTCGGCGGCAGTGATCAAGGTCATCACCAACATGCTGGCTTTCATCCATCTTGTCGCCGCCGGCGAGGCGCTGATGCTGGCCAAGCAGGGCGGGCTGGACCTCGCCCAGGCCTACCACGCCATCGTCGCCTCCTCCGGCAACAGCTTCGTCCACGAGACCGAAAGCCAGCTGGTGCTCAACGGATCCTACGATATTGGCTTCACCATGGACCTGGCGCTGAAGGACCTCGGCTTCGCGCTTCGTATGGGCAAGGATTTCGGCGTGCCGCTTGATCTCGCCGCCCGCGTCAACGCGATCTTCGAGCAAGGCAAGGAAGCCTATGGCGGTGGCGCCTGGTCGACGCAGATCGTCAAGCTGCTCGAGGAGGCAGTCGGCACCGATCTGCGCGCGCCCGGATTCCCGTCCAAGCTTGAAATCTGAGGCGGCTAAACTTTACAAGCGATTTCAGCGATTTGGGCGGCTCGCCAGAACAAGGCCGGCAACCGCCTGAATCAGTTTCTCAACGTCTTGATTCAGTATCTGAGCGTCAGCGCTTCGGGCAGGATCTCGAACGTCGCCGGTATCCGGCCCGGCGACTCACCATCTATGTCGACCAGCGCGCCGTTCTTTTCCACATCGCCGAGCGGTTCGACAACCACTTTCTTGCCGCGCAGGATGGTGATCGCCGGATGGTTGCGGTGCCGTCCGCCATAGAGCAGCCGGATGTCCCAGATCAGCCTCAGCTTGCTCGCCGCACGCAGGATTACGATGTCGAAGGCGCCGTCGCCGAGTTCCGCGTCGGGCGCGATCATCATGCCGCCGCCGAAGAACTTTCCGTTGGCCACCGCCACCAGCGCCATCCGCGCTTCGACCGGCCGGCCGTCATCGACAGTGATCCTGACGTCCTGGAAGCGGTAGCGCATGAACTCCACCACGGTGCGCCAGAAGAACAGCGCCTTGGCAGAGACCTTGCCCTTGCGCTTGTCGGCATTGACCGCGCGGTCGGTCGCCCCTGAAAGCCCAAGGCTGGCAATGTTGATAAAATGGCGGCTGGCCAGCGCGCCATGATCGTCGATGTAACAGATGCGCCCGGCATCGATCTTGCGCGGCTTGGCTTCGGCGATGTGCTTCAGCGTGGCATCGATGTCGCGCGGCAGGCCGAGCCCGCGGGCAAAGTCGATGCCGGTGCCGCAGGGCAAGAGGCCGAGCTCGCATACCCGGCCGGTTTCGTCGAATGCCTGCAGCAGCCCGTCCGCCGTTTCGCTGGCCGTTCCATCGCCGCCCGCTGCGATGACCAGGTCGAAGCCGCTGGCGGCGAGGTCGAGCGCCAGCCTTTCGGCATCGCCTTCGGCCTGCGTCTCGCGCAGCTCATAGCCACCAAAATGCTCCTTCAGCGAAGCGCTGACCTCCGGCCAGTGCCGCTTCAGCCGGCCGCCACCGGCAATCGGATTGAGAACCACCCCGACCTTCAAGCAACCTCCCCAAGAGCATGATCCCGAACCGATAGGTCAGCGTAGCAAAAAGTGGGAACCGGTTTTCGGAAAGATCATGCTCCAACAAAGAATTGGATCAGGACGGCGATTCAACGAAACGTCATCCGGATCTAGGAATGTCAGGAGCGCTTGCGCCTGGAATCCTTTGCCGGTATTGAAGCCCGCGCCGCCTTGCGGGGCAAGCGCCGAATGTCCGCCAATACCGGATCATCGCAGATCGCCGCCGCGTTTCGCGCCTCTTTCGTCGGCTGCCCGAAAAAATCCTGCGCCGCCTGGCTTGGTCCCCGATAATCCCGCTATCCACAGGCTGGTGGCGGTTCCCCAAAGCCCTTACCCGGCGTACGTTAAACCCATCTCAGGCGGCTACCGATCGCCCAGCCGAAAGGCAAAGCGGAAAGGCGGATTTCCTGAGGCCCGCACGGTCCGGAACGAGAGCAGGCTTGCCTGTTGGAGGGACGGATGCCGGCGGGGCCGCGGAAAGCGTGCGAACGCCGACGGCGGACCGATGCTGCCATGAAGGCCGGTGAAAACCTTCGATGGCACGCTGGGCGAAGCCCGCAAGGGTGGTGACCGGCGTGGTCTGGAACGGGCGCTGCCCTCGGGTGGCGACTGGCAGGACCGTCAAAATCAAGGCCGGCTTGGCGCGACATCTTTCGGGAGTTGCTGCCGCGACCGTGTCCTGATCTGACAGGGAGGCGCTGGGAGAAATCCCAGCGCCGACTGTTTTTGGGCTCTCTCTTCTTCGCGGCCTCCCGTCTCCGGTCGCCTTGCCGTCCAACCGTGGGCGTCTTTCGTCGGCCATGGACTTGCCCACGTGGCTTTCACCCCACACGCATGGCTGCAACGGGCGCCGGAATCGGCTAACGCTATCCGCTCCCGGCCGACCCGGACACACGCCGGACCGGCCTGACCGTCGCCGTGCGCAAGCTGCATACGGCGCTGCCGGCGCTGATCAAGGCCGGCGCCAGGCTCAAGCACGTCTACGACGGTTGAGGCTTTTCAGTCACAGCCGGAGCCTCGGAAACATTCCGTCACGCACAAATCATAATCGTGGCCAAATCCCGCCTTGTTCCCCGGCGACTGGTCATTTGGGAACGAATCCGAGGACAAGACCGTGATCAAGACCGCCCTTGTCGCCATGACCATCGTCGGCTGCGACTGCGACGCCAAGCTTTGCGAGTATATCGGCGAAACGCCGGCCAAGTGGGCGACGATCGCCGATTGCGAAGCGGCGATGAAAAGCCAGATGCTGCACGAGCGCAACTTCAACTATCCGCTGGTTTCAGGCATCTGCCGCGCCAAGGGTTCGGCGTCTTCCTCCGAGCTCGCCGCGATAGCCTCGAAGCCTGACCTGACGCCCAGGCAGGCCACGGTCGATCCGCTGCCGCCCGAGCTCAGCCACCGGCCCAGCGTCCCCGTCGGCTCGCCGGCCACGGTGGCGGAAACCGAAGCCGCGAAGCCGGTCGCCTATGAAGCGGCGGTCAATGGCGGCAGCGCGGTGCTCTACCGCACCAAGGCCGGCTACGCCGTGGTCAAGACCGATCTCAGCCGCGCCGCGTCCGCGACGGTCGGCATGGCGAAACGGTCGGCGGACTGGCTGGCCGGGATCGTGCCGAGCGGACTTTAAGCAACAAAGCGGGGCGACCCGCTTTTGTTTGATTGGTCCAGCCGCGCTGCCCGCTTCCCAGGGCCCGATCGATCTGGCATAGGACGCACCGCACATCAGGCGCCTGTTCGAAAGTCCCCGCCCTTGCATCCCGCAATTGAAATCATCGGCGCGTTTGCCGCGCTCATCACCACGCTTGGCTGGATTCCGCAGGTCGCCAAGGTGGCGCGCGAGCGCCGCGCCGGCGACATCTCGCTGTTCGCCACCGGCTCCATCGCCACCGGCGTCTTCCTGTGGACGCTTTACGGCCTGCTGATCGGCTCCTGGCCGGTCATCCTCGCCAATGGCGTCACCTTCCTGTTCGTGATCGCCATCCTCGGCATGAAGCTGCGCTTCGGTTGAAAATCAGCACCTGATGCACGATGATCCCGCCTTCCGGGTGGAGGGGTCGTTGCATGAAGTTCTTAGCCCGCGCGGTGCTGTCCCTGATGCTGGCGCTTGCGCCCGTGCATGTTCACGCCCAAGGCGACGACAAGACCGTCATGGTGCGGTCGGACGATCCGGAGATGACGACGGCGATAGAACAGGCGCGAGCCAGCCTGGATGACTTCCTGGCCTTGTCCGAGGCGCCGCCGCCGGGGACCGACAAATTCAAACTGAAGGTGATGATCGTCGATGGCGATGCGACGGAGCATTTCTGGGTCATCCCCTTCAAGCGCACCGCCTCGGGCTTTGCCGGCATTTTGGCCAACGAGCCCGAGATCGTCCAAAATGTCGTCTACGGCCAGTATATCGAATTCTCCCGCGACGACATTTCCGACTGGGGTTACATCAGAGACGGCCATCAGGTCGGCAGCTACACCGTCTGCGTGATGCTGAAGAAGATGTCCGAGCAGGATGCGGATGATTTGCGCAGCAATTACGGCTTCGACTGCTGAGAGCTAACCCGCCGCGTCGTCCGCGGCACCGATCTTGCGCACCAGCGCCGCCGTCGCCAGCATGGCGCCGAGATCTGCGATCATCGGCGCGATATGGGTCTGGTAGTCGATCAGCACGGAGATGTCCGGCAGCTCGAAAAAATTCTTGCTGCGCGGCATGAGCAGGAAGCCGTCACTGCCGTTGAGCGCGATGCGGGCCTGGTCATATGGCCATGTCTCGCCGAGCCAGGTCAGCGCGCTTGCCAGGCGTCCGGTGACCAGCGGCCTCGCCGCCTCGACATTGTCGGTGCGGAACTCGTAGCTGGCGTCGAGTTCCGGCACGCCGCAGGCCAGTTCCTGCAGCTTGCTGGAGAAAATGCCGCGGAAGAAGCCGACCACCTTGCCGGCCTTGCGCGCCGCAACCAACATGCCGGGGAACGGCTCGATGGTCTCGAAGGCGACGATGACGCCCTTGAAGACCGTCTGCTGGCTCTTGCCGGAGCCCTCCGTCAGCTTCGCCTCGTAGAGTTCGAAGGGAAAATCCTCGTAGCGGCCAGATATGATGTCGTCGAAGCTCTGCCGGTTGAACGCCCCGATCGTCTCCCGCGGCAGCCGGTCGAAGGAATTCGGCCGCACGCCATGCTGGTAGCGCACATCGCGGACGAAGCCGAAGATCATCGGCAGAACCGTATCGCGGAACGATTGCTGCAGCCTGGTCGCCGGTCTCACCGCCTGGAAATAAAGCAGCACCGCCGCCCCGAAGCCGCCGACATAGAGGAAGACGTGCGGCGTCGAGAACCATTGCTCGTTGGGGTCGGCGGCCGCGTTGAACAGCCAGGCGACAAGCGCCACGAACAACAGCACCAGGCCGACGAACAGCGGCACCCGCCAGCGGACCTGCCGGTAGGTTGAAGCCCGTTTCGCCTCATAGGCCTCGATGTCTTTCCTGATGCCGGCGATCACCGCCTCGCTCGGCATGAAATCCGCCGCTTCCATCGCCACCCCCGCCGCAGAGACTGTGCATCGTGCGGCCATGATAGCGGCTTTTGCGCAAAAGTCGTCAGACCTCGGCCGGGGTGCCGAAAATCGCCTTCAGCCGGCTCTCGACCTTGCCGCGAATCCCGCTCCCGAGCGCCTCCACGGGGACCAGCCGCTCATGGTCGCCGACGCGCTGCCGCATGAAGGGATGCTGCCGGTAGGCCGCCACGGCGCCGCGCATGCCGAGGTCGACGCCGACGTCGACGACGAGGATGGAGCCGATGCGGCCCGGCCATGGCTGGCGGGAAAAGGCCGTGCCGAGAAAATCGCCGAGCCCGTAGGCGACAAGCGTCTTGCCGATCCGCTCCACCGGCTGCACGACATGGGCATGATGCCCGGCGATCAGCCCGACGCCCTGCCCGGCCAGTTGTCTGGCCAGCAACCGCGTCTCCGGTCTTGGAAAGTGCCGGAACTCCCAACCCCAATGCGGCACTGCGCAGATGAGATCGACGCCCCTGGCCGCATCGCGCGGCCCAAGATCGCTTTGCATCGACACGCGGCTCGCGAACACCCCCGCATCGGCATTGCGCCACTGCGTGAAGGCGAACAGGCCTATGGTCAACGGTCCCGCCGCGAACCGCTCGACCGGCCCCTTCGCGGCCGTGCCGATCGTGCGGATGCCAAGCCGCTCCATCGCCCGAACGGTCTCCTCGAAACCCGTAACGCCCTGGTCGAGCATATGGTTGTTGGCCAACGACAGGACGAGTTTTTCGCGCGCAATGCCGACCGCCGCCAGGGCGTCGGCAAGAAAACGCTCCGTCATCGCATGATGCGTGCCGAGCCTTGTGCCCACGACCGCGCGCGGCCGCTCGACGACGGGGCTTTCGCAATTGCCGACCACCATGTCGGCGGAAGCGAGCAGTGCAGCGATGGCCGGATCGCACTCCGGTGCCCTGCGATTGGCGACAGCCGAGATGTCGCCGATGAAGGCCAGCCTCACCTTCCGCGCCGGCGGCTCGATCAGGGTCGCGGCCTGTGGCGCAAAACCCCGCGCATCGCCGCCAAGCGATGGCCGCAGGAAACGGGGCAGCCAGGACAATTTGTAGGTGAGCGGATAGTTCGACACGCAATGCCCATTCGTTTGCCCTGTGTAAACCGTCTGCCCGGCAGGAGGAAGCAGCAGGCGCAGCGCCGCAAATCCGTGTATTGTCGCCGGACCGGACGGGAGGATCCACCATGAAGCGATTGTCGGGCCTTGCCGCATCAGCCCTGTTTTTGCTCCTGCCGCTTGTCTCTCCTGGCGCCGCTGCCCCGGATCCCGCAGCCCTGTTCGAGGCCAGAACCGTCGCCGACCGCGACAGCGCGCTGGCCGCGCTGGAGACAGCCGCGCCCGGCGATCCAGCATCGGCCTACGCGGCCGGCGCCGGCGAATTCTTCACCGCCCTGGAGATCCTGGGCGGCGGCCTGCATCGCCACGGTTTCGAAAGCCCGCAATCCTTCATGCTGCCCTTGATGCGGCTGCCGGTGCCGGACAATCCCAATCCCGAGCCGCTCACCTACGAGGAGTTCAGGGCCATACTGGTCGCCTTCCGCGACCGGCTGCAGAAATCCGCCGCCATGCTGGGTTCCGTGCCGGCCGAAGCCGATATCGGCATGGCCATCGACCTCACCCGTCTCGGCATCGATCTCAACGAGGACGGCAACATCGCCCCGGACGAGAGCGCCGCCGCGATCATGGCCGCGCTGTCGCGCGGCGGCGCGCCGGACGGGCCGGCGCCGGCGCTGACCTTCCGCTTCGACCACGCCGACGGTTACTGGCTGCAAGGCTATGCCGAGTTCCTGATGGCGCAGGCCGACTTCTGGCTGGCGCATGATTTCAAGACCATGTTCGACGGCTCGTTCCACATGCTGTTCCCGCGCGCCAAACTGCCGCTGCAGGACGTGCTCGTGCCGCCGGACGGCGGCATGAGCGGCTCGATCTTCGCTTCCGAATGGCGCTTCGCCGACTTCATCTCGCTGGTGCATCTGGTCAACTGGCCGGTGGTCGAGCCGGAACGCCGACAGGCCGCGCGCCGCCATCTGCTGGAGATGATCCGGCTGTCGCGCGAGGACTGGAAGGCGATCCGCGCCGAGACCGACAACGACCGCGAATGGCTGCCCGGTCCAAAGCAGATGGGCCCGAACCCGCTCACCGGCCTCGAAGTCGGCGAGGAACAGGTCACGGCCTGGCTCGCCACGCTCGATATGGCCGAGGACCTGCTCGAGGGCCGCGTGCTGCTGCCGCATTTCCGCATCACCGGCAAGGGCATCAACATGAAGCGCTTCTTCGACGAGCCGAAGACGTTCGATCTGGTGCTGTCGATCACCGGCCCGGCGATTGCGCCCTATTTCGAGAGCGGCAGAATCCTGACCAGCGACGACTTCGACCAGATCCAGCGCGAGTTCGGCGGCGCCGGATTCCTGACCTTCGCGCTATGGTTCAATTGAGGGCGGCCCGCCATCGCTCCTGACAGCCTTCTGTCAGCAGCATCGGTGGCGGGTGCGTGCCCAGTCACTCCGCTCTTTCCATTTCGGGCGAGTCCTCCCATATTCGGGCCATGGCCAAACACCCCGACAAGAAGACGCCGCCACCGGCGCTGGACGACCGTGGCGCGCCGAAGCGGCGCCCGCTGACCGAATTCCTCGACGCCGCCGAGTCGCTCGAGCCCGGCGGCTTTGCCGAAGCGCCGCAGGCCGACTTTACTGGCACGCCGCTGACCGGCTCGATTTCCGATTGGGCCGGGCAGATCGAGCGCGAGGCGGAAAAGCAGCCGAAGGCGAAAGCACCCAAGAAGATCCCTGAACGCTCGTCCGCGCCCGGGCGCACGGCGCGCGGCACCTCGATGGGCGGCGCGGCGTCGGCCAAGGAGCGTACGGCCGCGGGGCTCAACCCGGTCGCCGGCCTAGACATCAGCCTGGAGGATGCCGAGTCGATTTCGTCCGGCGGCGTCACCGCCACGGTGGCCGCGCTATCGGCGCTGATCGAGTCCGGCAATCCGCTGCACAAGGACGGCGTGCTGTGGACGCCGCACCGCCCTACCCGGCCGGAAAAGTCGGAAGGCGGCATCGCCATCAAGATGGTGTCGGATTTCGAGCCGGCCGGCGACCAGCCGACGGCCATCAAGGACCTCGTCGAAGGCGTCGACCAGAACGACCGCACCCAGGTGCTGCTCGGCGTTACCGGTTCGGGCAAGACCTTCACCATGGCCAAGGTGATCGAGGAGACGCAGCGCCCTGCCCTGATCCTGGCGCCCAACAAGACGTTGGCCGCCCAGCTCTACGCCGAGTTCAAGAAGTTCTTCCCCGAAAACGCCGTCGAGTATTTCGTCTCCTACTACGACTACTACCAGCCCGAGGCCTATGTGCCCCGGACCGACACCTATATCGAGAAGGAATCCTCGATCAACGAGCAGATCGACCGCATGCGCCACTCGGCGACGCGCTCGCTCTTGGAACGCGACGACGTCATCATCGTCGCTTCGGTCTCCTGTATCTACGGTATCGGCTCGGTCGAGACCTACACGGCGATGACCTTCCAGATGCAGATCGGCGACCGGCTCGACCAGCGCGCCTTGCTCGCCGATCTCGTCGCCCAGCAGTACAAGCGCCAGGACATCAACTTCGTCCGCGGCTCTTTTCGCGTGCGCGGTGACACCATCGAGATCTTCCCGGCTCACTTGGAAGATCGCGCCTGGCGCATCTCCATGTTCGGCGACGAGATCGAGCAGATCACCGAATTCGACCCGCTCACCGGCCAGAAGACCGGCGAGCTGAAAAGCGTCAAGATCTACGCCAACTCGCACTATGTGACGCCGCGCCCGACCTTGAATCAGGCCATCAAGTCGATCAAGGAAGAGCTCAAGCATCGCCTGCAAGAGCTTGAAAAGGCTGGCCGTCTGCTGGAGGCGCAGCGCCTGGAACAGCGCACCCGCTTCGACCTGGAGATGCTGGAGGCGACCGGCTCCTGCGCCGGCATAGAGAACTATTCGCGCTATCTGACCGGCCGCCAGCCGGGCGATCCACCGCCGACGCTGTTCGAATATGTGCCCGACAATGCGCTGATCTTCATCGACGAAAGCCACGTCACCGTGCCGCAGATCGGCGGCATGTATCGCGGCGACTTCCGCCGCAAGGCGACGCTGGCGGAGTACGGCTTCCGCCTGCCGTCCTGCATGGATAACCGACCGCTGCGCTTCGAGGAATGGGACGCCATGCGTCCCCTTTCCGTCGCCGTTTCGGCAACGCCCGGCGGCTGGGAGCTCGAGCAATCCGGCGGCGTCTTCGCCGAGCAGGTCATCCGACCGACCGGCCTGATCGACCCGCCGGTCGAGGTGCGCCCGGCCAAGAGTCAGGTCGACGACGTCGTCGGCGAGATCCGCGAGACGACCAAGGCCGGCTACCGCACGCTGGTCACCGTGCTCACCAAGCGCATGGCAGAGGACTTGACCGAATATCTGCACGAGAACGGCATTCGCGTCCGCTACATGCATTCCGACATCGACACGCTGGAGCGCATCGAGATCCTGCGCGACCTGCGCCTCGGGGCCTTCGACGTGCTGGTTGGCATCAACCTTCTGCGCGAGGGTCTCGACATTCCCGAATGCGGCTTCGTCGCCATCCTCGATGCCGACAAGGAAGGGTTCCTCCGTTCGGAAACCTCGCTGATCCAGACCATCGGCCGCGCCGCCCGCAACGTCGACGGCAAGGTCATCCTCTACGCCGACCAGATCACCGGCTCGATGGAGCGGGCGATGGCCGAGACCAACCGTCGCCGCGAGAAGCAGATGGAGTGGAACGCGGCCAACGGCATCACGCCGGAATCGGTCAAGTCGCGCATCGCCGACATCCTCGACTCCGTCTACGAGAAGGACCACGTCCGCGCTGACATCTCGCAGTTCACCGACGATGCCGGTGCGATGATGGGCAACAACCTGAAAACCCATCTCGAGGCGCTCGACAAGCAGATGCGCGACGCCGCCGCCAATCTCGATTTCGAGAAGGCCGCTCGCGTCCGCGACGAGATCAAGCGGCTGCGCGAGATGGAGCTTGCCATCTCCGACGATCCTCTGGCGCGCGAGGTGGAAAGCCAGAGCCCGGCCTCGGGCCGCGAAAAGGGCAAGCACAACAAGGGCGTGGCGAAACATCGTACCGCGGAGGAACAGGAACGTTTCCGCAGGCTCGACGAAACACGTGCCGCCGAAGAGGCGGCCAAGGCTGCCCGCCCCAACATGTTCCGCAAGCCGCATCTCGACGAGATGGGCGCCGACGGCGCCGTACCGGTGAAGAAGCCGCTCTTCGCCAAGCCGTCGATCGACGACATGGGTCCCGGCACCGACATGCCGACACCGGCCGGCGCGGTGTCTCGCTCGCTGTTCAAGAAGCAGTCGGCGCAGGAAGCGCATGGCTCCGATTTCGGCATCCCCGGCGAGCCCACCAAACCTCTGTTCAAGAAGAACTCGCTCGACGAGATGACAGTGCGGCGGACCGAAAAGCCCGTCGAAGGAAAAGTGCCGGCGAAACCAAAGCCAATCTCCCCCCATGTGGAGGAGATGTCCGGCAGGACAGAGGGGGGCGCGAAGGAACGCGACGATTCCCCTAAACCAATCGTTCGCCAGCGCGCCGGCATCGGCTCCTACGAAGATCCGGGCGACGAGCGCCGCCAGAATCGGAGACCGAGCAAGACTGGGCGGCCGGGACGGTAGGCCGAGTGGCATGGCATCAGCGCCGCCCCTAACCCGTCTGGCGGCGGCTCTCCTCGCAAACGGGGAGAGGCCGCATCGATTTATGTTGTCGACTTCACGCTAACCAGCCCGACATTGACGCGCGTGCTTGAAGCATTGGATCCCGATGTCGTCGGCAACGCAGCTAGACAACACTTGGAAGGGAGGGAAATTCCGACCGAAAGCGTTGCCAATACACCAATCTGTTTTCCCCTTCGGTAAGTTTGCCCAGTACTTCGCCAATTGCGACTTTCGTATTTTTTCCTCTTTAAGACAATTGCGAAGGTTCTCCGATTTCACATCTCGATTTTTCAAATAGCAGTAATAGTCACTTTTGAGGGCTGAAAAGGCGGCATCCACAGTTGGCTCGCCGGGGCTGCAAAATACGCGACCGTCGAGGCAGGCCTTCCCCAAGGCGGAGGCCACAAAAGAGCTAACTGTACCATATGTTTGAAATTGCACCACTGTTATATACTTCTTCAATAGATCGCTTTCGCGTCGTTCAACGAGGTGCCAATAGGGTTGAATTGTGGCTCTCATTGTTTTTTCAAACACGAGGCACTTGTCCTTCTCCACCTGCTGCTCCGTCTTGTCGAGCATTTTCGACACTAAGGCCGTGCAAGCCTTCCGTGTCCAAATCTGGAAAAGGCAACTGCTCCGCAGCGTTGGCGAATTGCGAAGTCAGCAAAGTTGTCGCAAGAAAAAGGATTCGCACCATGCCCACCTGTATGCCCTCCGTAGATCGCACCCAGCTTGGAGTGAGGAAGCAATAGTGTCAAAAGGGAAAATATCCAAGAAGCGATATCCCTGGAGGTTGCTAGCGCAACGCGTCTGACCCATTGGTGCGGATCAAGTCCATCACAGTTCTCCTTTCATTGCGGTTGTGCGCCAAGGCAAGGATATCGTGCAAAAGGCACTCCCTTGCTACCATCCCCACCTTGGTGTAATCGCTCCACGTCACTCAAACGTCTCGAAAGGAGGGCTGCGTGTTTATCGATCACCATCGTCAGCGTGGCCCGATTTCTGCCCTGCGAGCTTGCTTGCAGGGCTGACCAGGACGGTCCGGGAACTTCCCGCTTCGATTTTTGGTCTGCCCTTCGTGGTGCCGCTGAGCTTGGCCTGATGGCCGGTCCGCGCACCGTCAAAGTGCATCAGCCGGACACCGGCAAGACCAGAGAAATCGACATGGCCCTGATCAGCCTCAAATCGCTCGGCGTCACCATGAGTGCGCCGCTCTTCTCCAACCTCGACCTCAGCATCGGCGCGGGCGACCGGCTCGGCATCGTCGCCGCCAACGGCCGCGGCAAATCCACTTTGCTCAAATGCCTGACCGGCGAAATGGAGGCCACCTCCGGCGACATCACCCGCACGCGCGGCCTGCGTGTCGGCCATGTCGAGCAATCCGTCCCCGACACGCTTCTCGACCGCAGCTTCCATCAGGTGGTGGCCGATGCCTTGTCGCCCGAGCAGGCCGATAGCGAGTTGTGGCGGGTAGACATCGTTCTTGATTCCCTCGACGTGCCGGAAGAGATGCGCGGCCGGCCGATGCGCGCGCTCAGCGGCGGCTGGCAAAGGCTGGCGCTGATCGCCCGCGTCTGGGTCACCGATCCGGACGTGCTTCTGCTCGACGAGCCGACCAACCATCTCGACCTGGCGAAAATCGGCCAGCTGGAAAACTGGCTCATCGGACTGCCGCGCGAGGTGCCGGTGGTGATTGCCAGCCACGACCGCGCCTTCCTCGATGCCACCACCAACCGCACGCTGTTCCTGCGCCCGGAGCAGTCGCGGGTGTTCCCGCTGCCCTATTCGCGGGCGCGCGAGGCGCTCGATGAGGTCGATGCCTCGACGGCGCGCAAGTTCGAGCGCGACATGAAGGTCGCCCAGCAACTCCGCCGCCAGGCGGCCAAGCTCAACAACATCGGCATCAATTCGGGCAGCGACCTGCTAACCGTCAAGACCAAGCAGCTCAACCAGCGGGCGGAGAAGCTGGAAGACGCGGCCCAGCCGGCGCATCGCGAGCGCTCGGCGGGCGCGCTCAGGCTCGCCAACAGCGGCACGCACGCCAAGGTCTTGATCACGCTCGACGACGTGGCCGTGGAAACGCCCGACGGCACGCTGCTGTTCCGGACCGGCAAGCGCCACATCTGCCAGGGCGACCGCATCGTGCTGCTCGGCCGCAACGGCGTCGGCAAGTCGCGCTTCGTCACCCTGCTCCGCAACGCCGTCACCGAGCCGGAAAGCGCGCGCAACGTGAAGGTGACGCCGTCGACGGTACTCGGCTACAGCGACCAGGCTCTGTCGGGCATGAGCGGCGACGACACGCCGCTGGCGATGGTGACGCGCAGATTCGACATCGGCGAGCAGCGCGCCCGCTCGCTGCTCGCCGGCGCCGGCGTCGCAATTGACATGCAGGCGCGCCGGATCGGGCTCTTGTCGGGCGGGCAGAAGGCGCGGCTGGTGATGCTGGCGCTCAGGCTTGCCAATCCCAATTTCTACCTGCTCGACGAGCCTACCAACCACCTCGACATCGATGGCCAAGAAGCCTTGGAAACGGAACTGCTAGCGCATCAGGCGAGCTGCGTTCTCGCCTCGCACGACCGCGCCTTCATCCGCGCCGTCGGCAACCGCTTCTGGCCGATCGAGAAGCGGCGGCTGACCGAGGTCGACGACCCCGAGGATTTTTTCCGAGCGGCCGCCGAAACGGGCGGTTGAGGTAGCTCGACAAAAAAGTCCCGACGACCTGTCGGATCGCCGGGATGCGCCACGTCCTTGGGATGCCGACACGATAATGCCGGCATCAACCAGGGAGAATTCATCATGTCGGTCCTGTCATCCATCGGTCGCATCGCAACCCGGTACGCGGCGGCGCGCGCCCGCTACCGCAGCGAGCGTATCTTGCTTTCGCTGCCTGCCGAACTGCGCAAGGACATCGGCGTTCCGGAAATCTTCGACGTGCAGAACAGCCGTCGCGCCCGCGCGGCAACCTGCTCGGCCAGGGTGATTTGACGGGCGACCAGCCCGGCGCGGTTTCGGCGGTTCTAAAAAAATCCGAGACCCGTGTAGGATCGCGGCCGCCTCGTTCGTCCTGTGGTTCGCAAGGTCAGACCAAAACGCAAAGAGGAGCAAGCTATGACCGACCAGACCCCCGTTCAGCCGGCAGCGAAAGTGCTCGGCGGATTGACCCCCTATCTGCAGCTCGACGGCGCCTTCAAGGCTGCCGAATTCTACAAGAAGGCTTTTGGCGCCGAGCAGGTGTTCTTCTATCCGCCGGATGAGCAGGGCCGCACCATGCACATCCATCTCCACATCAACGGCTCGACGCTGATGATCTCCGACTTCTATCCCGAGCACGGCATGTCGCCCGTGAAGCCGCAGGGCTACACGATGCAGCTCCATCTCGGCAGCGACGACATCGAGGCCTGGTGGAAGCGCGCCGTCGACGCCGGCTGCGAGGTCGTCATGCCGCTGCAGGTGATGTTCTGGGGCGACCAGTGGGGCAACATGCGCGATCCGTTCGGTGTCGAATCGAATGGGCGATGAACGCGCCTGTCAAGAAGGCATAGGAGAAGCACGATGTCCTATGTCGATGGTTTCGTTCTCGCCGTCCCCAAGGCAAATCTCGACGCCTACAAGAAGATGGCTGGGCAAGCAGGCGCCATCTGGATGGAGTACGGCGCGCTTTCCTATGTCGAATGCATCGGCGACGACGTGCCCTATGGCGAGCTCACCTCGTTCCCGCGCGCCGTGCAGGCCAAGGATGACGAGGTCGTCGTCTTTGCATGGGTTGTCTACGAGTCGCGAAAACGGCGCGACGAAGTGATGGCGAAGATAATGGTCGACGAGCGGCTGAAGGCCGATTGGCCGACAATGCCGTTCGACGGCAAGCGCATGATCTTTGGCGGCTTCCAGACGTTCATCGAGCTTTGAGCCATCGCTTCGTCATACTATGGCGGAGCAAGGAGCGAAGCGACGCGGCGCAGACCATAGTATCCATGCCGTGACCTAAAGGCGCTGCAACGGTGCAGAATTCTGCTCCGCTGCATCCTTCGATCGAGGTCACGGAATGGATCCTAGGGTCTTCGCGACGGAGCTGTGCTCCTGCTTCGCCCTAGGATGACGAAGCTGAGATGCTTCGGCCGGTGACCAGCACGCTACGCCAGCCTGTCCAGCAGCGGCTTCAGCCTGTCCCCATAACGCTTCCACAGGTCGACCGAGCCCTGATACATCGGCTGGCGCACCTGCGCGGCCGAGGCCGTGCGCACCGGACGGTCAGTCTCGTGGAAGGACAGCACCTTGTCGTCCCAGGGCAGGCCGAGATGCGCCATCAGTGCCCGCGTCTGCCCTTCCTGGTCGGCAACGAAATCTTCATAGCGCACATCGTGCACGACGCCGGGCAGCACGTTGCGCCAATGCGCCATGATGTCAGTGTAGAGATTGTGGAAGTCGGCGAGCTCGCCGAGATCATAGCCGTAGCGGTGGCTGTCGCCGCGGAAATGCACCTTGTAGATCGACAGGCAGGTCGCCGCCGCGTCGCGCGCGCAATGGATGATCTTCGCATGCGGCAGCATCAGATGGATGAAGCCGACCAGCAGGAAGTTGCCGGGCATCTTGTCGGTGACATGCCTGAAGCCCGAATAGCGGGCATGCAGCATGTCGAGATAGGCCTCGCCGGCCTCGGCAAAGGCCTTGTCGGGCATGTCGGCGATGCCTTGCGGAAAGCCGCCCTTCATGGTGAGCGGGAACTGCTTGCCGACCGCTGTCTTCAGGATGCTGAGCTCGCCCGCGCCATAGACCTGCGGATGGCTGGCGATGATCTGCTCGACCAGCGTGGTGCCGGAACGCGGCATGCCAACGACGAAGATCGGCGTGTCGTCGGCGATCGAACTTGGCTTGTGCTTTTCGAAGAACGCCTTGTCGAAGGTCGCCTTCATCGCCTCGAATTCGTCGCGCGTCCTCGCCGGGTCGTACTCGATGCCAGTGCGGCGGATGGCGTTGCCCTCGGCGAAATAGTCGAAGGCGCGGGGATAGTCCTTGAGGTCGTCATTGGCCTTGCCGAGGCCGAAGGAGAGCTGCATGCGCGCCAGGCTTCCCTGCGGCGCCTTGGCGTGCTGCGCCTCCATGCCGGCGAGTTCGGCGTCGCGCTCGGTCTGCCGCTTGACCTGGGTCAGCAGCAGCCAGGCCCTTGCCATGGCGGGATCGATCGCCAGCGCCTGCCGGGCAAGGCTGGAGGCCTCATCCAGCTTGCCCTTCTCCATCATCCCGACGCCCAGCCCGTATAGCAAGTCGGCGTCCTTCGGCCGGATCGTCAGCGCCTCGCGGAACACCGCGATCGCCTCGTCCAGCCGTCCCGCCTCCTGCAGCGTCTCGGCAAGGCCGATGCGGGCGCGCACATGAAACGGGTTGCGCCCGATAGTGCCGCGATAGATGTCTTCGGCGCCCTCGAACTGGCCGAGTTGCTTCAGTGCCGAGCCGAGATTGTCGCGCGCCGCCAACTGGTCCGGCCGCAACGTCACCGCCTTGCGGAAATAATCGACGGCGGCCGCGACGCGGCCGAGGTCGCGCAGCACGGTGCCGAGATTGTTGAGGAAATCGGGATTACCGGGCTGCAGACGCACCGACTGCTCGATCAGCGCCAGCCCGTCGGCGCTGCGTCCGGTCTGGTGCAGCAACAGTCCCAGGAAATGCGCGGCGGCGGCATGGTTCGCCTTCTGCGCCAGCACCTGCCGGTACAGGATCTCCGCCTCTTGCCGGCGGCCGGCCTGATGCAGTTGCAGCGCCTGCTGCACGCGCTGATCGAGCCCCAGCGTCTGCCCGCCAGGGCCGGAAACCGCGCCTCGTCTTGGATCTCTGGTGATGGGAAACCTGCCGTGTTTGTCCGCTTGCCGGACCTAAGCCATGCGGCCGGCAGTTTCAAGACGCATCGGCTTCGCCGGTCACTGATGAAATTGCCCATCTCCTTGGCAAAGGGAGTCAGGCAGGACCTCGCCGCCCGGGACGGCGGGGTTCTATGTTCTCAGCACGGACCGTCGTCGATGATGCGATAGTCCGCCGCGCGGGCCTCGCAGGCATTCGGGAAAGTGCGCAGTTGCCCGCCTCGACGGGCACAGACCGGAGCGTATTCGCGGGTGCAGAATGTCGGCTCGTCGCCACCGCCGCCGTCGCGGCATGGGCCATCGCGCACGATGCGGTATCCGGCCCGATCGGCAAGGCAGGCATTGGCGAAGGTCTGGCGGTCGCCGCCGCGGCGGGCGCAGACCGGCTCATACTCCCTGGTGCAGAATTGCGGCTCCGGCCTTGGCGGCCGCGGGCGCGGTCCCGGTCCTTCGTCCACCACCACCGTGCATGCCGCAAGCAGTGCCGACAGGAACAGGAGAGCAAAGCCCTGTCGCGAGAAAAGCGTCGTAAGGAATTTCATCAATGCCTCCCGGCGCACGACCCCGAAGATCACGCGCAAAATCATAGTGCAATGGACCCGCTCCCGCGCAAAACACGCTTGCCGATCCTCGCCATTCCTCTGACAAATGCAACCCCCGTTTGCGGACGACATGGCGCTGCCGCTGGCGCCATTCGGCTGTCCGCGAGGGGCCGCTGGCCCATGCGTGGCCCGGCTCTGGCCGATGACCGGGCATGGCGCCGGGTCTATCGAAGTGCTGCGTCGGCGCGCTCATCGGGCCCACCCGCGGCGCTGTCTTGCAACCATCACGTTTCCGTGCGATAAATTCCGTGTTCGGGCATTTGCGACCCGGAGAGCGGAACGTTTTGGACGACCTTTCCCCGATAATGTGAATCTCTGACGGCCCCGTTTTTCGGCGGGGGGTTTGACCATGCGCCAATGCATGACTGCCGAAGCAACCACCGGGACATGCCCAAGGCGCCAGCGGCGGGCAAACCATATTAAGACTGACACGGGTGAGAGGAGTTTCCCCCAATGGCCCAGACCGGCACCGTAAAGTTCTTCAACGCCACCAAAGGCTTCGGCTTCATCACGCCTGACGGCGGCGCCAAGGATGTGTTCGTCCACATCTCGGCGATCGAGGCTTCGGGCCTGCGCACGCTGGTCGATGGCCAGAAGGTCACCTTCGACGTCGAGCCCGACCGCATGGGCAAGGGTCCGAAGGCGGTCAATCTCCGCGCCGCCTGATCGATTGGCCTAAGCATCGGCCTGCGCGGAGGAGCGACGGGCGCTGCAAAGGTCGTGAACCGGCTTCCGAGCCGTAGCTGAATTCTCCTAGGCGCGACGGGCCACCGTCGCGCCTTTTCCATGCCTGACGCAAGACATCCGAAGGGTGCCGCGCATTTGAGCTAACAGCCTGCATCAAAACAATAATTCAAATCGCGGCGCGCAAAGCGCGGCGGACGCAACACGCTCTCGAAATGCCTGCCATGCGGCGCAAAAACTTTCTCTTGCCGATAGCGCTAAAATAAAGGACAAATTTCCACTCGGGCATTTGCCGGCCCGAGACTGACTTTATGGGATCAAAGGAGCTTCCCATGCCGCAGACCGGCACCGTCAAGTTCTTCAATCATGCCAAAGGCTTCGGCTTCATCACGCCGGACGATGGCGCGAAGGATGTCTTCGTCCATATTTCGGCCGTGCAGGCGTCGGGTCTTCCCGGTCTTGAGGATGGGCAGAAAGTGACATTCGACACCGAGCCGGACAAGCGCGGCAAGGGTCCGAAGGCCGTCAACCTGTCGATCGGCTAAGCCGGTTCAGGACAGACCTGGCGGAGACTGATGAGGCGGGTCCGCTCTCGCCGGGTCTATGGTTTTGCGCAAGCAATCGAAATGTCAGGCCGGATTTCGTTCAGCCTCCGTTCAGCCACGGTCTCTTATTAACCTTTGCTAAAGCCGGTCCGCATCCCCCCGAAAATACACGGGCCGGCGCGAAGGAGACCGAAATGAACCGAATTCTCAAGACCGCCATTCTGTCCACGGGCATCGCCGCGACCATATTGGCCACCTTGCCGGCGGCCAATGCCGATGACTGGCGCTGGCGCCGTCACCATCACAACCACAACGACGCCCTCGCCGCCGGCGTCGTCGGCCTTGCTGCCGGCGCCCTGATCGCCGGCGCGTTGAGCAACCCGCAGCCTCGCTACAACAGCTATTACGAGCCGGGCTACGACGACTATGACTACCGCTATGTGCAGCCGGCTCCGGTTCGCCGCTATTATGCGCAGCCGCGCGTCGTCTATGCCGACCGCTATGCGGAACCGTGGACCCGTGCCTGGTACGAATATTGCTCGGACCGCTATCGCACCTTCAATTCCCGCACCGGTACCTTCACCGGCAATGATGGCGAGCAGCACTTCTGCGTCGCCAACTGAGGCTTCCCTGCCCCTAACAAGAAAGCGCTGACCGCAAGGCCAGCGCTTTTTGTTTGGGGCTCCTTTAGGCGCTCACCCAGGGTGTGTTGAGATTCAGGTCAGGCCGAGCCGAGAGCGATGGGTTCCGAGAACCGGAGCGGAGCGTACTCAAAGTACGTGAGCACCGGAAGCGCAGGAACCCACCGCTCGCAGGCCGGCCTCACCTGAATATCGACACACCCTAGGTCAGGAACGGATTGGTGCGGCGCTCCTCGCCGAAGCGGCCTCCGGGGCCGTGGCCGCAGATGAAGCCAATGTCGTCGCCGAGCGGCAAGAGCTTTTCCTTGATCGAGGCGATCAGCGCGGCGTGGTCACCGCCGGGCAGGTCGGTGCGCCCGACCGAGCCGCGAAACAGCACGTCGCCGACATGGGCGAACTTCGCCGCGCGATTATAGTAGACGACATGGCCCGGCGCGTGCCCGGGGCAATGCAGGACCTCGAACACGTGGTTTCCGAACGACACGGTCTCGCCTTCGGTGAGAAACCGGTCGGGCACGCAGTTGCGCACCGCGTCGGTGACGCCGAAGCGCTTGGCCTGGTTCTCGAGGTTGGCGAGCAGCGGCCGGTCGGCCTCGTGCGGGCCGATGATGTCGACGCCGAGCGCCTCCTTCAACTCCATCGCGCCGCCGGCATGGTCGATATGGCCATGCGTGATCCAGATCGCGCCGGCCCTGATGTCATTGTCCTTCAGCACCGACAGCACCTTGTCGATGTCGCCGCCGGGATCGACGACCACACCTTGTCTGTCGTCCATGTCGAAGAGAATCGTGCAGTTCTGCTGGAAGGGCGTGACCGGCACGATGCCGGCATTGAGCTGACCCATGATTGTCCTTTCGCTGTGTCTTCCCCGATGTAGAGAGACTGACGAACGGCGTCCACCGCTTGCCAAACGAAAATGGGCGGCCGCAGCCGCCCACGCGAAACCCGGGGATTTCGGGCCTTTACTTCTTCATCGCGTTCAGGACCGCGCCGATGATGCCGGTCAGGATGGCGCCGCCGCCGGCACCGCCGAGGATGTTCTTCAGGTCAATCGCACTTCCGATTCCACCCGCCGCGGCTGCCGGGTCGACAGCGCCACCGCCGAGCAGGCTGCCGAGGATGGCCGCGCCGCCGACGCCGCCGATCGCGCCACCGAGGATTTTGGTTAGCTGTCCCATCGCCGCCTGCTTCAGCGCAACGCCTACTGCCTGACCACCGATAACACCCGCAATCACCTGCACAATGATCGCAACGAGCGTGTTCGTATCCATGTTAACAGTCCCTCCATAACTGCCAGCCTCCTCGGGCCGACGTCATCATGAGACGCTGAATTGGATGAAAGTCAAATGCACCGAGGCTTAAATAAAAGGGGCGGCCAGAAAACCGCCCCTGTAAGACAAAAAAGCTGTGACTTATCGCTATTCTGCGGCGATAGCATGCTTTGGTTGCACTGCAGCAGAATAATCATTCATCAATGTCTTGGCGATCTCGCCAACCTCGAATCGGTATGGACCGATCTCCGAAACCGGCGTCACTTCAGCTGCCGTGCCGGTAAGGAAGCATTGTTCGAAGCCTTCGAGCTCTTCCGGCATGATGGCGCGCTCGATCACTTCCAGGCCGCGCTCCTTGGCGAGGCCGATGACCGTGCGGCGGGTGATGCCGTCGAGGAAGCAGTCGGGCTTCGGGGTGTGGATCTTGCCGTCCTTGACGAAGAAGATGTTGGCGCCGGTCGCCTCGGCGACCTGGCCGCGCCAGTCGAGCATCATGGCGTCGGCATAACCTTTTGCCTCGGCCGCGTGTTTGGAGAGTGTGCAGATCATGTAGAGGCCGGCGGCCTTCGAGTTGGACGGCGCGGTGCGTGGATCGGGCCGGCGCCATTCGGCGATGTCGAGGCGGATGCCCTTCAGTTTCTGCGCTGGATCGAAGTAGCTCGGCCACTGCCAGATGGCGATGGCGCAGTTGATGCGGTTGTTCTGCGCCGAAACCCCCATCTGCTCGCTGCCGCGCCAGGCGATCGGACGCACATAGGCGTCCTGGAATCCCTGCTTCTTCAAAAGCGTGCGGCAGGCGTCATCGAGCTCTGCGACCGTATAGGGGATCTTGAAGCCGAGCAGGCGCGCCGATTCATGCAGGCGCTCGGTGTGCTCGGTGAGCTTGAAGATCGCGCCGCCATAGGCGCGCTCACCCTCGAACACAGCACTGGCATAGTGCAGGCCATGGGTCAGCACATGAATCTTGGCGTCGGCCCACGCGACGAACTCGCCGTTCATCCAGATGAAGCCGTCCAGTTGGTCGAAAGGAACGGATGCCATGGAAACCTCCCGCGGGCGCAAACCCGCACATCGTTGTCGTATAGCCGCGGCACGCGGCCGGTGTCCGGAAGCGTAGGCGGATATCAAATGTATGGCAAACTCAGGAAGTTCCGGAAAAACGGGCTCCCCTTGCCTTTTCGTTCGCAATCCGCCGAAAAGCTTGTCAAAAATTACCATTGCCGGGAAATTACGTCAATAGTACTGACATAATTCCCGTTCGCATGGAGACGAGATGACGGATCAAAGCCACGCCGCCGGAAAACCGATCAGGACCGCGATCACCGACGAGGACGGCATCGACTTCGCCATCATCGAATTGCTTTTCTTTGCCTATCGCGACTTCACCTCCGATCCGGACCAGATACTGGCCGACTATGGCTTCGGCCGCGCCCATCACCGTGTCCTGCATTTCGTCAACCGCAGGCCGGGGCTGACGGTCGCCGAATTGCTCGACGTGCTCAAGATCACCAAGCAGAGCCTGGCGCGCGTGCTCAAGCAGTTGATCGACACCGACCATATCGTCCAGTTGCAGGGTCCGCGCGATCGCCGCCAGCGCGAACTTTACCCGACCGCCAAGGGCCGCGCCCTGGCATTGGCGCTGGCGCGGCCACAGTCACGCCGCATCCGTGCTGCATTGGAGGATTCCGGAGCCGCCGACCGCGCCTCGATCGAACGTTTCCTCGAAGCGATGGTCAATCCGGAACTAAGAGCGCAGATCGACATTGTGCCTGCGAAAATATCGGGGAAAAGCCATGGAGACCATTGAGAGGGTTGATCATCCGACAGCACCGGACGATGACGCGCCGCATCTGCTTGTGGTCGATGACGACACCCGTATCCGCAACCTGCTCAAGCAATACCTGTCCGAAAACGGCTTCCGCGTCACCGTCGCCGGCAATTCCGGCGAGGCCCGGCGCAAGCTTGCCGGCCTCGATTTCGACCTGCTCGTGCTTGACGTGATGATGCCGGGCGAAACCGGTGTCGACCTCACCAAGGCGCTGCGGGCGGAAAAGAACGTTCCGATCCTCATGCTGACGGCGCTCTCCGAGACCGACAGCCGCATCACCGGTTTGGAGGCTGGCGCCGACGACTACCTGCCGAAGCCATTCGACCCGCGCGAGCTGATCCTGCGCATCAACAACATCCTGCGCCGTGGCGGCCCGGTGGCGACTCCCAAGGTCGAGCAGCTGGTATTCGGCCCCTACACCTTCCAGATCGCCAGACGCGAGCTGAAGCGCGGCGGCGAGGCGCTGAAGCTGACCGACCGCGAGCAGGAGATCCTGGCGATCTTTGCCGCGCGCGCGGGCGAGACCATTCCGCGCCATGAACTGGTCGGTGACGAGTCCGACGTCGGCGAGCGCACCATCGATGTCCAGATCAATCGCTTGCGCCGCAAGATCGAGCGCGATCCGTCCAACCCGGTCTGGCTGCAGACGGTGCGCGGTATTGGGTATCGGCTCAGCGTGGAATAGAATATTCCTGAGGCCCTTGCTGAACGGCCGTTGACGAGCGGAAGGGCAGATGGCGACCACGCAACTGGAAAGGCCGGGAAATGACGGCTTGAGCGATCGCGCCATGCGGATGCTGAAAGCCATGCCGCGCGCCTGGAACCGGTTCTGGCGCCTGGTTGCGCTTTACATGCCGAAACGGCTCTACGCCCGCTCGCTGATCATCGTCATCGCTCCGATGATCCTCTTGCAGTCGGTCGTCGCCTTCGTCTTCATGGAACGCCACTGGCAGACCGTGACGCAGCGCCTATCGCAAGCGACCGTACGCGACATCGCCGCCATTATTGACATGATGGAGGCCTATCCGCACGATGCCGACTACGCCAACATCATCCGCATCGCCCAGGACAGGATGCAGCTCAAGGTCGATCTTCTGCCGCCCGACCCACTGCCGCCGCCCGGGCCGAAACCGTTCTTCTCAATCCTCGATGAGGCTCTGTCGTCCGAGATCACCAGGCAGATCAACAGGCCGTTCTGGATCGACACCGTCGGCAACTCCAACATCGTCGAAGTCCGCGTCCAGTTGGAAGGCAAGGTGCTGCGCGTCTTCGTGCGCCGCAGCCAGGCCTATGCCTCCAACACCCACATCTTCCTGATCTGGATGGTTGGCACTTCGCTGGTCCTCCTGATGATTGCCATCCCCTTCCTGCGCAATCAGATCCGGCCGATCCTGACGCTCGCCGAGGCCGCCGAAAGCTTTGGCAAGGGCCGGCCGATGCCGCGCGATTTCCGCCCGCGCGGCGCCGAGGAGGTGCGGCGCGCCGGCTTTGCCTTCATCCAGATGCGCGAGCGCATCGAGCGCCAGATCGAACAGCGCACCGCCATGCTGACCGGCGTCAGCCATGACCTCAGGACCATCCTCACCCGCTTCAAGCTGCAGCTGGCTCTGGCCGGCGGCAAGGCCGAAACCAAGGCGGCGCTCGACCAGGATATCGACGACATGCAGTCGATGCTGGAAGGCTATCTCGCCTTCGCCCGCGGCGAGGCCTCGGAGGACCCCGGCCGTTTCGATCTCGACACCTATTTCCAGAAGCTCGGCGAAGAGGCCACGCTGCGCAAATGCAAGCTGTCGACCACGCTCGTCGGCGACCCACACGTGCATGTACGGCCGAACGCCTTCGCCCGGCTGCTGTCCAACGTCATCGGCAATGCCTTCCGCTACGCAAGGACGGTGGAGATCAACGCCGACCACAGAAGCGGCTCGCTTCTGGTTACCATCGACGACGACGGGCCGGGCATCCCGCGGGAAAAGCGCGAGGAGGTGTTCAAGCCCTTCCTGCGCCTCGACGAGGCGCGCAATCTCGACGCCAGCGGCACCGGCCTTGGCCTCTCCATCGCCCGCGACATCGCCCGCAGCCATGGCGGCGACATCACGCTGGAGGATAGTCCTCTCGGCGGCCTGCGCGCGGTGATCAGGGTTCCTGCCTGAAGCGAAGCCACGCTTCTCAGAAATACCGGCTTCATCCGCGCGTCATGAAACCATGGTGAAGAGCGCGCATGAAACGCGCGACTACGGTTGATTCGGCCATGCCGCCCCGATTCGAGCCCGTGCCCTCAAGGGGGCGCTGGAGCGAGGCGCCGGCTGCCGCCTGGCCGCCGTTCCGGCATCGCATCACGGGGAAAGACGACCTTTTCGGCAAAGGGGCGCCATGCGCATATTGATGGTCACCGACGCCTGGCGCCCGCAAGTCAACGGCGTCGTCCACACGCTGGAGCGGCTCGCCGAAACGCTGAAAGCCTTCGACGTCGAGCTGGATTTCCTGACCCCCAACATCTTCCGCACCCTGCCGCTGCCGACCTATCCCGACATCCGGCTGGCGCTGACGACGCCCGGCCATGTCGCGCGGCTGATCGATCAGCGCAGGGCCGACCACATCCATATCGTCACCGAGGGTCCGTTGGGCTTCATGGCGCGCCGCTATTGCCGCAATGCCGGCCGCCCGTTCACCACCAGCTATCACACGCGCTTTCCCGAATATCTCAGTGCCCGCCTGCCGGTGCCCGAGAGCTGGGCCTATCGCTGGCTGCGCGATTTCCACAATTCCGGTCAGGGCACGCTGGTCGCCACCCAGTCGCTGGCGGATGATCTTGCCGCGCGCGGCTTCAACAAGCTGAAACCCTGGACCCGCGGCGTCGACACCGACCATTTCCGGCCGGACAAGCGCAAGGACATGGGATTTCCGGGTCCGGTCTTCCTCTGCGTCGGCCGCGTCGCGGTCGAGAAGAACCTGGGCGCCTTCCTCGACCTCGATTTGCCCGGCAGCAAGGTCGTCGTTGGCGAGGGACCGGAACTCGCAAAGCTCAAGGCGCGCTATCCCAACGCCCATTTCCTCGGCCACCGACCGAATGACGAGCTGGCCGAGATCTACGCCTCGGCCGACGTCTTTGTCTTTCCGAGCCGTACCGACACCTTCGGCAACGTCATCATAGAGGCGCTGGCCAGCGGCACGCCGGTCGCCGCCTATCCGGTGACGGGTCCGATCGACATCGTCGGCGACGGTGTCGGCGGGGCGGTGTCGGGGGACCTGCGCGAGGCAGCCCTTGCCGCGCTTCACGTCGACCGCGCAGAGGCGCGCCAGCGCGCCATGCGCTACAGCTGGACGGCCTGCGCGGAGATGTTCCTCGACACGGTCGAAGAAGCGCTGGGAACGACGCGCAAGCTGGCCGCCTGATGGTGCCAGCGCCCAGGATGTATTGAGATTCAGGTCAGGCCGAACTGAGAATGCTGGGCTCGGGAACCGGAGCGGAGCCGTTCCTAAAGTACGCCAGCACCACAAGCGCAGGAGCCTGCCGTTCGCATTGCGGCCTCACCTGAATACCATGCATCCTAGAACAGACGCCCGCCGTCCGGCACCCTGTGCTCTATGGCGCCGAGCACGACCGCGCCCTCCTCGTCCGGAAAGCCGAGCGTTAGCACTTCCGACATGAACTTTCCGATCTGGCGCGGCGGAAAGTTGACCACGGCGAACACCTGCCGGCCGACAAGCGTCTCCGGCGCGTAGTATTTCGTGATCTGCGCCGAGGACTTCTTCACCCCGATCGCCGGACCGAAATCGATCTTCAGCTTGAATGCCGGCTTGCGCGCCTCGGGGAATGGCTCGGCCTCGATGATGGTGCCGGCGCGAATGTCGACCCGGTCGAAATCGGCGAAACTGATCTCGGGCTTGCGCGCGCCACTCGCACTCATCTTGGGTCCTGATCCGGCTCAGGCGGTGCCGTAGGTCTCGAACAGGACGCCGGCAAGCGCGTCCTTGGCCGAGGTTCCCGACCAGACCACGAACTGGAACGCCTGGAAATAGCATTCGCAGGCTTCGAGCGCCGACGACAGCAGCACCTCGACCTGCTGGCTCGACGGCTCGACCCCACCGGCAAGCAGCAGCGACTGGCGGAACATGATCGCGCCTTCCTGCTCCCACAGGTCGAAATGGCCGAACAGCATCTGTTCGTTGATCAGCGACAGGAGCCGCATCACTTCCAGCGCGCGCGCTTCCGGCACCTTGATGTCGAAGGCGCAGGCCAGGTGCAGCGCCTCGAAATCCTCCATCCAGGAGAAGGAGACGTGATAGTCGGTCCAGCTTCCCGCCACCGAAATCGAAATCTCGTCGTCGCCGGCACGCTCGAACGACCAGTCATTGTTGTGCGCCACCTGCTCGATGACGTCCACCGGGTGGATTTCGCGGGAGAATTCGAGTTCGAGAAGTTCCATGGATGCTTCCTGTGTTCAGGGGAGCGCCGCACGCTCCGCGGGGCACACACGACGAACAATCTTGTCTAGAACTCGGACGGCCAGGACTTTCTCAAACGCAAAGACCCAGACCGAACCCCACCGCCCGGCGCATGATCCCTGCTTCGAATCATGCAACAAATTCAGTCTATTGATCGGGAGTCGCGTGACCAGCCCAATTTTTCGCACTGCGTCATTCGCATGTGGAAAGGCGCTGTCGCGATGATTCATGCAATGCCGGTAAGCGATTCACGGCAAAGCGCTTTTTCGGATTGTGCTTTGTGGAAAAGTTTAACGATTATTTTTTTGTTTTGGGCTTCGCCGCCGCCGCTGGTGCGGCCTGGCCGGTGAGTTCGGCAAGCCTGGCCTCGAGCGCCTCAATACGGGCGGCGAGCAGGACGTTGTCCTCCCTCGCCTTCACCGCCATCTCGCGCGCGGCCTCGAATTCCTCGCGCTGCACTACATCCATGGTATTCAGGATTCGCTCGGCCTGGCCCTTGAAGGCCGTCTCCACCTCGCGCCGCACGCCTTGCGCGGCGCCGGCGGCATCCGTCATCAGCTTGGCGAATTCATCGAGAATGCGGTTCGGTCCGGTCGACATGGCAAATCCTCGCTTGCTCGATTTGACGTAGTGGCGCGCGGCGCGGAATGCAAGCGCAGCCTTGCCTTGACCCTGCCAAAACCCTGCCGCATGGTCCGCGCCCGAAACCAGACCGCGCCCGGGAGACCCTGTTGAGCGAATATTTTCTGTTGCCGCTGACCTCCCTGCCCTTCCCCAACATCGATCCGGTCATCGTCCAGATCGGCCCGCTGGCGGTGCACTGGTACGGCGTCGGCTACATCGTCGGCATCCTCTTTGCCTGGTGGTACGCCAAGCGCCTGGTCACCAATGCAAGACTGTGGCCCGACGGCGCCTTGCCGATGAAGCCGGAAGATCTGGACGACTTCATCGTCTGGGCAGCGATCGGCGTCGTGGTCGGCGGGCGAACCGGCTATGTGCTGTTCTACGACCTGCCGCGCTACATCGCGCATCCGCTGGATATCGTCGCCGTCTGGCAGGGCGGCATGTCGTTTCACGGCGGCCTGCTCGGCGTCATCCTGGCGATGACCCTGTTTTCGCTCAAGCGCGGTATCCGCACGTGGACGTTGTTCGACGTCGTGTCGGCCGGCGTGCCGGTCGGGCTTGGCCTCGTGCGCGTCGCCAACTTCATCAACTCCGAGCTCTGGGGCCGGCCAACCGACGTGCCATGGGCGGTGGAGTTTCCCAATGGCGGACCGTTTTCGCGCCATCCGAGTCAGATCTATGAAGCCCTGCTCGAGGGCCTGGTGCTGTTCCTCGTGCTGCGCTTCCTCACCCATTCCAGGCTGAAGCTGAAGACGCCGCGCTTCGTCGGCGGCGCCTTCATCTGTGGCTATGGCCTGTCGCGCATCTTCGTCGAGTTCTTCCGCGAGCCCGACCAGCAGCTCGGCTATCTGCTTGGCACCAACTGGCTGACCATGGGCATGATCCTGTCGACGCCCATGGTGCTGGCCGGCATCTGGGCGATGGCCACCGCCAGGCCGGTGACGCAGACGCAACCGGCATGACGCGGCTGAAGACCCGCATCATCGATCTCATCGGCACGGTGGGGCCGATCCCCGTCAGCGAATACATGGCGCTGTGCCTTTTCGACCCCGAGGACGGTTACTACACCACGCGCGAGCCTTTCGGCGCCGCGGGCGACTTCGTCACCGCGCCGGAGATCAGCCAGATGTTCGGCGAGCTGGTCGCCGTCTGGCTCTACCAGGCCTGGCAGGCCGCTGGCCGGCCTCTGCCCGCCACCGTCGCCGAGATCGGCCCCGGCCGCGGCACGCTGATGCAGGACTTGCTGCGCACCTTCCTGCGCCTCGATCCCGCTTTCGCAGGCGGCGCCACCTTCGCCATGATCGAGGCAAGCCCGCGCCTGACCGAAATCCAGCAGCGGACGCTCACCCGCCAGCCGGTGAGACTCGACTGGCACGAATCCGTCGAAACGTTGCCGAAGGCGCCACTCTTCATCGTCGGCAACGAACTGTTCGACGCCGTGCCCATCCGCCAGTTCGTCCGCAGCGGTGCCGGCTGGCGCGAACGGATGATCGGCCTCGACGATGACGATGGCCTGCGCTTCTTCGCCGGCGCAGGCTCGGTCGATCCGTCCCTGTTGCCCGACGACGCCGAGGACGCGCCGCAAGGCGCGATCGTCGAACTGGCGCCGGCCCGCGCCGCGCTGATGGGAACGATCGCTGAGCGGATAGCGGGGCACGGCGGCGCCGGCCTTTTCATCGACTACGGCCATCTCCGGCCTGGCATCGGCGACACGCTGCAGGCCTTGCGCAAGCATGATCACGACAACGTGCTGGCCAATCCGGGCGAAGCGGACCTCACCGCGCATGTCGATTTCGCCGCCCTGGCAGCGACCGCCCGGGCGCACGGCCTCGATGTCGAAACGACCACGCAGGGCGATTTCCTGCTCGGCATGGGCCTGCTCGAAAGGGCGGGATCGCTGGGCGCCAAGGCGGATGGAAAGTCGCGGCAAGCCATTTCCGACGCCGTTGAGCGGCTGGCTGGGCCTGATGCTATGGGGGAGTTGTTCAAGGTCCTGAAAATGCTGCCTAAGGCCGGTCCAGTCTCTTGAGCCAAGGCGGGCGGCCGGGTTGCGAACCCGGTCGCGCAAACGGGCTCTTGTCCGAACTTCACCTTGACGAAATCGCCGGCGCGGACAACAAACCCATCCATGCTCAATCAGACCAAACCGGATCCTGTTCGCTCACCCTTGCTCGAAGCGGCGAAAGCCAGGGGCATCCGCCACGGCTACTTCACCCGTATCGGCGGCGTCTCCGACGGCATCTATCGCGGCCTCAACATCGGCACCGGCTCGAATGACGATCAGGAGCGCGTCAAAGAGAACCGCCGCCGCGTCGCCGAATGGATGGGGGTGCCGGCCAGCCATCTGCTGACCGCGCATCAGGTCCACTCGCCCGATGTCGTCATCGCCAGGGAGCCCTTTGCCGGCCCTCGTCCCACGGCCGACGCCATCGTCACCGACCGGCCGGGCATAGCCGTCGGCGCCTCGACGGCCGATTGCGGGCCGGTGCTGTTCGCCGACACCGAGGCGCGCGTCGTCGGCGCCGCGCATGCCGGCTGGAAAGGCGCCTTCGCCGGCGTGCTCGAAAACACGGTCGCGGCGATGGAAGGCCTCGGCGCCCGCCGCGAGCGTATCGTTGCCGTTCTCGGACCGTCGATCGGGCCGGAGAACTACGAGGTCGGACCCGAATTCATCTCGCGTTTCGTCGACGCCGATGCCGGCAACATCAGCTATTTCGCGCCATCGGCCAAACCCGGCCATGCGCTGTTCGACCTCAACCTCTATACGGTCGACCGGCTGAGAAAGACGGGCGTCACCGCCGAGGGTCTCGGCCGCTGCACTTACACTGAAGAACACCTTTTCTATTCCTACCGGCGCACCACCCATCGCAAGGAAGCGGATTACGGACGCCAGGTTTCGGCAATTGTTTTGGAGAAAGAATAATGGCGCTGCACTTCGAACGATCGGAATTCGACGCGCGGCGCGACCGGCTCATCATCGAGATGACGGAGAAGAAGCTCGATGCCGTGCTCCTGTTCGCGCAGGAGAGCATGTATTGGCTGACCGGATACGACACGTTCGGCTTCTGCTTCTTCCAGTGCCTGGTGGTGAAGGCCGACGGGTCGATGGTGCTGCTGACCCGCTCGGCCGATCTCAGGCAGGCGCGCCAAACCTCGATCATCGACAACATCGTCCTGTGGACCGACCGCGACGGCGCCAACCCGGCGATCGACCTGCGCAACCTGCTCAACGAGCTCGACCTGCTCGGCGCCCGCATCGGCGTCGAATACGACACCCATGGCCTGACGGCGTACAACGGCCGCCGCCTCGACGAGCAACTGCAGACCTTCGGCCAGATCGCCGATGCATCGGGCATCGTTGGACGGCTGCGTCTGTTCAAGAGCCCGGCCGAGATCGCCAAGGTCGAAAAGGCCGCCAGCCTGTCCGACGACGCGCTCGATGCTGCCCTGCCGCTGATCAAGCAGGGCGGCGACGAGGCGCTGATCCTTGCCGCCATGCAGGGCGCGGTCTTTGCCGGCGGCGGCGACTACCCGGCCAATGAATTCATTATCGGCTCCGGCGTCGACGCGCTGCTCTGTCGCTACAAGGCCGGGCGCCGCAAGCTGACCAAGAACGACCAGCTGACACTCGAATGGGCCGGCGTCTTCCACCACTATCACGCGCCGATGATGCGCACGGCGCTGACCGGAAGGGTCTCGAAGCGCCATCAGGAGCTGTTCGATGCTGCCCGCGCCGCGCTTCTGGCGGTGGAGAAGGCGATGACGCCCGGCAACACCTTCGGCGACGTCTTCGACACACATGCCCGAACGCTCGAAGCCCACAACCTGACCAAGCACCGGCTGAACGCCTGCGGCTATTCGGTCGGCGCCCGCTTCACACCGTCATGGATGGACATGCCGATGTTCTATCAGGGCAATCCCGAGCCGATCGCGCCCAACATGACGCTGTTCGCCCATATGATCATTATGGACTCCGAAACCGAGACGGCGATGACCCTTGGCCGCACCTACCTCACCACCGAATCGCAGCCGAGGCCGCTGTCCCGCCATGATCTCGACTTGATCGTACAGTGAATCCATAATGGCAGGTTCGCGAGGGGCGTTCTTCGCCAGGGAGTTTTCGGGCAGATGAGACGATCGCAGGTGACGACCGTGTCATTGCTTGCCGCATTGGCGCTGGCCGCCTGCACCAATGCCAAGGACGTTCTGGAACCCTCTGCCATCACCCCGCCGGCGACCTCGGCCCAGACGCTGCCTGCCACTCAGAGCAACACGGCAACCACGACCGTTCCGGCGCCCTCGACGACGGCCCCGGCCGCTTCGTCGCCTACCCCTGCCTCACCGGCCCAGAGCGCCGCTGCTATCGCCAGGACAAGGTTGCAGGTGGCGCCGATCGTTGGCGCCTCGGTGGAGGCCGCGGCGCCGCTGACGGCCGAGCTTCAGACGCGTGCCAGGCAGCGCGGCATCACGCTTGCCGGCAGCACCGACCAGACCGCCACGCATGTGCTGAAGGGCTATTTCTCGGCAATTTCGGAAGGCAGCGACACCACGGTCATCTATGTCTGGGACATTTACGACCCCTCGGGCAACCGGCTGCACCGCATCAACGGCCAGCAGAAGGCGCCCTCGGTCAAGGGCGGCGATGGCTGGACGGCCGTCGCGCCAGCGACCATGCAGGGCATCGCCGACCAGACGGTCGACCAGTTCGCCGCGTGGCTCGGTGGACAGGCCGGCTAGGCTGTTGCCGGCTTTCATCGCCTGCGACGTTTTTGATCTTAGCCGACGGATTCCCGATGACGAGGCTTGCAATACCGGCGCGGGCCGCTAAAAGCCCGCATAAAAGGCTCATGAGAGTCTGTTCGGTCTCTCCATCCTTCACCAGGAACGGTGCATGAAGCTTTTCGCGGGCAATTCCAACAGGGTGCTGGCCGAAGCGGTCGCTCGCTATCTCAACATCCCGCTGGGGAAGGCCAGCGTCCGGCGCTTCGCCGATCAGGAGATCTTCGTCGAGATCCAGGAGAACGTGCGCGGCGAGGATGTCTTCATCCTGCAGTCCACCTCGTTCCCGACCAACGATCACCTGATGGAACTGCTCATCATGATCGACGCCTTCATGCGTTCCTCGGCCCGGCGCATCACGGCGGTCATCCCTTATTTCGGCTATGCAAGACAGGATCGCCGCGCTTCCGGCCGCACGCCGATCTCGGCCAAGCTTGTCGCCAACATGATCACCCGCGCCGGCGTCGACCGCGTGCTGACGCTGGATCTCCATGCCGGCCAGATCCAGGGCTTTTTCGATATCCCGACCGACAATCTGTTCTCGGTCCCGGTGATGGCCCGCGACGTGAAGGCGAAATACAAGCAGCTCGCCAATGTCGTCGTCGTCTCCCCCGACATTGGCGGCGTGGTGCGGGCGCGTGCGCTCGCCAAGCGCTTCGATGCGCAGCTCGCCATCGTCGACAAGCGCCGTGAACGCCCGGGCGAATCGGAAGTCATGAACATCATCGGTGCGGTCGCCGGCAAGGATTGCCTGTTGATCGACGACATCGTCGATTCCGGCGGCACGTTGTGCAACGCCGCCGATGCACTGCTCGCCAACGGCGCCACCAGCGTCACCGCCTACATCACTCACGGCGTGCTTTCGGGCGGAGCGGTTGCCCGCATCAGCAGCTCGAAGCTGCAGGAACTGGTGATCACCGATTCCATCCAGCCGACGCAAGCCGTGCTCGACGCGCCCAACATCCGCGTCATCTCGATCGCCGACCTGATGGGCGAGGCGATCTCGCGCACCGCGACCGAGGAATCGGTGTCGAGCCTGTTCGACTAGACCATTGCGTTTTCCGGTCTGGCCGGGCCGCTCAGCCGCCGCACTCCCTCCCCGGCATCGCGCGCGCCGCGCATATAGCCGCGTGGCGAGGCGCCCAGCATGCGCTTGAACATGGTGATGAAGGCCGGCACGCTGTCATAGCCGAGGTCGAGCGCTACCCTGGTGATCGGCTCGCCGTCGGCAAGCCTGGGCAGCGCCGCGAACAGGCACGCCTGCTGGCGCCATGTCGACAGCGACAGCCCGGTCTGGCGATGGAAGGCGCGGGTGAAGGTACGGCGGCTCATGCCGGCGGCGTTGGCCCATTCGTCGATCGTCGCATGCGGCGAGGGTTCGGCGACGAAGCGCCGGCAAAGCGCCGCCAGTTTCGGATCCGACGGGAACGGCAGGCCGAGCGGCCGTTCCGGCAGGTTCGGGATCTCATGCAGCAACAGGCCCATGATCAGCCCGCCGCGCCCTTCCAGTTCACCCCCTTGCGGCAGCTTTTCCGATTCCACGATCAGGCTGTGCATCAGCTCGGTGATGCCGACGACGCGCAGTCCCTCCGGCAGGCCGGCAATCGCGTTCGGCATCACATAGACCGAACGCATCGAGACATCGCCCAGCATCTCGACGGAATGCTCGATCCCGGCGGGGATCCACATCGCGTGGTCGGGCGGCACCATCCAGCGCCCGTGTTTCGTCGTCACCAGCACGACGCCGACCAGCGCATGCAGCAACTGGCTGCGGCTGTGGCGATGCAGTGGCACGTGATAGCCGTCGGGATATTCGGTCGGCAGCGCCACCGCTGGGCCGACAGCCTCCTCCAGCCACTGCCAGCGGCTCTGGTGCAGCCGGCCGAGTTCGGCGGCATCGCCCTTGAAGACTTCCCTGCCATGCGGCATTGGCAATGGCCCACTTGCGAAACTATTGGACCAAACCACGAAAGAAGTCGCTTTGCAACCATCCTATAAGGCTGCCTGCGGATCGCCGCCAGGAAGACCACGGAGCATGCCTTGACCGACACCACAGCCACCGCCGTCGCCACTCCGGCGCCGGCCAGCCACACTTCGGCGCAAGCGACGGCCTTCACCGTCATTCTTGCGGTGAGCTTCTGCCATTGCGTCAACGACATCATGCAGTCGCTGCTGTCGGCCATCTATCCGCTTTTGAAAGACAATTACGGCCTCGACTTCTGGCAGATCGGGCTTTTGACCTTCACCTTCCAAGTGACGGCGTCGCTGCTCCAGCCGCTGATCGGCGCTATCACCGACAAGCGGCCGATGCCCTATTCGCTGCCTTGGGGCATGGCCTCCTCGCTGATCGGACTGGTCGTGCTCGCACATGCCGGCCACTACTGGCTGCTGCTGATCGGCGCCTCGCTGATCGGCATCGGCTCGGCCATCTTCCATCCGGAATCCTCGCGCATCGCCCGCTTCGCGTCGGGCGGCCGCTTCGGCCTCGCCCAGTCGCTGTTCCAGGTCGGCGGCAATTTCGGGCAGGCGATGGGGCCGCTGCTCGCTGCCTTCATCGTCGTGCCCTTCGGCCAGACCAGCATCTCCTGGTTCGCCGTCGGCTCGCTGATCGGCATCATCGTTCTCTGGCAGGTCGGCGGCTGGTACAGCCGGCTGCGCGCTTCGCTCGCCAGCCGCAAGCAGGCAAGCCTCGTCTCGCCCTTCCCGCGCCGCAAGGTCATGTGGGCGCTGGCCGTGCTGACCTTGCTGGTGCTGACCAAGAACGCATACATCGCCTCGATCTCCAGCTACTACACCTTCTACGCCATCCATAAGTTCGGCGTTTCGGTGCAGATTTCGCAGGTCATGCTGTTCCTGTTCCTCGGCGCCTCGGCGCTGGGCATCCTGCTCGGCGGCCCGTTCGGTGACCGTTATGGCCAGAAGGCGATGATCTGGTTCTCGATCGTCGGCGTGCTGCCCTTCACGCTGGCGCTGCCCTACGCCAACCTCGAATGGACGATGGTGCTGACGGTGCTGATCGGTCTGATCCTGTCGTCGGCCTTCTCCAACATCGTCGTCTTCGCGCAGGAACTGGTGCCTGGAAGGGTCGGCATGATCGCCGGCATCTTCTTCGGCTTCGCCTTCGGCATGGGCGGCATCGCCGCCGCCGTGCTCGGCGTCCTGGCCGACATGAAGGGTATCGACTTCGTCTACCAGGTCTGCTCGTATTTGCCGCTGCTCGGCCTGCTGACGGTGTTCTTGCCGAACATGAAGGAAGCGCGGAAGGCGGAAGCGGCGACCCGCTAAGGAACCGCCGATCTTCGGGACTCGACGTGAGCTCGTGGCAGTTGCCACGCGCTCATGGATTCTCTCTCCACACGCCAGGCGAAAGCCTGTTAGTGTTTGAAACGTGTGCGCGACATCACGAGACGTAGCGCGAACGCCTTCAACTTGAACTAAGGTGCCGGGCTCAGCGCCCGATCGGTGCGCTGCGCTACGAGCGAGATGAGGCAATCTGTAGTGTCCAGACTTAAAGACAAGGTCGCGCTGATTACCGGCGGCACCAGCGGCATCGGTCTGGCGACGGCGCGGCGCTTCATTGAGGAAGGCGCTCGTGTCGCCATCACTGGCACCAACACGAGCCGTCTCGAGGAGGCCCGCAAGATTCTTGGCGGCGATACGTTTGTCATCGCCGCCGACGCCGGCGATATTACGACGCAAAACGATATCGCGCGACAGATCGGAGAAACCTTCGGCAGGCTCGACGCCGTCTTCCTCAACGCCGGCATCGCCGATCTACGCCCGCTCGATGACTGGACCGAGGCGGCGTTCGACAGGAGCATCGATATCGACCTCAAAGGCCCGTATTTCCTGATCAAGGCGCTGGTGCCGCTGCTTTCGAACCCGTCCTCGATCATCCTCAGCGGCTCGGTCAACGCACATATGGGAATGGCCGGGACACACGTCTATTCGCTCGCCAAGGCCGGCATGATCTCGCTCGCCAGAACGCTCTCCGGCGAACTCATAGGGCGCGGCATCCGCGCCAATGTGATCAGCCCGGGTCCGATCGACACGCCGCTCAACGACAAGCTCGGGCTGGATCCCGAAGCGGCGAAGGCGCGCGCCAAGGCGGTGGTCGGCCTGGTGCCTGCCGGTCGTTTCGGGACCGCCGAGGAAATTGCCAACGCAGTGGTTTTTCTCGCTTCGGACGAATGCCCGTTCATCGTCGGTGCGGAAATTCTGATCGACGGCGGCTTGAGCATCGCCTGATATCGGCACGGCCTGACGCAAGAACACCCGCCAGATGGCGGGTGTCTTGTGTTCCGAAAGGCCTTACGCCTTGAAGAAGGCCAGAAGGTCGGCGTTGATGATGTCGGCATGGGTCGTGGCCATGCCATGCGGAAGGCCCTTGTAGACCTTGAGCTCGCCCTTCTTGAGCAGCTTGATGGCCAGCAGCGCGGAGTCCGCGATCGGCACGATCTGGTCGTCGTCGCCATGCATCACCAGCACCGGCACGTCGATTGCCCTAAGGTCCTCGGTGAAGTCGGTTTCCGAGAATGCCTTGATGCAGTCGTAGTGCGCCTTGGTGCCGCCCATCATGCCCTGGCGCCACCAATTGTCGATGACGCCTTGCGAGACTTCGGCGCCGGGACGGTTGAAGCCGTAGAACGGGCCGGCCGGAACATCGCGGAAGAACTGGGCGCGGTTGGCGGCCTGGGCGGAGCGGAAGCCGTCGAACACCTCGATCGGCAGGCCGCCGGGATTGGCCGCGGTCTTGAGCATGATCGGCGGCACGGCGCCGATCAGCACCGCCTTGGCGACGCGGCCGCCAGCACCGTATTTGGCAACGTAGCGGGCCACCTCGCCGCCGCCGGTGGAATGGCCGACATGGATGGCGTTCTTGAGGTCGAGATGCGCAGCGAGTTCGGCGACATCGGCGGCGTAAGTGTCCATCTCGTTGCCGGTATCCGTCTGGGTGGAACGGCCATGGCCGCGCCGGTCATGAGCGATGACGCGATAGCCCTTCGAAAGGAAGAACAGCATCTGGGCGTCCCAGTCGTCGCTGCTCAACGGCCAGCCGTGATGGAAGACGATAGGCTGGCCGGCTCCCCAATCCTTGTAGAAAATCTCGGTTCCGTCCTTGGTGGCGATCGTGCTGCTGCCGGGCTTGGTCATCTCAATCTCCATTGATTATTTTCGCGATAATCAATATCGCGACAACAATGTGGTTAGCGCAGATCGAACCCCTTGTCCATAAGAAATATGTATCGCGATATCATTTTTCGTGGTAAACATTGAGAAATGCTCAGTCGGCAAAAGGAATTCGCCGTGCCTCTCCCGTTGGACAATCAGCTCTGTTTCGCCCTCTACGCCACGAGCATGGCGATCAACCGCACCTACAAGCCCATGCTCGACGAGATGGGGATTACCTACCCGCAATATCTCGTGCTCAACGCCCTGGGAGAGGCAGATGGCATGTCGGTCGGCGCGATCGCGCGCAGGCTGGCGCTGGAATCGAGCACCGTGACGCCTCTGGTCAAGCGCATGGAGCAGGCCGGTCTTGTGAGCCGCCAGCGCAGCCATGCCGACGAACGCCAGGTGCAGGTCGATCTCACCGTGGCCGGCCGGGCGCTGCTCACTCAATGCAACTGTCTGGGTGAAACGCTCATCGAGCGCTCCGGGATGACATTGGCCGAGATCGATTCGCTCACCCAAAAAGTCTGGGCCTTGCGCGAGGCGCTGGCTGCCGATCAGACCGCTGTTCCGGGCCGACCGTTGGAAATGTAACTCTTCACGCGCGGCAATGGCGGCGCCTCGAGACCCGCGAAAGGATCGCGCCATGCATCGATCGCCTCGAGTTGGTCATACCAGCGACGTATCGACGGATAGTCGTCGAGCGGTAGCCCGGCAGCATCGTTGAAGGGCAGAAACGTCGCCATGCGAAAGTCGGCGTAGGAGACGGAATTTCCGACCAGCCACTCCCTTTGCGCGAGCACCGGGGCGAGGATGGCGGCAGCCGCGTGGAAAACCCTGAAGCCTTCCTCGACGAGGGCCTGGTCGATAGGACCCAGCCCCCAGCGCTGCTTGGTGCCGCGCTCGAAATGCACCATGTCGCAGCCTCTGGCGAAATTCTCCTTGCCCCAGCTTATCCAGCGGATCATGTCCGGCTCATCGTCCCCGCCGCGCCAAAAATTCGAGCCCACCTCGCGGGAGAGCCGACAGGCGATGGCGTCGGCTTCCCACAGGCTCCATCCGGAGCCGACCAGTATCGGCAAGGTCAGATTTGGGTTGAGCACGCGATAGCGCTCGGCCTGCCCCGATACCATGGGTGAGGCGAATTCGAACGTAACGTCCGCCTTGAGATGGCGTGCCGTCGCGACTCCAAGGCGAGGATTGGGATTGCGGCTGAACAGGAGTTTCATATCGGATCCTCACGGATTGGTTGAGACAACTGCCGCAGGACGATTGAAGCCTGCCCGATCCTACATCCGGACGGACGGGATTCTTGACTGTATGCTTTCGACATTGGAAATGTCGCGAAAGCCTTCCAGACCAACCGCTTGCGCCTGCGCCCGCCTTCCGCTATAGAGCCGCCACCCGCGTAGACACCCTTGGAGGCAACGCGGCGGAAGGCTGCCTTCCCTTGTGATCCCCGAACAAAGGTCCGCTTCTGGCGGCCACCGGCGTTCGGACATCCAGGCCTGGCGGCTTTCGACGTTTCGGCTGGGCATATTGCCTGCCGCAAACGCTCCACAACACGCGAAAGGAAATGCCATGAGCCACGATACTTACGAGCTCAAGGCCGAAGCGCGCGAACAGGTCGGTAAGGGGTCCGCCCGTGCAGTTCGCCGCAACGGTAAAGTGCCTGCAGTGATTTACGGCGACAAGCAGCCTCCCCTGGCGATCGCCCTCAACTACAAGGACGTCTACTACAAGATCCACGGCGGCGGGTTCCTGACCACGGTGGCCACGATCGATGTCGGCGGCAGCAAGATCCAGGTTCTGCCCAAGGACTTCCAGCTCGACCCGGTCAAGGATTTCCCTGTCCATGTCGACTTCCTGCGCATCGGCAAGGACACCGAGGTCAATGTCGACGTGCCTGTCCACTTCATCAACGAGGACAAGTCGCCCGGCATCAAGCGTGGCGGCGTGCTCAACATCGTGCGTCACGAGGTCGAGTTCCACTGCCCGGCCAATGCGATCCCGGAATTCATCACCATCGATCTCGCCGGCACCGATATCGGCGACTCGATCCACATCTCGGCGGTCACGCTGCCGGCCGGCGTCAAGCCGGTGATCTCGGACCGCGACTTCACCATCGCGACCATTGCCGGCTCCTCGGCGATGAAGCCCGAGGTGGAAGAGACGGCCGAGGCGGCAGCGCCCGAAGCGGCTCCGGCCGCCGAAGAGAAGTAATTTTCCCGCCCGGAGACGACGATGCTTGTGTTCGCAGGCCTCGGCAATCCGGGCGCGAAATATGCCAACAACCGGCACAATGTCGGTTTCATGGCGGTGGACGCAGTCGCCCGCCGCCATTCTTTTTCGCCCTGGTCGAAGAAATTCCAGGGCCTGATCGCCGAAGGCACGCTCGCCGGCGAAAAGATCCTCCTGATCAAACCGCAGACCTTCATGAACCTGTCCGGCCAGGCGGTCGGCGAGGCGCTGCGCTTCTACAAGCTCGAACCTGCCGCGCTCACCGTCTTCTATGACGAGATCGACCTTGCCGCCGGCAAGGTTCGGGTCAAGGTCGGTGGCGGCTCCGGCGGCCACAACGGCATCCGCTCGCTGGACGACCATGTCGGCAAAGCCTATCGCCGCGTGCGTGTCGGCGTCGGCCATCCGGGCGTCAAGGAAATGGTGCACGGCCACGTGCTTGGCGACTTCGCCAAGGCGGACCGCGAATGGCTCGAGGTTCTGCTCGACACCATCGCCGACGACGCCGGCCTGCTGGCCAAGGGCGACGACAATTCCTTCATGAACCGCATCACGCTCGCCCTGCGTGAAAAACTGACGCCGACCGGCGACGACGATCGCCCGCCACCCAAGGCGCCAAAGGCGCAGAGCCACATCCGCCAGGCCAGGCCGCAGCAGGCGCCGGCAAAGCTGCCCGAAACGGGCCCGATGGCCGCCATGCTGAAGAAGCTGTTCGGCGGCAAGGGCTGAACGTCGCCGGGGATGGCGGCCGAGGGGTTGACGTTCGTCACTCCTTTCGCCCATAGCCCTGATCAAATTTCGATTTCCCGATAGGACCGGACACAATGGGTTTCAAATGCGGCATCGTCGGCTTGCCTAATGTCGGCAAGTCGACGCTCTTCAACGCGCTGACCAGGACGGCGGCGGCGCAGGCCGCCAACTACCCGTTCTGCACCATCGAGCCAAACACCGGCGAGGTGGCGGTGCCGGACCCGCGCCTGCAGAAGATCGCCGCCATCGGCAAGTCGAAGGAGATCATCCCGACCCGCATCTCCTTCGTCGACATTGCCGGCCTGGTGCGCGGCGCCTCCAAGGGCGAAGGGCTGGGCAACCAGTTCCTCGCCAACATCCGCGAGGTTGACGCCATCGTCCATGTGCTGCGCTGCTTCGAGGACGACGACATCACCCATGTCGAGGGCCGCATCGACCCCGTCGCCGACGCCGAGACGGTCGAGACCGAGCTGATGCTCGCCGACCTCGAAAGCCTCGAGCGCCGCATCGTCCAGTTCCGCAAGCGCGCCGCCGGCAAGGACAAGGAAGCGATGGCCGTGCTGCCGATGATGGAGGCAGCGCTCGAACTGCTGCAGGCGGGCAAGCCGACCCGCATCCTGCTAAAGGGCATAGGACCGGAGGATCTGCGCATCCTGCAGGGGCTGAACCTGCTCACCTCGCATCCGGTGCTTTATGTCTGCAACGTCGCCGAGGCCGATGCCGCGACCGGCAACGAGCACTCCAAGGCCGTGGAAAAGATGGCCGCCGCTCAGGGCGCCGGCACCGTCGTCATCTCGGCAGCGATCGAAGCGGAGGTTGCCCAGCTTTCCGACGACGAGGAGATGGAGTTCCTCGCCTCGCTCGGCCTCGACGAACCGGGTCTCAACAAGGTGATCCGCGCCGGCTACGACCTTTTGCATCTCATCACCTATTTCACCGTCGGACCGAAGGAGACGCGCGCCTGGACTATCCACAAAGGCGATAAGGCGCCGCAGGCGGCCGGCGTCATCCACACCGATTTCGAGCGCGGCTTCATCCGTGCCCAGACCATCGCCTACAACGACTTCGTCACGCTCGGCGGCGAAGTCGCGGCCAAGGAGGCCGGCAAGGCGCGCGACGAAGGCAAGGAGTATGTCGTTCAGGACGGCGACATCATGCTGTTCAAGTTCAACACCTGATGCTCGCGGCGGCGCGCGTCCGGCAGATTGCGCCCTCCCGTCGCCTGTCTTGACCTCATCATGCCGCAGGTCTAATCGGCTGGTGCTCGCGGGCTCCTCGAAGCCCATGCAGTCCTGACGACGCTTCGAACGAAAATCTCTTCGATCCAGCAAGGGAGATCCGGCGATGATCAAGGCATTCGTCGTGGACAATGATCGGCTGCGTCTGGTTGATGACCTTGTGGCAAATGGCGACAAGGTTGTCTGGGCCGATCTTTTCAATCCGACCAAGGACGAGGAAACCGCCATCGAGAGCTGGCTCGGCGTCGCCATCCCGACGCGCGAGGAGATGGAGGAGATCGAAATCTCCAGTCGCCTCTACATCGAGGACGGCGCCTATTTCATGACCGCGACGCTGCCGGCCCAGACCGAGGCCGACGACCCGTTGATGTCGCCGGTAACCTTCGCGCTGGCCGGCAGCCGTCTGGTCACCGTGCGCTATCACGAACCGAAGGCCTTCAAGACGTTTCCGCTGCGCGCCGAGAAGGTGGCGACCGGCTGCACCAGCGGCGACACCATCCTGATCGGCCTACTGGAAGCGATCGTCGACCGCCTCGCCGACATTCTGGAGCGCGCCGGCCGCGACGTGGAAGCGATCTCGCGCGATATCTTCGAGGCCAGGTCGACCAAGGTCTCCAAGCGCAACCGCGACTTCCAGGAGTTGCTCAAGGCCATCGGCCGCAAGGAGGACATCGCCTCCTCGATCCGCGACAGCCTGATCTCGCTGCAGCGCCTGGCCGGCTTCCTCGCCCACGTCGCGACCCAGACCAAGATGAGCAAGGACATCCGCGCCCGCGTCAAGACCCTGTCGCGCGACGTGCTGTCGCTCGCCGACCACGCCACCTTCCTGTCGCAGAAGATTTCGTTCCTGCTCGACGCCACCCTTGGCATGATCTCGATCGAGCAGAACGCCATCATCAAGATCTTCTCGGTCGCCGCCGTCATCTTCCTGCCGCCGACGCTGGTCGCCTCGATTTACGGCATGAATTTCAATGTAATCCCCGAACTGAAATGGGAGTTCGGCTACCCCTTCGCCATCGCCATGATGGTGATCTCGGCGATCCTGCCCTTCTGGTATTTCCGCCGCCGCGGCTGGCTCTGACGGCGGCGCCGCCCTCCGGCTGGCTCACCAGAAATGACTTGACCAAATGCCTGTTGGCCGGCATCCGGGATGCCCGATCCTCGGGATCGCGCGTTCGCCTAATCGGAAATGGACCATGACCGGAAAGACCTGGGCCTATGAGGATTTCGTCGAGGGCGCCTCGCACGACCTCGGCACGAAAAATGTAAGCGCTGCGGAGATCATCGAATTCGCCAGCGAGTTCGATGCCCAGCCGATGCACCTCGACGAGGCGGCCGGCAAGGCCAGCATCCTCGGCGGCTTGTCGGCTTCGGGTTGGCACACCTGCGCGATGTTCATGCGCATGCTGTGCGACGCCTTCTTGCTGGACTCGACCTCGCAAGGCTCGCCCGGCATCGACCACGTCAAATGGAAGAAACCGGTCCTGGCCGGCGACACGCTTTGCGGCACGGTCACCGTGCTCGCCAAGCGCCAGTCCAAGTCGCGGCCTCAGCTCGGCCTCGTCTCCATGCGCAGCGAACTGTTCAACCAACGCGGCGAAAGCGTCTTCGAGCTCGAGAACACCGGCATGTTCCTCGCGCGTGATGCCGCAAAGGACCCGTCATGACTTTGGACGAGTTCTTCCTGATCGGCCAGACCGTCACGCTCGGCGCGCACAAATTCGGTCCGGACGAGATCAAGGCCTTCGCCCGCAAATACGACCCGCAGGTCTTCCACGTCGATGAGGAGGCCGCGAAGAACAGCGTGCTCGGCGGCTTATGCGCCTCGGGCTGGCACACCGCGGCCACCTGGATGAAATACAATCTCGAAAAGCGCATGGAGACCGAGGGCGTGCGCTGGACAGGCCCGGGCCCACAACCCGAATTCGGCCCCTCGCCCGGCTTCCGGAACCTGAAATGGTTGAAACCGGTCTATGCCGGCGAGACCGTCACCTTCTCGCGCACCGCGCTTGCCCACCGCCCGCTTGCCGCGCGTCCCGGCTGGAACCTGCTCACGCTGCGCTGCGAAGCCTTCGATTCGACAGGCGACAAGGTCATCGAATTCGACAGCGCGGTGCTGGTGAAGGTGGAGTAGTGAATGGTGAATGGTGAATGGTGAGTAGTGAGCGGCAGGTAGAGACCCAGCGTCTCTCATTGAGCAATGATCTTCACTATTCACTATTCACTATTCACTATTCACTAGTGCCCCTCGAACCCGATCAGCGTCCTTACCGGCACACCGAGCGCTTCGAGCTTCTGGCGCCCGCCGAGGTCCGGCAGGTCGATGACGAAGCAGGCGGCGACGATGTCGGCGCCAATCTGGCGCAAAAGCTTCACCGCCGCCTCCGCCGTGCCGCCTGTGGCGATCAGGTCGTCGACCAGGATCACCTTCTCGCCCTCCGAAACGCCATCCTTGTGCATCTCCATCTCGTCCAGCCCGTATTCCAGGCTGTAGGCGACGCGCACCGTCTCGTAGGGCAGCTTGCCCTTCTTGCGGATCGGCACGAAGCCGGCAGATAGCTGATGGGCGACGGCGCCGCCGAGGATGAAGCCGCGCGCCTCGATGCCGGCGATCTTGTCGACCTTCAGCCCGACATAGGGATGCACCAGCTCGTCGATGGCGCGACGAAAGGCACGGGCATTGCCGAGCAAGGTGGTGATGTCGCGAAACAATATGCCCGGCTTCGGATAGTCGGGAATGGTGCGGATGGCCGCGAGCAGCGTTTCTTCGAGAGAGGATTTCATGGGCGGTTGATCCGTTGCCGTAGAGTTTTGCCGGCTAGAGCCGAAAAAGAAAAGGGCGCCGTCCGGCGCCCTCGCATTTTTCCGGCAAGTCCCGGCTCAGTGCGCCACGTCGGCCCATACCTTGCGCTTGGTCATGTAGACCAGGGCGCCGAACAACGCCAGGAACACCAGCACGCGGAAGCCGGTCTTCTTGCGGTCCTCCAGGTGCGGCTCGGCCGCCCACATCAGGAAGGCCGAGACGTCGCGCGAATACTGGTCCACCGTCTGCGGCGAGCCGTCGTCATAGGTCACTTGGCCGTCGGAGAGCGGCTTCGGCATCTTCAGCGACACGCCGGACAGGAAGTACGGGTTGTAGTGCGTACCCTCTGGAATCACCATGCCGGCCGGCGGCGTCTGGTCATAGCCGGTGAGCAACGAATGGATGTAGTCCGGGCCGCCCTGGGCGTACTGGGTGAAAATATCGAAGACGAAGCGCCGGAAGCCTCGCTCGACGCCGCGTGCCTTGGCCAGCAGCGACATGTCGGGCGGAGCGGCGCCGCCATTGGCCGAAGCGGCCGCCTGCTCGTTCGCGAACGGCGCCGGGAAGTGATCGGACGGCTTGCCAGGGCGGTCGAACATGTCGCCGGCATCGTTGGGACCGTCATGGATCGTGTATTCGGCGGCCAGCGTTTTCACCTGCGCGTCCGAATAGCCGAGCCCTTCCAGCGTGCGGAAGGCCACCAGGTTCATCGAATGGCAGGCCGAGCAGACTTCCTTGTAGACCTTCAGGCCACGCTGCAGCTGGGCCTTGTCATAGGTGCCGAATGGTCCGGCGAAGCTCCAGCTCATTTCCTTCGGTTCGTCGATCGGGAAATGTGTCGGTGCGGCCGCGTTGTGTTCCTCCTCGGCGATGGCCGCGGTGCCCGCGGCCAGCAAGCCAAGCAGAGCCAGCGAGGTGAGAATCTTTTTCATACCCAAATCCCCTTAGATTCTCAGCCCTTGGTTTCCGGCGCGGCGTTCGCGCCAGCCGGATGGCCGGCGCCGGCACCCTTGTTCTTCTCCAGCACCGCCTCGGTGATCGAGTTCGGCAGACGCCGCGGCGTCTCGATCAGGCCGAGCACCGGCAGCGCAACCAGGAAGAAGGCGAAGTAGAACAGCGTTGCCATCTGCGCCATGAAGACGTAGCTGCCTTCCGCCGGCTGCGAACCCAGCCAGCCGAGCAGGATGGCGTCGGCCACGAACAGCCAGAAGAACAGCTTGTACCAGGGTCGGTAGACCGCCGAGCGCACCTTGGAGGTGTCGAGCCAAGGCACCAGGAACAGCATGGCGATGGCGCCGAACATGCACAGCACGCCGCCGAGCTTGGAGTTGATCGGCCCGATATTGAAGGTGATGGCGCGCAGGATCGCGTAGAACGGCAGGAAGTACCATTCCGGAACGATGTGGGCCGGCGTCTTCAGCGGGTTGGCCACCGTGTAGTTGTCCGGGTGGCCGAGGAAATTCGGCAGGTAGAAGACGAAATAGGCGAAGACGAACAGGAACACGATCATGCCGAACGCGTCCTTGATGGTCGCGTAGGGCGTGAAGGCGACCGTGTCGGTCTTCGACTTGACCTCGATGCCGGTCGGGTTCGATTGCCCGACGACATGCAGTGCCCAGATATGCAGCACGACGACGCCGGCAATCATGAACGGCAAAAGGTAGTGCAGCGCGAAGAAGCGGTTCAGCGTCGGGTTGTCGACGGCAAAGCCGCCGAGCAGCAGCTCCTGGATCCAGTTTCCAACCAGCGGAATGGCGCTGAAGAAGCCGGTGATGACGGTGGCGCCCCAGAAGCTCATCTGCCCCCACGGCAGCACGTAGCCCATGAAGCCGGTGGCCATCATCAACAGGTAGATGATGCAGCCGAGGATCCACAGCAGCTCGCGCGGCGCCTTGTAGGAACCGTAATAGAGGCCGCGGAAGATGTGGATGTAGACGGCGACGAAGAAGAACGAGGCACCGTTGGAATGGAGATAGCGCAGCAGCCAGCCCGAATTCACGTCGCGCATGATCTTCTCGACCGAATCGAAGGCGAGAGTGGTGTCGGACGTGTAGTGCATCGCCAGAACGATGCCGGTCAGGATCTGCGACGCTAGCATGATCGACAGGATGCCGCCGAAGGTCCACATGTAGTTGAGGTTGCGCGGCACCGGATAGGCGACGAAGCTGTCATAGACCAGCCTGGGCAGCGGCATGCGGGCGTCGAACCAGCGTCCGATACCGGTCTTGGGCGTATAGGTCGAGTGTCCCTCGCTCATCGAAATATCCCCTGCCTCAACCGATAAGGATCTTGGTATCGGAAATGAACTTGAATACCGGCACCGCCATATTCTCGGGCGCCGGGCCTTTGCGGATGCGGCCGGCGGTGTCGTACACCGAGCCGTGGCACGGGCAGAACCAGCCGCCGAAATCGCCTTCCTGGCCGAGCGGGATGCAGCCGAGATGGGTGCAGACCTGGACCATGACCATCCAGGCTTCCTTGCCGGGCGTCGTGCGGTTGGCGTCGGTCGCCGGAGCGTCGGCCGGCAAATTGGCGTTACGGGCGATCGGGTCCTTCAGGTCGGCGAGATCGACGGCCTCCCCGTCCTTCATCTCCTTTTCGGTGCGGTTGCGCACCACGACCGGCTTGCCGCGCCACTTGACGACCAGCGACGAGCCCGGCGTCAGCGAGGAGACGTCCACTTCGACCGAGGCCAGCGCCAGTGTCGAGGCGTCGGGGCGCATCTGATCGATGAACGGCCATGCGACAGCCCCCGCGCCGACCACCGCGGCCATGCCGGTGGCGACATAGAGGAAATCACGACGGTTGGGATCGTGGGTATCGGTTGCGCTCACGGGTGCCTGATCCTTTCGCCTCTTCCGTGCCGGCGGCCGAGCCTTGTCCCCGCTCAATCGCGCCGGCCCGACAGCGCATGGCGAACAGGCTAGCGAATTCCTCCGGCATTTGGAGTTCGGTTTATGCGTGAAGCCAGTTTTTGTCCAGTCGGGTGAAGGCACAAGGTCAGATTGTCGCGGGGGCTAAATCCGGCGCCGGGTGGCACCGCGCCGAAGGATCGCCAACTGGCCGGAAACGGGGGGAAAAACAATGGCAAACCGGTGCCGCGCCTTTGCCTCGACAGCAGGCGCCGGCTCGGTCTATCCTGCCGTCATGGCGCATGTCATCGACCGCGACAAATGGGCCAGGATGCCCGACCGTTGGCAAGGCGAACTCGAGTGCGGCGCCTGGGGTTCCAACTCCTGCCTGATCTTCAACTTTCTGCCCGGCACCGGTGGCGGCCCGCGCCTGCACCGGCACCCGTACAGCGAGATATTCATTGTCCGCCAGGGCAGCGGCCTGTTCACGGTCGGCGACCGGGAGATCGAGGCATTCGCGGGCCAGATCCTGATCGTGCCGCCCAACACGCCGCACAAATTCACCAATCTCGGTCCCGGCCCGCTGGAGACCATCGATATCCACGAGAACGGCAGCTTCGTCACCGAGTGGCTGGAGTAGATCCCGAACCTCCTGTTCGGCAAGAGTCCCGAAGGCAGCGCCTATTTCGCGCCGAGCCTGACCAGAACCGCTCTCGGGATATTGTATTCGCGGATGACCGCATCGTGCTTGCGCAGGCCGCAGAGCTCGCGCTGGATGAAGTAGGCATGGACGGCCTCGGCGGCATCCTTGAGGAGCCGGGGCCGCCTTTCCTCATCGCCGCCATCCTCGCGCAGTCTCGCCAGCGTCTGCTCGACGCGCTGGCCGGCGCGGCCGAGCGCCGCCGCCTTCTCGGCGAGGATTTCGTGGCCGAGCAGGTCGAGCGCGTTGTCCTGCGCGCCCGCTCGTCCAAAATACGAAGGCATGCGAACCGACATTCCTCTTCCTACTCCGCCGGCCGCGTCTCTTCCAGCACGCTTTCCTCATTGAACAGGAAACCGCCGGACTGCCGCTTCCAGAGCCGCGCGTAAAGCCCGTCCAGCGCCACCAGCTCGTCATGGGTGCCCTGTTCGACGATGCGCCCGCCGTCGAGCACGACCAGCCGATCGAGCGCGGCGATCGTTGACAGGCGGTGCGCGATGGCTATCACGGTCTTGTCTTCCATCAGCCGCGCCAGGTTTTCCTGGATCGCCGCCTCGATGTCGGAATCGAGCGCCGACGTCGCTTCGTCCAGGATCAGGATCGGCGCATCCTTGAGGAAGACGCGAGCGATTGCCACACGCTGGCGCTGGCCGCCTGACAGCTTCACGCCGCGTTCGCCGACATAGGCTTCGTAGCCGGTGCGCTCGCGATTGTCGCGCAGGCCTGTGATGAACTCGTGTGCCTCGGCCTTCCGCGCCGCCGCGATCACTTGCGCCTCGGTCGCGTCCGGCATGCCGAGCTTGATGTTGTCGCGCAGCGAGCGATGGAACAAGGCCGTGTCCTGGCTGACCACGCCGATATTGGCGCGCAGCGAATTCTGTGTCACCTGCGCGATGTCCTGGCCGTCGATCAGGATCTTGCCGCCCTCGAGGTCGTAGAGGCGCAGGATCAGGTTGGCCAGCGTCGTCTTGCCTGCTCCCGATGGGCCAACCAGCCCGACCTTCTCGCCGGGCCTGACGACGAGGTCGATGCCGTCGAGCACGCCGGCCCCCTTGCCGTAGTGGAAGGTCACGTTCTTCACATCGATGCGGCCGCCGGCCACGATCAATTCCTTGGCCTCCGGCGCGTCGATGAGGCCGAGCGGCTGCGAGATCAACGCCTTGGAGTTCTCCAGCACACCGAGATTCCTGAGGATGCCGTTGAGCTGCATCATCACCCGGCCCAGTAGCATGTTGAGCCGCAAGACGAGCGAAAGCGTGAAGGCGACGGCGCCGACGGTGATCGAGCCTTCGACCCAGAGATAGATGGCAAAGCTGGCGATGGTGGTGATCATGACGCCCGACAGCGTCGTCAGCGCCATGCGCACGCCGGTCAGCCGGCGCGTGAACGGACGAAGCGCATCGAGATAGATGTCGAAGCCGCTCCGGATGTAGCGGTCGTCGCCATCGGCCGAAAACAGCTTCAGCGTCTGCACGTTGGAGTAGGAATCGACGATTCGGCCGTTGATCATCGAGCCGGCCTCGGCGGTGGCCTCGGCGTGCCTGCGGATCGCCGGCAGATAGCGCTTGGCCAGAAAGCCGAAGGCGGCGATCCAGATCACCACAAGCACTGCCAGCCTGAAATCGAGGCCGGCGACCAGCGCCAGCGTCGTCACCGTATAGACGATCATGAACCAGATGACCTCGATGAAGCTCTCCATCAGGTCGCCGGTCGCCTGGCCAGCCTGCCAGACCTTAGTGGCGATGCGGCCGGCGAAGTCGTTCTGGAAGAAGGCGTAGGACTGACGCGAGACATGGCGATGCGCCTGCCAGCGCACCAGATTGTAGAAGCCGGGCGTGATCGTCTGCTCGTCGACCAGTGCCGACAGGCCGACCACGGCCGTGCGTATGACAAGCACCACGGCGCCCATGAACAGGAGTTCAGGGCCGGCGGCGGTCCACAGCGCATGCCAGCTGCGCTCGCCGGGAAGCTGATCGAGGATGTCGACCAGCCGTCCGACGAAATAGAACAGCCCGGCCTCGACCAGTGGCGCGATGCCGCCAATGACCAGCATGGCGAAGAAGGCGAGCTTCGCCTGCCCGACATAGTGCCAGAGGAAGCCGCCGACACCCGCGGGTGGCCGAAGAGACGCAGGCTCGCGGAATGGATAGACCCAGTGCTCGAACCAGCGATAGACGGCTTGCATCATTCCGCGGCTTCACCCTTGGCAATAACGTCGTTGTCGGCCTCGGCCGGAGCCTCATCAAGCAGGAAACCGCCCGACTGGCGTTGCCAGAGCTGCGCGTAGAGCCCGCCCTTGGCGACGAGATCCTCGTGCGAACCCTCCTCGATGACGCGACCCTTGTCCATGACGACGAGCCTGTCCATCGCAGCGATAGTCGACAGCCGGTGCGCGATGGCGATGACGGTCTTGCCCTGCATCAGCCGGTAGAGGTTTTCCTGGATCGCGGCTTCGGCCTCGGAATCGAGCGCCGACGTCGCCTCGTCGAGGATGAGGATCGGCGCGTCCTTCAGCATGACGCGGGCAATGGCGATGCGCTGCCGCTGGCCGCCGGACAATTTGACGCCGCGGTCGCCGACATGGGCGTCGAAACCCGTGCGTCCGCTGGCGTCGATCAGCCCGCCGATGAAGTCGATCGCCTCGGCCCGCTCCGCCGCCTCGACCAGCATCTCATTGGTGGCATCCGGCCGGCCGTAGAGGATGTTCTCGCGCACCGAACGGTGCAGCAGCGAGGTGTCCTGCGTCACCATGCCGATCTGCGCGCGCAGCGAATCCTGTCTCACCGCAGCGATCTCCTGGCCGTCGATGAGGATCCTGCCGCTTTCCAAGTCGTAGAAGCGCAGGAGCAAGTTGACCAGCGTCGACTTGCCGGCGCCCGAGCGGCCGACGATGCCGACCTTCTCGCCCGGCCTCACGGTCAGCGACAGATTCTCGATGACGCCCTTTTGCTTGCCATAGTGGAAACGGATGTCCTCGAAGCGGATCTCGCCTTGGCTGACGGCGATGTCCTTGGCGTCCGGCCTGTCATCGACCAGGCGCGGCAGCGAGATCGACGCGATGCCGTCCTGCACCGTACCGATATTCTCGAACAGGCCCGACATCTCCCACATGATCCATTGCGACATGCCCCACATGCGCAGCACCAGGCCGATCACCACGGCGACCGCACCGATCGTCACCGCCTGGCCGAGCCACAGCCACAGCGACAGCGTGGTGACCGAGAACAGGAGCAGCGCGTTGAGGATGTAGAGCAGGCCGTAGAGCACCGTCACCAGCCGCATCGACCGGTAGACCGTCTCGAGAAAGCCCGTCATGCCCTCCTTGGCGAAGGACGCTTCGCGGCGCGCATGGGAAAACAGCTTCACCGTCTGGATGTTGGTGTAGCTGTCGACGACGCGGCCGGTCATGGTCGAGCGCGCATTGGCCTGCTCCTCGCCGACCTTGCCGAGCCGCGGGATGAAATAGCGTAGCAGCCCGATATAGCCGACCAGCCAGATAGCGAGCGGCGTCGCCAGCCGCCAGTCGGCCGAACCGACGATGAACAGCATGCCAAGGAAGTAGACGATGACGTAGTTGAGCACGTCGATGAGCTTGATGACGCACTCGCGCACGGCGAGCGCCGTCTGCATCAGCTTGGTGGCGATGCGGCCGGCGAACTCGTCCTGATAGAAGGTCATCGACTGCTTCAGCAGGTAGCGGTGCACCTGCCAGCGGATGCGCATGGGATAGTTGCCCATCAGCGTCTGCTGGTTAAGAAGCGAGTGGAACCACACGGTGCCCGGCAGCGCGAACAACACGATGAAGGCCATGCCTGCGAGCTTCCAGCTCTCGGTCTGCAGGAAGGTCTCGCGATTTTGCCCCGAGAGCCAGTCGACGATGCGGCCCATAAAGCCGAACATCCACACTTCGGCGACGGCAATCGCCGTCACCAGGAGCGCGTCGAGGATGATGTAGGGCCAGGCGCCGCGCGTGTAGTGCACGCAGAAGGCGACCAGCGTCTTGGGCGGTTCGACCGGCTCCGCGGCCGGGAACGGATCGAGCTTGTTTTCAAACCAGCGGAACATTGCAGGCACTCGACTGTCTATGCGCTCACGCGGCGCGGGATTGATGGACAAGCTTCCTCGACCGTGCAGCGCCGCGGGCCGGCGATGCAGAATCATCTGCATCGCCGGCCCTGCTTCGCGCTATATAGGGTGTCGCGGGCTTTTCGCCGACAGGCTCAGCCGACGATCCTGACGCCCCAGAGTTTGCGGACGAAAAACTGGCACCTGCCCGGCTTTTCGCGCCGGGCCGGATCAGCCTGATGAGGCGACGCACCAGCGAAGGCCGGCTGTGATCGGGCACGGCGCGTGAGAAGTCGACGTCCGGCAGCATGCCGCGATGCGGACGCCGGCGCGTCTCGGCGTGCACTGCCGACGAGTAGGTCTCGCCGACCAGCAGCGCCCAGGTCGCCATTCTGCGCTCGTGCAGGTTTCTTGAGCCGGGTATTTTGTAGGGATCGAACATCGGTCCATCCTCCATGTGCAAATGCGATAAAAAGGGTGACGCAACATCGACCTCCGGCATTCGGCCGAAGGGGCCGGGTACGTCGGTGCGCGCAGCGTCGGTCCGGACATGACGGCAGGCGTCAGTCAGAGCACGGTCAGGTGGGGCGTCAGGCCCCTTTGGGCGTCTGAAAAACATCGCAGGATTCCTTCGAGAACCGAAAACTGGGTTCGGCGGGAATCGGAGCGATCAAGTCTTAGAGAGTCAGGAGAATCGTCGTACCGAAACCGCCGCGGGGCGCATAAGCCCCCAGGAGGGGCGCTGGTTGTGCATGGTCATCATGAATTCCCCCTCCATCGGTTCGGGTTGACGATGAAAGGCGTATACTCGACTTCGCAGAAAATGGCCACCCGCCAGTCCAGCAATCTGCGAAACCTGGAAATCCCTGTGGCCGATCTGCCACTTATTAGAAAGACGCGGAAATGAACGACCGTCTCCGCATCGCGCTCTACCAGCCTGACATTGCCGGCAACACCGGAACGATCCTGCGCTTCGCCGCTTGCCTCGGCCTCGGTGTCGACATCATCGAGCCGGCCGGCTTCCCGCTCTCCGACCGGGCGCTGAAACGGGCCGGCATGGACTACCTCGAAATGGCTGATCTGACCCGGCATGTCGACTGGCACGCCTTCGAGCAATGGCGCGCGGGCGACGCGCGGCGGCTGGTGCTGCTCACCACCAAAGCCGCCGCCGCCTATACGGACTTTGCCTTTGCCGATGGAGACGTCCTGCTTTTCGGTCGCGAATCCGCAGGCGTGCCGGATCCGGTCCATCACGCTGCGGATGCGCGACTGACCATCCCGCTGCGGCCAGGCGCGCGCAGCATCAACGTCGCGCTGTCTGTCGCCATGGTCGCGGGCGAAGCGATCCGCCTGCTCGGATAGGATCCGCAATCCGCCATCCCTGCCATCGCCGACGGCGGTGGTTTCTCCAGTCAGTCTCGCCCAGGCGCACATTGCCTTCTCCTGCATTTGCCCGATCAGGATTTCTTCGCTACAAGCTCAACCTAACTTGAGGTCAAGCGGAAAGTGGGAGATGGCTCCAGCAACGGAACTGACGGTCGGCCAGGTGGCCATGCGCAGCGGCGTGGCTGTATCGGCGCTGCATTTCTACGAGACGCGCGGACTGATCCGCAGCCACCGCACGGCGGGCAACCAGCGGCGCTACGGCCGCGACGTGCTGCGGCGCGTGGCGATCATCCGCGTCGCCCAGGAAGTCGGCATCTCGCTGGCCGAAATCGCCACGGCGCTGCAATCCCTGCCCGAGGGCCGCACGCCGACGCGCGAGGATTGGAATCTACTTTCGACGGCTTGGCGCAACGGGCTCGACCACAAGATCAACCAGCTGAAGAAGCTGCGCGACGGCCTGAGCGACTGCATCGGCTGCGGCTGCATGTCGATCGACAGATGCCCGCTCAGGAACAAGGAAGACCGGCTGGCGCGGGAGGGCACCGGAGCGCGAAGGCTGATAGCGCGCTGATCACCCCACTGGGGCCGCCACTCTCAATCCGCCGCCGGCAGCCGCCTTATCGTGAATTCGATGACGTCGCCTGGCCGCTCGAACCAGCTTTCGATCTCGGTCCAGTAGGCCTGCTTGGGGAAGCGCTCGAACCATTCCTTGGCCTTCAGGCGGGCGTCCGAACGCGGCAGGATGAAGGTCTCGCGCAGGAAGCCGTCGCGCGGCATGCGCTCGCGCTCGGCGCGCGAGCGGTCGAGCCTTTTCTTCAAGCCATCCAGCGGCGGTCTTGCCGGGGTGCGCACGAAGGAACTCCTTGCACCGTGGTCGGGACTTGACCCTTGCTCCTAAGAGATTAGGGATCGCGCCCGGAAAAGACGAGTCCTTTATCGTCCGCGACTGGAGACCTGATTTTGGAACGACCTGAAATACCGGTGGGCCTGCCGGCCGACATCGAGCAGAAGAAGATGAAGGCCCGCCTGTGGTTCGAAGCGTTGCGCGAGCGCATCTGCGCCGCCTTCGAGCAGATCGAGCAGGATCTGACGGGTCCGCTGGTTTCATGGTCGCCTGGCCATTTCGAGAAGACCCCCTGGGAGCGCGACGATGGCAAGGGCGGCGGCGGCACCATGTCGATGATGTATGGCCGCGTCTTCGAGAAGGTCGGCGTCCACACCTCGACCGTCTACGGCGAGTTCTCGCCCGAGTTCAGGAAACAGATGCCGGGCGCGGAGGAGGATCCACGCTTCTGGGCAAGCGGCATCTCGCTGATCGCGCATCCTTGGAACCCGAACGTGCCGGCGGTGCACATGAACACGCGCATGGTCGTCACCTCGCGCCAGTGGTTCGGCGGCGGCGCCGACCTGACGCCGGTGCTCGACCGTCGCCGCGTCCAGGACGACCCGGATACGCTCGCCTTTCACCGCGCCATGCAATTTGCCTGCGAGAAGAACGCCGGCGTCGCCGACTACGCCAAATTCAAGGCCTGGTGCGACGAATATTTCTATCTGCCGCACCGCAACGAGCCGCGCGGCACCGGCGGCATTTTCTTCGACTGGCTGCATTCGGGCGAGGACAAGGGCGGTTGGGATGCCGATTTCAACTTTGTCCAGGATGTCGGGCGCTCTTTTCTCGTCGTCTACGGACACCTGGTAAGGGGCAATTTCAACGACAACTGGACCGACGGCGACCGTGACGAACAACTCATTCGGCGGGGCCGCTACGTCGAATTCAACTTGCTTCACGATCGCGGCACCATCTTCGGGCTGAAGACCGGCGGCAATGTCGCCTCGATCCTGTCCAGCCTGCCGCCCGAGGTCAGATGGCCATAAAATATCGGTGAGCGGGATGTGAACCGCAATGCGGTCCCATTCGCCGAATCTGGGCGCGCAATGTGGCGCCTTGATTATCTTTTTCGTCTAATAGGCATTTGAAAAATCAGGGCTATTTGTCGTTTCCGGGCCGGGAAACGCCGGCGGTTCCTCCCCTCTGAGCCGCGACGCGACGTGACCGGACGGCCCATGATTGAGTGGGGTGCCTTGCCAACCGGGTGCCCGCATTTTCCAGGAGAACATGCCATGCGCAAGCTTATTGTGACGGCGGCAACCGCTGCTCTTCTCGCCTCTGGTGGCGCCGCGTTCGCGGCGGTCAAGCACACCACGGGCACGGTGAAGAGCTTCGATGGAACGGCCATGAGCCTCGTTCTTGATGATGGATCCACCTTTACGCTGTCCAAGGCCTTCAAGGATCCTGGCCTGCAGGCTGGCGAGAAGGTCCGCGTTTCCTGGGACATGAACGGCAAGAACAAGATTGCCGAGGCAGTCAAGATCATGAAGTGACGGCCTGCTCGCAGGAGGAAGTCGGGGTCATGTCCGGTCTTGCTCCGAGGTAGCGTAAGAGGGCGGAGCAGCGATGCTCCGCCTTTTTCGGCTCTGCCGGCAACCAAAACCCTCGAACCGTGTTATGGTTGCTCGCCAGTGCGCGACCCGGAAACTTCTCGGTTTTCGACAAAGGATCGTGCACGCATCGAGAGTGCGGACGTCCGTCGGCGCTGCAAGGAGGAAAGGAAAATCCGATGAAGGAATTCCACTGCGGATCGCTCGTGCCCGGCTGTGAATGGCACACACGCGCCGAAGAAGAGGCCGAGGTGATGCGCCGCGCCGTCGAGCATATGCGCGAAACGCATGGCGAAACGACCATTCGCGAGACAATGATCGAGGCGATCCGCTCGCGAATCCAGAAGGTTCGCGACGCCGCGTAACGCCTTCCGGCCGGATCAAATCGCGGCAATTGCGCGATCCAGCCCAGCAAAGCGGGATGCCGGAGCCACAGGCATCCTGCCCCGCTTGCCGGCCACGGCTGCCGGACAGCGCAAATATTTCAATCAAATACTTATATTCGCACCTGCTTGGATAACCCGGCGGTAACGGTAGTCGTGCCACTGTCGGGCGAATGAACCGGGTACAGGGGCCGTCAGAGCCCGCCGCCAACAGGCGCTGGTCCGGAAACGGTGGGGCGAGGTGTTTTCGCGCATGCGCGAAAGGTCCGGCAATCGACGCAGGTACCGCGCGATAGCACTGCTGCTGTCGGCCTTCCTTGGCGCGTCTCCGGCAACGGCCCAGGAGATTACGACTTCACTGATTGGCATGCACCAGGGTTCGCCGCTCAGCGACCGCGCCAGGAACCTTGGCGACGGCGGCTACGAGTTGCAGAGCGGATCCTGGGTTTCGTTCAACCAGTGGTACCACGCCAGCTGGGTCGATCTCCACGTCGACTTCCTCACCCAGCTGACGGAAAACACCGGTATTTTGTGGGGGCTCGGCACCGGAGAAAAAGCCGAGAAGTACAGCATCGGACCCAGCTTCAAGCTGGGCTTCCTCACGCAGACGCATCCGACACCGAGCAGCACCCTGTCGATCTCGCTGACCTCGACGATCGGCGGCAACCTCACCGAAAAGCCATGCGTGGCCGACTATGGGGATTTGGGCACCTACAGCGTCAACTGCCGGCTCGCTGCCGCCGAGATGGCACCTGAGGAAACCCTGAAATATCTGGTTAACGCTAAGCCCGAGAGCATGCATCTGTGGCTGAACTACCGTGTTACTTTCTGAGCTTGGAGGCTGCCATGAGCAAGTCAACCCACCCCGAAGGTCGCAATCGTCCGTCCTGGTTCCTGTTTGACTGGAGTAACAAAATGTCAGCCAACCACTGGAAATTCGGCCTCGCCGCTGCGCTCGCCATCCTCTCAGCGCCGATCGCATCGGCGCAGGAAGCCCTCGACGCCGACGAGACGGCCGCGCTCTGCCACGGCGGCGGATCGATATGTGTGAGCGCAGCGATTCCGGCCGCGCCGGCGACGCAAGCGCTGCAGAGCTGGATGACCCCCGACGTCGGCGTCGCGTGGGCCGCGGGCTACAAGGGCAAGGGCGTCACCATCACCATCGTAGACGACTTCAGCAGCTCATCGCGCTTCTCCGGCAATTTCGGCCTCGGAGTGCAAACCCAGCGACACGGCGAATGGACCCGCCAGGAGGCCAGCATGGTCGCGCCGCTGGCAACCATCAGGTCGAAGGACTTCTCGACGGGGACAGCCGTCTCGCTGGCGCCCGGTCTCAACGTGCTCAATCTGAGCTACGGCATGTACGCCAAGGCGGGCTACAGCGTCAGTCAGATCGGCTGGGCACCGGAAGAAGCCTCGATCATCTCCTATGCCACCAAGGGGTCGGCCGTCGTCTCGAAGGCAGCCGGCAACGATGCCGTCGCCGTCGGCGGTATCAAGAATGGTCAGCAGGACTACCTCGACCTCGCGCTGGTCGGCAAAGCCTCGGCGATCTTCGTCGGCGCGCTCTCCACCAACGGCACGACGACCAGCAAGGCCCAGCTTGCCTCGTATTCCAACTACGCCGGCTCCAACCCGCTGGTGCAGAGCCATTTCCTTGTCGTGGGTGTCACTGGCAGCAAGACCAGCCTTTACGGCACCTCCTTCGCGGCGCCGATCATTTCCGGCTATGCCGCGATCGTCGGCAGCAAATTCACCACGGCAACGCCGACACAGATCACCAACCAGTTGCTCAACACAGCCCGTACCGACACGCTGGTCAACTACAATGCCTCGGTCTATGGCAAGGGCGAAGCCAGCCTTTCACGCGCGCTGGCTCCCGCTTCCATCAAGTGAGCCGCACCTAAGCTTCGAGTGCCTTTGCGGCGCGCTTGATGAGCGCGCCGCGGTCGAGGGTAAAACCGGACCCGATCCATTCCTTCTCGAGATTTTTCAGGATCGCGCCGAGCTTCGGGCCGGGCGACGCGCCGAGTTCGGTGAGATCGGCGCCCTTGATCGGGAATACCGGCTTTTGCCATTTCGACCCGAGGGCAAGCAGGCGCGAGAAACCACCGGCGTCGATCAGTGCCTGGTTGTCCTCGGCAGCCCGCGCCCGCGCCGAAGCCAGCGAAAGCCGCAGCCGGTCGCCAATGCCGTTTCGGTCGCCGAGATAAAGTTTCTTCGCCAGTTCGCCTTCGCTCGTCTTGGGCTCGATCGCCGCCGTCAGCGCCCAATGCCGCAGCCGCTCCGCCTCGGCTGCGGAAAACTTCAGTCTTCCGGCAAGCGTCTTCAGCCGCGCCGCATCAGGCGGCACCATGGCTTCCAGCCTAAGCAGCGGGTCGGCTGTCCAGCCCAGGTCCCTCTCGGTCCGGATCAGCCCATGGATGGCGTCGATGCCCCATTTCTCGCTTTCCGGCAGAACGCTGGTAAGCACGCCGGCCTGACGCATCCATAAAAGAGCGCGTGACGGGTCCGGCGCCGACAGGAGCTTCTTCAGTTCAGACCAGATGCGCTCCGCCGAGAGCTGGCCGAGCCCGTCCTTCAGCCGCGCGCAGGCCTTCAACCCTTCGGCGTCGGGTCGACCGTCGCCATACCAGGCAAAGAATCGGAAAAAGCGCAGGATGCGCAGGTAATCCTCACGGATGCGCGCTTCCGCATCACCAATGAAGCGCAGCCGGCGCGCCGCGATGTCGGCGATGCCGCCGACCAGGTCGACGACGTTTCCGTCAGCTTCGGCATAAAGCGCGTTGATGGTGAAATCGCGCCGCTCGGCGTCGAGCTTCCAGTCGCGCCCGAACGACACCTTGGCCCGCCGCCCATCGGTCTCGATATCGGCGCGTAGCGTGGTGACCTCATAGGCCTTGCCGCCGGCGATCGCCGTGACGGTGCCATGCTCGATGCCGGTCGGTACCGTCTTGAAGCCGGCCGCCTCGGCCCGGCGGATGGTCTCCTCGGGCAGCGTTGTCGCGGCGATATCGATGTCGGCGACCGGCTGGCCAAGCAGCGTGTTGCGAACGGCGCCGCCGGCGACGCGCGCCTGCTCACCGCCTTCCGCCAGGGCGGCCAGCAGACGCTGCAGGTGCTTTTCATTGAGCCAGTCGGCCCTGCCCGCGAGCGATACCGGAGCACTCAAGCATAGAGCCTTTCATAGAGGGTGCGGATGATGCCGGCGGTGACGCCCCAGATGCGCTGGCCGCCATAGGGCATGTCATAGAAGAACCATTCGAGGTCGTCCCACATGCGGCTGTCCCTGGCGTGGTTGGCCGGGTCCATCAGGAATCGCAGCGGCACTTCGAAAGCGGCGTCGACCTCGTCGGCATTGAGCGTCAAGGAGAAGCCTGGCCGAACCACCGCCAACACCGGCGCGATGCGGTAGCCGCTGCCGGAAACATAGTCAGGCATGCGGCCGATGATCTCGACATGATCGCGCTCGAGGCCGATCTCCTCGAACGTCTCGCGCAATGCGGCCGCTTCCGGATTGGGATCGGTTGGATCGATCGTTCCGCCTGGAAAGGCCACCTGGCCGGAATGGCTGCGCAGCTTCTCCGCCCGCTTGGTCAGAAGCATCGTCGCCTCGGCGCCGTGATCGACGACCGGGATCAGCACGGCGGCATCGCGCAGTGGCTTTGCGTGCTTCAGCCTAGGATGGCCTGGATTGAAGCGATGATCGCCATAGTCGTCGCCGGCATGTGCGTCTGCCTGAGCGGCGACGCGCTGGCGAAAATCCAAGGTCGAGAACGGCGGCGGCGTCACCTGGTCCATCACGCGCTGAGCCGTTTCAGCTTCTCGGCGGGCATGATCGGATAGACCTCGCCCCTGGAGCGCACGGCAAACATCGTCCTGCCGTCGATGTCGATCTCCTCGCCATGCTCGACCAGTTCGTACATCACCGGCCGCGCCACCAGCGCCTCCAGCCGGCCGCGCACCAGCACATAGGGTTTCAGGCCGCCGGTCGCCTCCTCGTCGACGAAGCGCAGGGCGTGGCCCGGCCCGGCCTCGACGACATCGCCGACATTGGTGCGGAAGGTGATGACCTGGTCGTCGCCGGCGCCGGACACATCCATCTCGACGGCGACGAAGGGGGCGTCGACGACGCGTATCCCCACCCTCTCCACCGGGGTCACCAGATAGGTCTTACCGTCCGCGTCCTTGCGCAGCACGGTGGAGAAAAGCTGCACCAGCGGCATGCGCCCGATCGGCGTGCCCAGATAGAACCAGGTGCCGTCGGCCCTGATCTCCATGTCGAGGTCGCCGCAGAAGTCCGGATTCCAGCGCTCCACCGGCGCCGGCCCCTTGCCGGCGCGGGTCGAGCGCGAGATCAGCGCCTCCAACCCGCGCGCCTCGGTGGCGCTGGTGAGGCTCTGTTCACGATGTTCTGTGAGCTCCGTCATGGTCACGAAATAGTCACTGTTGTTCCGCTTGTCAGCCTAACTCTGTGATTTAAGTTCAAATGCAGGCGCCAGGCGAGGCCGAATCGCGGCATTCTGCGGCACAGACAGTGCAAGCCGGTATTTCCAGCACAAGGATCGAAACGGCATGAGCGTGATGATCAAGGAAAGCCCGATCAGCGAAAAGGACATGATCGCCGAGGCCGAGAAGGCGCTGGCGGACATCTCGAAAGTCCGCAACGGCGTCGGCCGCGTCATCTTCGGCCAGGATGCGGTCGTCGAGCGCACGCTGGTGGCGCTGCTCGCTGGCGGTCATGCGCTGCTGGTCGGCGTGCCTGGCCTCGCCAAGACCAAGCTGGTCGAGACCTTGGGCGTCGTGCTCGGCCTCGATTCCCGCCGCGTCCAGTTCACCCCCGACCTGATGCCTTCCGACATCCTCGGCTCCGAGGTGATGGAGCAGGACGAGTTCGGCAAGCGCTCCTTCCGCTTCATCTCCGGCCCGATCTTCGCCCAGCTGCTGATGGCCGACGAGATCAACCGCGCCTCGCCGCGGACCCAGTCGGCGCTGCTGCAGGCAATGCAGGAATACCACGTCACCATCGCTGGCGTGCGTCACGACCTTCCCTCGCCCTTCCACGTGCTGGCGACGCAGAACCCGCTTGAGCAGGAAGGCACCTATCCCCTGCCCGAGGCACAGCTGGACCGCTTCCTGATGCAGGTCGACATCCTCTATCCGGAAATCGAGGCCGAGCGCCGCATCCTGCTCGAAACCACTGGCGTCGAGGACGCCAAGGCCGAGAATGTGCTGCAGCCGGCGCGGCTCAAGGAGATCCAGACGCTGATCCGCCGCATGCCGGTGCCGGAAAGCGTGGTCGAGGCGATCCTCAAGCTGGTGCGTTCGGCCCGCCCCGGCCAGGGCCACGCCGAGACCGACAAGCTAGTCGCCTGGGGTCCCGGGCCGCGCGCCAGCCAGGCGCTGACGCTTTGCGCCCGAGCCCGCGCGCTCTATGATGGACGTCTTGCGCCGTCGGTCGACGATATCAGGGCGCTCGCCGAGCCGGTGCTGCAACATCGCATGGCGCTGACCTTCGCCGCCCGCGCCGAGGGCACATCTGTGCGTGACGTGGTGGCGAAACTGGCAAAAGGCATCTGATGGCACGAATAGGCGAGGTCCAGGCACCGGTTGCGACGCGCGATGCGCTCGCCCGTGGCCGGTTGCGGGCCTCGCTGGTGCCGGACCTGCTGGTCGAGGCGCGTCGCATCGTCAACACCGTGATCGCCGGCTGGCATGGCCGCCGCAAGCGCGGCATCGGCGAGAATTTCTGGCAGTTCCGACCCTATGTCGAAGGCGATTCCTCGCGCATCGACTGGCGCCGCTCGGCCCGCGACGATCACACCTATGTGCGCGACCGCGAATGGGAGGCGGCCCACACGGTGTGGCTGTGGGCCGATCCCTCGCCGTCGATGCTCTACAAATCGGCCGGCGCCAGCGTTTCCAAGGAATCGCGCGCGCTCGTCCTGGCGCTGGCCATGGCCGAGCTTCTGTCGCGCAGCGGCGAGCGCATCGCCTGGCCGGGCCTGACCGATCCGTTCACCGCCCGCAACGGCGCCGAGCGCATCGCCGCCCAGCTCGGCCATGCCGGCGCGCTGCCGGCAAAGCCCGACCTCTCCGGCATCCGCCGCTTTTCCGACGTCGTCCTCGTCGGCGACTTCCTCGATCCGGTCGAGGAGACCATGGCCTGGCTCGACGTGCTCGCCCGCCACGGCGTGCGCGCCCACCTGATCGAGGTCGCCGATCCGGCCGAGGAGACCTTTCCCTATGCCGGGCGCACCGAGTTCACCGATCCCGAGACCGGCGACAAGCTGACCGCCGGTCGCGCCGAGATGTTCGGCGATGAGTATCGCCTGCTTTACAATGCCCGCCGCCAGGAACTGGCCGGCTGGTGCAGGCGGCTGGGCTGGAGCTTCACCGTCAATCACACCGACCGCCTCGCCTCGGAAGCGCTGGTGCGCATCCACATGGCTTTGACCGCCGAAGGCAGTCATGCAGGGTTGACCATGGGTCATACCGGGTTGACCGCAGGTCATACCGGGTTGACCGCAAGTCATACCGGGCTGACCGTCCATAGTGGTCATGCCGGAAAGATCGGCGCATGAGCTGGCTACCGCTTTCCTTCGGTGCGCCCATGGTGCTCTGGGGCCTGCTGGCGCTGCCGGTGATCTGGTGGCTTCTGCGGCTCACCCCGCCGAAGCCGCAGACGGAAGTGTTTCCGCCGCTGAAGATCCTGGCCGGCGTCCTGAAGCGCGAGGAGACGCCACAGCAGAGCCCATGGTGGCTGACGCTGCTGAGATTGCTGATGGCGGCCCTCATCGTCGTCGCACTTGCCGAACCGGTCTTCAATCCGCGTGAAAAACTGCCGGCAGAGGGCTCGGCCCTGGCATTGGTCATCGACAATGACTGGGCAAGTGCCGCCGACTGGGGCAAGCGCGTCGCCACGGCCGAACGGCTGATCGCCGACGCCGGCTCGAACGGCGTGCCCGTCATCATCGCCTTCACCGCCGAAAAGCCCAACGCCGAGATCGGCCCCTTCGACGCCGCTACCGCGCTCGACCGGCTGCGCGCGGCCAAGCCGCGGCCGATCCCGACCGACCGTCCCGCCGTCTATGCCCGCGTCGCGGCAAGCCTGGAGAGCCATCCCGGCGCCAGCGTTGCCGTGCTCGCCGACGGGCTCGCCGGGCAAGGCGACGAAGCCGCCTTCAACACGCTTTTGTCGAGCAACGCCGCGCGCCTGGTCTGGGCCACGTCCGACCGGATTTCGCTGACCGGCCTGACCGGCGCCGACAACCAGGTCGACGGTTTCGCGCTGACCGCCATACGCGCGCCGGGCGATCCGGCGCCCGCGCAGGTCACCGCGGGCGCCTTCGATGACAAGGGCCGCCGCATCGCCGATGCGACGCTGACCTTTTCGCCGGGCGAGTCCATGGCCACCGGCACCATGGCCGTGCCGTTCGAGCTGCGCAACGACTTCGCCTCGATCGCGCTCGACGGCGAACATCAGGCCGGCGCCCTGCGGGTGCTGGACGAAAGCTCCAAGCGCCGCCGCGTCGGGCTTTTGTCGCAGTCAGAGGCCGACCAGGCGCAGCCGCTCTTGTCGCCGCTCTACTACATCCGTCGTGCGTTGCAGCCCTTTGCCGATCTCGTCGAGCCATCGAGCGTCGACCTCGCCGACGCCATCCCGCAATTGCTTGACCAGAAGCCGGCGATGATCGTCATGGCCGATGTCGGCACCATTCCCGAGCAGGTCCGGCCTAAGCTGGTCGACTGGGTCGACAAGGGCGGCACGCTGGTGCGTTTCGCCGGCTCGCGGCTGGCCGCCGCCGGCAATGACGACGACCTTTTGCCGGTCAGGCTGCGCAGCGGCGAACGCGCGCTAGGTGGCGCGCTGTCCTGGACGACGCCGCAGCCCGTGACCGAATTCCCGAAGAATGGCGCCTTCGCCGATCTTGCACCACCGACCGAGGTGACCGTCACCCGGCAGGTGCTGGCCGAACCGACGCCCGACATTGTCGAGCGCACCTGGGCGACGCTGGCTGACGGCACGCCGCTGGTGACCGGGCTAAAGAAGGGCAAGGGCACGCTGGTGCTGTTCCACGTCACGCCCGAGGCGACATGGTCGAACCTGCCGATCTCGGGCAGTTTCGTCGAGATGCTGAGGCGCATCGTGCAACTGTCGCGCAACCAGGGTGCCGCGGTCGCCAATGCCGAAGCCGCCGCCACCTCGCTGGCCCCCTATCGCATGATCGCCGCAGACGGCATGCTCGTGCCGCCGACCCCGGACGCTCGCCCGCTGGTGCCAGGTCCCGGTCCACTGCCGGTGACGATCGAAAACCCGCCGGGCCTTTACGGCTCCGAGACCGGTGTGTTCGCCCACAATCTGCTCGATGCAGCCAGCACCTTTGCGCCGCTGGCGAGGCCCAACGTCTCGCTGCCGGTGACCACCATCCAGTACGCTTTTGACGAGTCGCGCAACCTGAAGGGCGCCCTCGTCGCCGCGGCGCTGGTGCTCATGGTGCTCGATACGCTGGCGGTGTTCTGGATGGGCGGCCTGCTATCGCGCCGGCCGCGCCGCGCCGCCGCGACAACGGCGGCTGCCTTGCTTATCGGGCTTGGCGCGCTGCTCGGCCATGCCGATCGCGCACGCGCCGACGACGCCAAGCCCGGCGACACCCAGGCGATCGAGGACATCTCGAAAACCCGCATCGCCTATGTGCTCACCGGCGAGCCCGGCGTCGATTCGATCAGCCGCGCCGGACTGGAAGGCCTGACCCGCTTCCTGATCGAGAAGACCGCGTTGGAGCCCGGCGCGCCGGCCGGCGTCGACATTGCCAAGGACGAATTGTCCTTCTACCCGCTGATCTACTGGCCGATCGACCCGGCCGCCCCGATGCCGAGCGAAGCCTCGATCGCCCGCATCGACGCTTACATGCAGCAGGGCGGAACGGTGCTGTTCGACACCCGCGACCAGTTCGCCAACGGCATCGGCGCGAACTCGACCAGCCCGGCGACGGAACGGCTGCGCGACATCCTCGGCAATCTCAACGTGCCGCCGCTGGAGCCGGTGCCGTCGGACCACGTGCTGACCAAATCCTTTTTCATTCTTCCGGAGTTCCCCGGGCGGTTCAACGGCAGCCCGCTGTGGGTCGAGGCCTCGCTCGACGCCAGCAATGCCGAGAACCGTCCGGTGCGCGTCGGCGACGGCGTCTCGCCGATCCTGATCACCGCCAATGACTTCGCCGGCGCCTGGGCTGTGGACGAGAATGGCGACCCCTTGCTGCCCACAGTGCCGGCGGATCCGATGCAGCGGATCTATGCGCTGCGCGCCGGCGTGAACATCATGATGTATATGCTGACCGGCAACTACAAATCCGATCAGGTGCACGTGCCTGTCCTGCTCGAACGGCTGGGGCAGTAAAGCCATGAACTGGTCGATCTCCTTCGAACCGCTTCTGGCCTGGCCGTGGCTTGTCGCAGTGCTGGCGCCGCTGGCGTTGCTGGCGCTGGTCGGCCTGTGGTTCCGTCAGCGCGGCTCGGTCCTGCGCTTCACCGCCTTGCTGGCGCTCGGCGCCGCGCTGCTCAACCCGGTGTTCCTCGATGAGGAGCGCGATGCCCTGAAGAGCGTTGTCGCCATCATTGTCGACCGCAGCCAGAGCCAGGACATCGGCGAACGCACCAAACAGACCGATGAGGCCTTGGCCGGGCTGCAGCAGCGCCTTGCCCGCTTCAAGCAGTTCGACGTGCGCGTGGTCGAGGCCGGCAAGTCCGATGCCGCCGAGGAGCGTACCGATACCAGGCTGTTCAGCGCGCTCGAAGGCGCCTTCCGCGACGTGCCGCCATCGCGAATCGGCGGCGCCGTCATGATCACCGACGGCGAGGTGCATGACGCGCCCGCCGGCGCGCCCGACTTCAATGCGCCGCTGCACGCGCTCATCACCGGCAATGACCACGAGAAGGACCGCCGCATACGCTTCGAGAACGCACCGCGCTTCGGCCTCGTCGGCAAGCCGCTCGACATGACCTACCGTGTCATCGCCACCGGTGATCAGTCCGGCCAGGTCGACGTCCGCGTTTCGATCAACGGTGAGCAGGTCTCCGTCGAGCGCGCCACGATCGGCCAGACGATGCCCCTGCAGGTCACCATTCCCAATGCCGGCCGCAACATCGTCGAGCTCGCCATTGACCACCAGCCGGACGAACTGACCGACGCCAACAACCGCGCCATCGCTCTGGTCGATGGTATCCGCGAGAATCTGCGCGTGTTGCTCGTCTCCGGCGAGCCGCATGCCGGCGAGCGCACCTGGCGCAACCTGTTGAAGTCGGACGCCTCGGTCGATCTCGTCCATTTCACGATTTTGCGGCCGCCGGAAAAGCAGGACGGCACGCCGATCAACGAACTGTCGCTGATCGCCTTTCCGACGCGCGAATTGTTCGTCGAGAAGATCAAGGATTTCGACCTGATCATCTTCGACCGCTACCAGCACCGTGACGTGCTGCCGATCCTCTATTACGACTACATCTCCGAATATGTCGAAAAGGGCGGCGCACTGCTGATCGCCGCCGGCCCCGAATATTCCGGCGAGAGTTCTATCGCCCGCACGCCGCTGATGTCGGCGCTGCCGGCGATGCCGAGCGGCGAGGTCGTCGACAAGGCCTTCTACCCGCGCCTCACCGATCTCGGCCAGCGCCACCCGGTGACGCGAGGGCTCGACGGATCCAACAGCGAGCCGCCGCACTGGAGCCGCTGGTTCCGCACCATCGGCGTCAAGAACCCCGAAGGCGAAGTGGTGATGAAGGGCGCCGACAATCTGCCGCTCCTCCTGCTCGACCGCAAGGGCGAAGGCCGCGTCGGCATGCTCTTGTCCGACCAGGGCTGGCTGTGGGCGCGCGGCTTCGAGGGCGGCGGCCCGCATGTCCAGCTCTACCGCCGCATCGCCCACTGGCTGATGAAGGAGCCGGAGCTCGAGGAGGAGCGGCTGACCGCCGACGGACGCGGCATGGTGCTCGAGATCCGCCGCCAGACGATGAGCGACGATCCGGGTCCTGCCCAGGTCATCACGCCGTCCGGCAAGGCGCTGATCGTCAAGCTGGAAAGATCCGAGCCCGGCATCTTCCTCGGCAGCGTCGAGACCAAGGAGATCGGCCTCTACCAGGTCGGCAATGGCGACCTGACGGCGCTTGCCCATGTCGGGCCGATCAACGCGCCGGAATTCGCCGACGTCATCTCCACCAAGGACCGACTGAACGCGCCGGTCGAGGCGACCGGCGGCAGCGTGCGCCGGCTGGCCGCCTCCTCCGCGCTCGGAGGCATCACCGGCGGCGTGACGCTGCCTTCGATCGTTCCGGTCCGCTCCTCGGGCGTCGCATCCGGCGCCGACTGGATCGGGCTGCGCACCACCGACGACAGCGTGCTTAAGGCGGTTTCCCGCGTGCCGTTGTTCGGCGGTTTCCTAGGTCTTGGCCTGCTGCTCCTGGCGATGGGCTCGATGTGGTACCGCGAAGGGCGGTAGCCTTTTCCTTCTCCCCGTTTCACGGGGAGAGCGACTGTCTTGGCTGTCAAGCTGTTTGCCATGGTTTTTGGTCGCGGATGATGGCGTTGAGAATGGTCAGCAGCTTTCGCATGACGGCCACGACGGCGACGATCTTCGGCTTGCCAACCTCGACGAGGCGGTCGCGAAAGGCCTTGAGGACCGGATTGTGGCGTATGGCGACGAGGGCAGCCATGAAGAGGACGGCGCGCACGCGGCTCCTGCCGCCGCCGATGAAGCTCTTGCCACGCCATGTGCCGGACTGCCTCGTCCATGGTGCGAGACCTGCAAGCGCTGCGATCTGGCGCCGGTCGAGGCTGCCCAACTCCGGCATCTCGGCGATCATGGTGCGGGCAACGGTGGGACCGATGCCTGGCACGGAGGACAGCAGTTTTTCCCGGACCCGCCAGAGCGGCGACTTGCGGATATGATCGTCCAGGTCGGCATCGAGGCTTTCCAACTCACGCCTGAGCGCGGCGAGCAGGCGCTTGATGCTCTTTTGCGCCTGTCTTGCGTTGACCGTGCGGGCGCGGTTCTCTTCGGCCACGATCATCTGCACGATCTGGCGCCGGCGCGTGACGAGATCGGCCAACGTCCTGGTCTCGGCATCGCGCAGCGGCCGCAGTTCCGGCTTGGTCGCAGCTATGAAGGCTGCGATGACGGCAGCGTCGATCGGATCGGTCTTGGCCCGCTTGCCGAGCGCATTGGCATAGGCCCGGATCTGCGCTGGATTGACCACGACAACCGAAAGGCCGGCGCTCGCCAAAGTGGCGACCGCCAGTTGCTCGTAGCCTCCCGTAGCCTCCAATCCGATTGCCGTCGGAGAAAAGGCTGCAAGACGTCGAGCCAGCTCCTCCACCCCGGCATGGTCGTTACCAACCGAAAACGCTTCACCGGACGGCAAAACATGCACATCCAGCCGATCCTTCGAAACGTCGATGCCAACAACGATTTCCATCCTATCCCATCCTTGCCTAATCGGGCTTCGCTTGCGGCCCAGGCGACTGTTCGGGGTCGATGGAACGGCGGACGAAGACCCTCGCTCTCCCACGGGCTTCAAGGCCCAAAGATGCTCCGGTCTCTCGTCCGCCACCGCACCTGCTGCAATAGCAGAGTCGGCAAGGGACAAGTTACAAAGGTGCCCGAAGGCGGATGAGGGGCAGCGCCGATGCTTGCGATCAGAACTCGGCGCTTGCCCTACCCCTCACCCTGCTCAGCCGGCAAGCCGGCCTCGCTTTCCCTCTCCCCGTAAACGGGGCGAGGGAGAGGCCCTACTCCTCCGGCTCCGTCGTAAACAGCAGCGGATAGCCCTTCGCCTTGCCGGCGTCCGTCGCTCGCGTCGCCTTGGTTTCTGCGACATCCTTGGTGAAGACGGCGACGACGCAGACGCCGCGCCGGTGCGCGGTGATCATCACCTGTTGCGCCTGGTCCTCGCTCAGCCTGAACTCGGCCTTCAGCACCGTCACCACGAATTCGCGCGGCGTGAAGTCGTCGTTGATCAGGATGACCTTGTAGAGTTTCGGCCGCTCGGTCTGCGGCTTCGTTCTGGTGCGTGGCTTGGTGACGGTTTCTGGCATCGGAAACCCGGCAACTGCGAGCAAGGCTCTTACTTTGTCATGCGAGCGCGCGACCGTCCATTTCCGGCGACGGCGCGGCCATTCACGAATCTATGTGGGAGCTATCGTGCGCCGTTCAACGGCCGTGGCGGCCGGCGATGCGGCCGGCGGACGGGCCGTCCGCCCGGCGTTCCATGAACGCGGCGACCGCCCAGGCTGCGAACGCAATCAGGGTCGTGGCCGTCAGCACGATCAGCAGCCAGGTCTGCATCGGCGTGATGTAGTCCCAGTTGGTGGAAATCTCGGGCGCGAACAACGAAGGCTCGGTCCGCCCGCTGGCCGGGTCCGGCACCGGGCTCGCGGTGAACAGGATCAGCATCCTTGCCAGGCCGGTAACGACCAGGCCGCCAAGCGCAATTGAACGCATAATGGACGAAAGCCGCTTCTTCATGCGGATTGTCCTACGGGGTCGGCATTGCGACCAGGTTAAGGATCGCCGTTTGTGGGACCAGTTTCAGCGCGCCGGACCGGGTGCGATCCTGATGCCGGCTCGGCGGCGCCAGTCGAGCCAAGGCCGCTCCAGCCGGATATCGGCTGGAGCGGCCTTGATGCAAGAGCAGGCTTGCGGATCAGGACTTCTTCGCCGGAGCCTTGTTGGCCTTCTTGACCGGGCACTTGTGCGTCTTGGTCACCTTGCAGACCTTCTTGGCGGCAACCTTCGTCGGAGCGGCCTTGGCCGGCGCGGCGGTCGCCGGAGCGGTCGTCGTAGCAGCCGGAGCAGCGGTCGTGGTCGCGGCGGCATTGCCGAGAGCCGGCATCGAGAAGGCCAGAGCAACACCGAGGCCGAGGGCGGAGAGGAGGGACTTTTTCATGGCTTCACTTCCTTTTTTCATGCGGGTCGGAATTCGAGCGTCACTGAACCGGGTCGATCGGTGTCACTCCAAGCAGCTTCAAAGCGTTCGCGAGCATCCGGATTCCCTGCGCCTGCTTCTTGTTGGCGCAGAACCGGTTTCCCTTTCTCTGAAGTGCCTTCGCCGCGGTGACCTGCGTTGCCGCGGCATGGGTTTCGAGGGCTTCGTCAACTTGACGGCTTAGATCGCTGCACCGCTCGGCCCGGGTGATCGGCGTCACCTTTGCATTGGAGGCCGCGACCGCTGCCGTGACGAGCGAAATGCTAAGCAACGCACCCATCAAGCTGATCGTGAACCTCTGCATCGGTCTTGTCCGTTACTCCCGAGACTAGCGTCGCAGCCGGTGATCTGACCGCCACGACATCGGTTATGCCCTTGAAATTTTTCAGGAGTTTTTCCGGACTGTAGAATTTTGTTTCTGGATTGTTTCTGGTGAATCCAGCCTCGCGAAGCATCGTCGCCACTGGCCAAGATATGGCCGGAATTCTATCGTGTGGGTGATATCGGAAATGACCGCCAGGCCACCAGAATGACAGGGATCCCGTGAAATCCGACGCACACATACTGATCGTCGACGACGACAAGGGCATACGCGACCTGCTTCAGGAGTTCTTCCAGAAGCGCGGCCTGCATACCACGGTCGCCGCCGACGGCACTGAGATGGAGGCGATCCTTCGCCGCGCGCAGGTCGACCTCATTGTCCTCGACGTGATGCTGCCTGGAAAAAGCGGGCTCGAGCTCTGCCGCGAGCTCCGCGCCAACTACACGACGCCGATCATCATGCTGACGGCCGTCACCGAGACGACCGACCGGGTCGTCGGGCTTGAGATGGGCGCCGACGACTATGTGCCGAAGCCGTTCGATCCGCGCGAGCTGCTCGCCCGCATCCGCGCGGTGCTAAGGCGCAACGGCGCCGCCGAGCCGCGCCGGCCGGCCGCCAAGCAGATCTTTCATTTCGCCGGCTGGACGATGGACTGCTCGCGCCGACGGCTGACGGCGCCCGGCGACGTCAGGGTCGAGCTGACCATGGCCGAATTCAACCTCCTGCAGACCTTCGTCAAGAGCGCGCAGCGCGTGCTGACCCGCGACCAACTGATCGAGCTGTCGGGCGGCGACACCGGCTACAGTTTCGACCGCAGCGTCGACATCCTGGTCAGCCGGCTGCGGCGCAAGATGGAGGACGATCCGAAGACGCCGAAACTGATCCTTACCGTGCGCAGCGGCGGCTATCAGTTCTTGCCCGAGACGACCACCGAATGAGACGCTTCCTGCCGCAGACATTGCCTGTCTGGGTGCTGCTCATCGTCATTGCCGGCCTGCTGATCAGCCAGGTCGCGACGCTCTACATCGTCTCGCGCGACCGCGCCGCCGCCAATGACGTGGTCGATCTCTACCGGCTGAACGACCGCGCCTTCTCGCTGGTGCAGCTGATGCATGATGCCACGCCCGAGGAACGCAAGGCGACCGCGTCGGGCCTGTTCAACGCCACCTATGCGCTCACTGTTTCGGATACGCCCGCAGTCACCTCCTCGATCGCCGGCGACGACGAGCTCGCCGAGCTGGAGGACATCCTCGTTGGCCGCCTGTCGAAATTCGGCATCACCGACGCGCGCGTCCGGCGCGATCCAGCGTCGCGCGAGGCCGACGCCCCCGGCGGCACGGTTCCCAACAAGGACGTCGGCCAGGTCGAGCGCGACCTTCTGGTGCTGGCGGCGGACTTTGCCCAGAGCGACAAGCTGACGGCGTCGCTGCGCTTCGCCGACGGCCAGTGGCTGAACTTCACCGAACCGAACACCCCGGTCGGGCCGATCCTCAGCTTCGACAGCCTGCCACTCTATTCGCTGATTGCCGGGCTGGTGGTCGCGATGTCGATCTGGTCGCTGCGCCGGCTGACCGCGCCCTACCGGATGATGGAAACGGCGGTGAACCGTATCGGAAACGACCTGAAGAGCCCACCGATCTCCGAAACCGGCAGTCGCGAGATCCGCGCCGCCGCCAAGGCGGTCAACGCCATGCAGGGCAGGCTGCGCGACTATGTCGAGGACCGCGAGCATCTTGCGGCGGCCCTCGCTCACGATCTGCGCACGCCGTTGACCAGGATGCGGCTGCGCCTCGAACTGCTGCGCAAATCGCCGGCGCGCGAAGCGCTCGCCCACGACCTTGCCGACATCGAGAGCATAGCAAGCTCGGTCATCGACTTCGCCAAGTTCGAAGTGACCGAGGAAAAGGCCGAACGCATCGATTTCTGGTCACTGGTGGAATCGATCGCCGACGGTTTCGAGGAGGTTTCGTTCGACAATGACGGCAATCGGCCACGGGGCCTGATCTGTGTCGCCCGGCCGGTGGCGCTGAAACGCTGCGTCACCAACCTGGTCCAGAACGCCGTGATCTATGGCAAGAAGGCGCATCTCAGCCTGGAGCGGTCAGAGCACACGGTCACGCTCGCCATCCGCGACGAAGGGCCAGGCATCCCGCAGGCCCAGCTCGACGCGGTGTTCGGCTCATTTGTCCGCATCGAGCAGTCGCGCAACCGCCAGACCGGCGGCCTTGGCCTTGGCCTGACCATTGCCCGCAACATCGCGCGCGCCGCCGGTGGCGAAATCAGCCTCTCCAACAATCCCGAAGGCGGCCTGCTGACACAGTTGCGACTGCCGCTGGCAGGTTGAGTCAGGAAGTGGGCGGCCAGATCGGCGGCGGGACTGGATCACTCACGCCATCCTTGTGATAGTGCGGCCCGCTCCAGCATGAGGAAAACCACACCCATGTTCTACGCCATCCTGGCCTACCACGTCGAACAAACCGTCCAGTCCTGGACGCCCGAAGAGGATGCGGCGCTGATGGACAACCTGCTCGAGATCAACGACAGGCTGACGCGCGAGGGCAAGCTTGGCCCAGCGGCAAGGCTGGGCGCGACCGCCGACGCCGTCACGCTGCGCGGTCCGGGTGACGGCATGGTGATCGACGGTCCCTTTGCCGAGACAAAGGAACAATTGCTGGGGCTTTACGTGCTCGATTGCACCAGCCAGGACGAGGCGATTGCCACGGCGCGCGACCTCAAGCGCGTCAATCCCACCGCTGTCTACGAGATCCGGCCGGTCATGCTTTATCTGCCTGGCGCGCCGCTTCCCGGCAGCGCGGGATGAGAAGAGCCTGCAAGGCAATCCAGAAGTGCGCCTGGGCAAGGGTCACCGCAGCGGACTGCACCCGGCGATGCGGCCGCGGGCCACGACATCAGCGGGAGCTTCATCGGCCGGATAGCCGAAGTCCTTCAGTTCAGACATCGAGAGACCGGCCAAAGCCCTGCGTTGCATCGAATCCTGATACCGGCGCCGAAGCCCGGCGAAGACAGTCGCGACACGGGCAGCGAGCTTGCCGGCAAAACGGGAGGTCGGCTGGATGGTCCTGAGGCTGATGTAGGTCATTGTAATTCTCCCTCGTTCGAACTCACGAGGGCAATGTCCCGCCGGCGCGCTTTGCTAATGTTCATGCAGGCGTGAAACCGCAGGAAAAACCACGGATGGAAGCGCTAAATCGTCGTTAAGTCGACGGCGGGACGTGATATTCTATCCGAGGCTGTTTCTCGGGGGTCGGGGTGCACATCCGATTGCTTGGCGACATCGAGGTTGCTTCTGCAGGAGGGCAACCTTTGCATTTCGCGACGCGCAAGACGTCGCTGCTGTTTGCCGCGCTCGTTTTGGCTGGCCCCAAAGGCCTTCGCCGCGAGAGGGTGGCGGCGATGCTGTGGGCCGGCAGCGGCGAGCAGCAGGCGCGAAATAGCCTGCGCCAGGCCCTGGTCGACATCAGGCGGCTGTTTCCGTCCACCGGCGACGAGGCCATTCGCCTGGAAGGCAATGCCGACACCATCTGGCTGGCGGCGAATGCCGATGAAGCCGACATCTGGATTTTTGACCAGAAGATCCAGGCCGATGACGGTGAAAGTCTCGCGACTGCGGCCGACTTCTACCGGGGCGACCTGCTCGACGGGGTGTCATTGCCGCATGAGATCGACGAATGGCTTGCGCCGTTTCGGGCGAACTACACCCGCAAGGCGCTGGACCTGGCCGAGCGGCTGAGCCTCTTGCCGGAACTGGGTTCGCGCCAGGAACAGGCCTGTGAAAGCCTTGCCGAAAGGCTGGTGAGTCTCGACCCATGCGCCGAGCAGGCCCACCGCGCCCTGATCCGCATCTTCCGCCGCCGTGGCAGGACCAATGACGCCTTCCGCCAGTTCCTGGCCTGCAAGGAAGCGTTGAAGCGCGAGCTCAGCGTCGAGCCCGAAGAGGCAACGCGGGCGCTGGTCGAACGCATCGAAGCGCCGCCGGAGCATCTGAAGGAACCCATAGCCGAAGGCGGCCTGCCTACCCGCCCGGAAGCGAAGGCGGAGCCGCTGCGCCCTACCGTTTCCATGCCGGAAAAGCCGTCGATCGCGGTCCTCCCGTTCCAGAACATGAGCGGCGACGCCGAGCAGGATTATTTCACCGACGGCGTGGTTGAGGAGATCACGACCGCGCTATCGCATGTGAGCTGGCTGTTCGTGATCGCGCGGAATTCCGCCTTCGCCTACAAGGGTCACGCGGTCGACGTCACGCGCGTAGCGCGGGAACTCGGTGTGCGCTACGTGCTGGAGGGCAGCGTCCGCAAGGCCGGCAGTCGGCTGCGCGTGGCCGGCCAACTCATCGAGGCGGCGTCGGGGGTGAATCTCTGGGCCGACCGCTTCGAAGGCGGTGTCTCGGAGGTGTTCGAACTGCAAGACCTCGTCGCCTCCAGTGTCATCGGTGCGATCTCGCCCAGGCTCGAACAGGCCGAGATGGCGCGTGCCAAGCGCAAACCCACCGAAAGTCTCGACGCTTACGATCACTATCTGCGCGGCATGGCGAGCCTTTACCGCTGGACGAGGGAGGGGCTGGAGGCGGCGCTGCCGCAGTTCTACAAGGCCATCGAGCTCGACCCCGATTTTGCGGCCGCTGAGGGCGCTGCCGCCTGGTGCTATTTCTGGCGGATGGCGAATGGCTGGATGACTGACCCGCAGAAGGAGACCGCCGAGGTCTCCCGGCTGGCCGGCAACGTCGCTATTGCCGGCCAGGATGACGCGGTGGCGCTGGCCTTCAGCGGCCTGGCGCTGGGCTATGTCATCGGTGACTACGAGGCCGGCTCGGCACTGGCCGACCGCGCGCTCGTGCTGAACCCGAACTGCGCGGCCGCCTGGAGCGCCAGCGGTTGCCTCAAGGCCTGCCACGACGATCCGGACATCGCCATCGAGCACCTGTCGCGGGCAAGACGGCTAAGCCCGCTCGATCCACTGACCTTCTTTATGCAGTGCTTCACCGCATTCGCCCATTTCACGGCCGGCCGCTACGACGCCGCCTGGCCAATTGCCGAGGCGGCCTCCCGCGCGCAGCCATATTATCTCACCGGCCTGCGCGTCGCCGCCGCCAGCAATGCAATGGCGGGCAGGTTGGATGCCGCGAGCAAGCATATCGCGGGCTCGCTGCGACTCGATCCCGAACTGACGCTTTCCAACCTCAAACACAGGGTGGGGCTGATCAAGCCGGACTATTTCGCCAGATATGTCGAAGCGCTGCGGCTGGCAGGCCTGCCCGAATGACAGATCCTGGCCGTGCTCTCTTCCATCGGCGAGCTTCCCTCTTGCGGCCTGGGCCTGTTTCGGCGCCGAGGCATTCGGCCGCTAGGCCACCATCGTAGGTTCCGGCAGCGCCGCGTCCGCAACCGTTAGGAATCGCCTCAGCAGCGCGGCGCATTTTTGCGCATGGGTCGCAATGAGGAAGTGGCCGGCGCCGTCGACGATCGCGCCACGCGCATCCGGCAGGGTCTGTTCCAGCAGATCGGTCATCGCGACCATCGCCGGATTGGCGAACTCGCCCCTGACGAGAAGAACCGGAATGTCGAGCGCGCGGTAGTCCTCGACCGATGCGCCGAAGCCGAAGTCCGTCAGCCAGTCGATCGCATTGGTCGCCGCTGTCTTGCGGCAGTAGTCGCGAACGGCCTCGGGCATCGCCGCAAAAGTGCCTGGACCGCCCCAGAAGTCGATGATCATGGCAGCCGCATCGGCTTCGCCGGCATCGACGGCTGCGATAAATTCGCGGCTGAGCTCCAGAACCGCGTCGTAGAGATCTCGCCGAGACTGTCGGTCGAGGAGTGCGAGGGGATTCGCCTCGAAAAGCGACAGGCTCGCCACATCGATTGAGTTTGCCAGGGCAGCGGCAAGGGCGACCGTACCGCCGAACGAATGCCCGACCAGATGCACGGGTTCGCCGGCGCGGCGTGCTGCATGCTCGATGATCCGAAGCTCGTGCCGCATGCCGAAATCATCGCGCCCGCGGGTCTCGGCGGTCGCGCCGTAGCCGCAGAGGCTGGTGCCAATCATGCGATGGCCGGGCGCAAGCCACTTCTGCATCGGCCGCCAGGCCGCATGGGTGCTGAACGACCCCGGAACGAACAGCACCGGCGGCCCCGAGCCATCTTCCACATAGTCTATCGAGGGCATGTTTGCTCTCCCGCCGGCGGCATCCGCGCCGCAAGTTCCGCGCCGATACGCAAGGTTTCCGCGACCAGCAGCTCGAGGTCCTCGCGGCGCGTCCGGTGGTTGGTGATCGCCGCCCTCAGGCAGTGCTGCCCATGCACTGTGGTGTCGGAGAGGACCGCGATGCCCTCTTCCTGCAGCCGCAGCATGATCTCGGTGTTGAGCGCCTTCAGCCGCTCGCCGGACAGGCCGCCGCCGCGATGGCGGAAGCAGACGATGTTGATGGTGACCGGCGCCGTCAGTTCGAGCGCCGGTTCTGCCTCGATCAGGCCGGCGAGATAGCGACCTTGAGCGATGTTCTGGTCGATCAGGCGGCCAAATTTCTCCACGCCGTGCTCCTTCAGCGCCATCCACACCTTGAGCGCGCGGAAGCCGCGCGACGTCTGCAGGCCGTAATCATGCAGCCATTGCCCCGAGGCAAGGCCGCGCGGCGCTGATTCCAGAAATTCCGGCGTGACGGCGAAGGTGCCGCGGTGCGCCTCGGCGTCGCGAACCAGCACGCAGCCCGCCTCGAACGGCGCATGCAGCCATTTGTGCGGATCGAGCGCGATCGAATGCGCCTGCTCGACGCCGGCGACAAGCGAGGCGTTCCCGGGCGCAATGGCAATCAGCGCGCCGATGCAGCCGTCGACGTGGAACCAGAGGTCTTCCTCCGCCGCCAGCGCCGCCAGCGCCTGCAGATCGTCGATCGCGCCGGTGTTGACCGTGCCGGCCGTGCCGATGACGCAGGCCGGCTTGAAGCCGGCGGCGCGATCCTCGGATATCGCCGCCCGCAGCGCTGCGAGATCGATGCGCAGCCCGGCATCCGTCGGGATGCGGCGCAGCGCGCGATTGCCGAGGCCGAGCGCTTCCATCGCCTTGCGATGGCAGGAATGGACTTGGTCCGAGGCGTAGAAGCGCAGCGGCATCGGAATGGCGGCAACGCCATGCTCGCGCACGTCGATACCGGCCTTGATGTTGCGCGCCACGGTGAGCCCGATGATGTTGGCCATCGAGCCGCCGCTGACGAGCGTGCCGCTGGCCGAGGCCGGAAAGCCCACCATCTCCTTGCACCAGTCGACCACCTGGCTGTCCATCAGTCCGGCGGCATGGTTGCCGCCGCCGAGATTGGAGCCCTGGATTGCCGCCAGGAAATCGCCGAGCGCGCCGGTGAAGTTGCTGGACCCCATGTACCATGCCCAGAAGCGCGGATGGACGTTACCCATCGGATAGGCCATGACGTTGCGGGCGACATCGCCGTAGACGTCGGCAAGCGGCGATGGCGTGCGCGGCAAGGGCGCCGTGAAGAAGGTCCGCACCTCGGCCGGCATCTCCTGCCATACCGGGCGCTCGCGGACATCGCGCAGATAGCCCATGGCATCGTCCATGATACGGTGCGAAAGGGCCTTCACATCGGCCCAGTCCGGCGGATCGAGCGTTTCGTCCGCGGTCATGCTTGTTGACGCTTCCCCCAAACTGTCCATTTGCCCCTCTCTCACATCTTGTGGCGCCGCCATCGAGGGCGGCGGCGCCACGGGTCTGTCGTCAGGCGTCGAACTGGCAGCTAGGCGTCGAACGCGACAGCGCCATCTCCTCGGCGTCCATCTCGGTCTCGATGCCATCGAACAGCGGCGTCGACATATAGCGCTCGCCGGTGTCGGGCAGCATGCATAGGATCACCGAGCCGGCGGGAGCCGTGCCGGCGATCTGGCGCGCCACGGCAAAGGTGGCGCCTCCGGAAATGCCGGTGAAGATGCCCTCCTGCTGCGCCAGCGCCTTCGCCCATTTGATGCCTTCCGGACCGGGGATCGGCACCACTTGGTCATAGAAGCGCTTGTCGATTGCTTCCTGCAGCACATTGGGGATGAAGTCCGGCGTCCAGCCCTGGATCGGATGCGGCTCAAAGGCCGGATGGCTGGCATCCGGCGCCCCGCCGGCGCCGCGCTGCTGCGCCTTGCCGCTGCCAATAAGCTGGGCGTTGGCGGGCTCGGCGAGCACGATTCTGACATCCGGCCGCTCCCGGCGCAGCACCCGGCCGACGCCGGCCACCGTGCCGCCGGTGCCGTAACCGGTCACCAGGTAGTCGAGCCGCGAGCCCGCGAAATCGTTTATGATCTCGCGCGCCGTGGTCGCCTCGTGGATGGCGGCGTTGGCTTCGGTCTCGAACTGGCGGGCGAGGAACCAGCCATTGGCCTCGGCCAGCTCGGCCGCCTTCTTGTACATGCCAAAGCCCTTCTGGGCACGCGGCGTCAGCACCACCTTGGCGCCCAGCATGCGCATCAGCTTGCGGCGTTCGACGGAAAAGCTGTCGGCCATCGTCACCACCAGCGGGTAGCCCTTTTGCGCACAGACCATGGCGAGCCCGATGCCGGTGTTGCCGCTGGTCGCCTCGACCACGGTCTGGCCCGGCTTCAGCGCGCCGCTGCGCTCGCCTTCCTCGATGATGTTGAGCGCCAGGCGATCCTTGACCGATGCGGCTGGATTGAAGAATTCGGCCTTCGCATAGATCGTCGCATGGCCTGGGCCGAGATTGTTGATGCGGATGACCGGCGTATCGCCGACCGTGTCGAGAATGCTGTCGAACAACCGGCCGCGCCCGGCCGTGGTTCTGATCTTCAACTGCTGCAACATGTCTGGTCTCCTCTTGGTCCTCACGATCCGGTTACAAACCGGAGGGCTTGGCGGCGAGGTTTCGAGACCTTGCCGCGTTAGGTTGCTCGACGTGCCTTCATTTCGGCAACGGCTGCATCCGGCCGGAATGTCCGCTGCCGGTGCGCCTTGTCGGGTTTGGTGATAGAACATGGAGCAACTGGTCAGCGTGGGAGCGAGCGTGGAAACGCACGTGGAATCCGCCCGAGAGAGCCTGAAAAGCACTGCCGCCGGCCTTTCCGTGCGGCTGCTCGGACAGCTGGCGATTTCGCGCGACGACATGCCAGTGGCGCTGCCGGCGTCGCGCAAGCTGCGTGCATTGCTTGCCTATCTGGCGCTTGCGCCGCACCCGGTCGGACGCAGCCGCCTGTGCGAGCTTTTGTGGGATGTGCCGAACGATCCGCGCGGCGAGCTACGCTGGTGCCTCAGCAAGCTGCGCGGCGCGCTCGACGAGCCGGGCCGGCGCCGGATCGAGACCGAAGGCGACACCGTCGCGCTTCGTCTTGCCGCACTTGGCATCGATGCCGTGGAAGCCGCCGCGGCGGTCGCCGAAGGCATCGAGAGCCTCGGCCTCGAGCGGCTGAGGACGCTTTCCCACCTTTTCACCGGCGATTTCCTCGACGGGCTGGAACTCGACCGCAGCCCGCATTTCAACAGCTGGCTGACGGCGCAGCGCCGTCGTTTCAGGTCATGCCATGTTGCCATACTGGAGCATCTGATCGGCCTGCTTCCGGCCGAATCCGACGAGGCAGGCGCCTATATCGACAAATGGCTGGAACTCGCCCCTTTCGACAGCCGCGCTCATCTTGCGCTGCTGGAAAACAGCGCGCGGCGTGGCCAGATCGGCGCGTGCGAGGAGCATCTGGCTGCCGCTGCGCGGCTCTTCGAGTCGGAGGAGCTGGATTTCGCCCCCCTGCGCGAGGCATGGCAGGAAATAAGATCCCGTCAGTCCAGCGCGACGCCACCCGTGCGATCCGTGCCGGCGTTTGCGGTGCCCCAGGCACCGGTCGCTCCGGCCGAGCCCGAGACATCGGCGACACGCCGCGCCTCGCTCGCAGTGATGCCGTTCGTCGAGCACGCCGGCACCGCGGATTTTCGTGGTGGGCTGGCCGACGGCCTGACCCATGACATCATCACCCGCCTCGCCAAGCTCAGGGATTTCTTCGTCATCGCCCGCGGCTCGGTTTTCGCTTTGGCCGAAAAGGACATCTCACCCGAGGATGCCGGGCGCCGGCTGAATGTCGACTACGTGGCAACCGGCTCCGTCCGCAACCTGTCGGGCAGGATCATCGTCGCGGTCGAGCTGGTCGAGGTGCGCACGGCCCGCATCGTCTGGGCCGAGACGTTCGAGCACCGGCCGGACGATATCTTTGTCGTGCTGGACGATATCGGCAACAGCATCGTGTCCTCCATCGCGGCGGAGGTCACCACGGTCGAGCGCAACCGGGCGATGCTGAAGGCGCCCAATTCGCTCAACGCCTGGGAGGCCTACCATCGCGGCCTCTGGCACATGTACCGCTTCACCCGGACCGAAAACGAGCTGGCCCACCAGTTCTTCGACATGGCGCTGAAGCAGGACCCGACCTTTGCCCGCGCCTATGCCGGCCTCTCCTTCACCCACTGGCAGAACGCCTTCCAGCGCTGGGGCGACCGCGACCAGGAAGCTGCGCTTGCCTTCGAAACCGCCGGACAAAGTCTTCTGGTCGACGAACACAATCCGGCGGCGCATTGGGCCATGGGCCGGGCGCTGTGGCTGCGCGGCGAACGCGACGGCTCGCTGCTCGAGCTGGAACGGGCCGTTGATCTCAGCCCCAATTTCGCGCTCGGCCACTACGCGCTGTCCTTCGTGCATTCGCAATCGGGTGATCCGCGCTCAGCGATCGGCTCGTCCGATCATTCGCGCCATCTCAGCCCCTTCGACCCGCTGCTGTTCGGCATGATGGGCGCCCGCGCCATGGCCCATGCCCGCCTTGGAGAGTTCGGCGAGGCGTCGGAATGGGCGCTGAAGGCTGCCGCCCGCCCCAACGCCCACATCATCATCCTGGCGATCGCCGCGCATTGCCTGGCGCTGGCCGGCCGGCAGGACGAGGCGCGCACTTTCGCCGCCGCAATCCGCAAGACCCTGCCGGACTATCGTGCCGACGACTTCATCGCCACCTTCCGTTTCGACCGGGACGCCGAAGCCATGTTCCGGCACGGCGCCAGGCGCATCGGCCTGAATTGATCTTTTGAAATCCGCCCCGCGCTGCGCCGCCACGGCCTACCGCAACAGCGGCCCGCCCGCCTTTCTCCACGCGTCGATGCCGCCCTGGATATGACGGGCGTTGGCGATGCCGACGTCCTGCGCCGCTTGCACCGCCATCGCCGAGCGTTCGCCGAAGGCGCAGTAGAACAAAAGCTGCTTGCTGGTCGATCGGGCGAGCTCATTGAGCATGCCGCCGGCGGCGATGTTCTCCTGCAGCCTGGGATAGGGCAGATGGATGGCGCCCGGGATGACGCCATGCCGCTCCCGCTCGGCGCTCTCGCGCAAATCGATCAAAGCCACGTCCGGCCTGCCGACAATCGCCAGCGCCTCGTCCGCCGTGACAGACCAGCCGCGCCCGGCGATCTCGTCCTGATGCAGCCCGACCTTCATGTTGGCCGGCACGGCGACGTCCATCATCTTCGGGTTGGCGAGCTTGAGGTTGTTCATGATCTCGACATACTCGTCCACCGACTTCACCTGCAGGCGCGGGTTGAAGGCTTTCTCCTCTGCGATGGTCGAGACCGTCTCGCCCTTGTAGTCATGCGCCGGGAAGATCAGTGTCTCGTCGGGAAGCTTGAGCAGGCGGCCGAAGATCGATTCGTACTGCTGGCGCGGATCGCCGTTCTGGAAGTCGGTGCGGCCGGTGCCGCGGATGAGCAGCGTGTCACCGGTGAACACCCGGTCCGGTAGGATGAAGCTGTAGGAATCGTCGGTGTGGCCGGGCGTGTAGATGACGTCGAGCGCTAGCCCCTCGATCGCAAGCTTGTCGCCGTCGGCAAGCCGCATCGACACCACGTCGGCCTTGGTCTGCTCACCCATCACTGTGACGCAATGCGTCCGGTCGCGCAGCGCGCCGAGGCCGGTGATGTGGTCGGCATGCAGATGCGTGTCCACCGCCTTGACCAGCTTGAGGTCGAGTTCGTTGACGAGTTGCAGATAGCGCTCGACCTTCTCCAGCACCGGATCGATGATCAGCGCCTCGCCGCCCCGGCGGCTGGCCAGCAGATAGGAGTAGGTGCCCGATGCCGAATCGAAGAGCTGACGGAAAATCATCCCTGCTGCATGCCCCTTGCGCCTGCCGCCCGCGGCGCGATTTGCCGCGGCAGGAATGATACTAGGGCACGGTTCCCGTCCCTGCCAGTCGTACCAAGGTGCCAACCGGCGCATCCGCGGCCGGCACCTTCGGCCGCGGCATCGTCGACTTGCGGGCGATTATCGCCGCAGCACGGCGCTCAGAACGTCGCGGATCCCGATCGCGCCGACGAAGCGCGACTGCTCGTCGAACAGCGCCACCGGCGCTGTCTGTGAGCGGTGCATGGCCAGCATCACCGTCTTCAGCGACGTGCCAGGCGTCGCCCAGAAGACCTGCGCCGTCTCCTCCGGCAGCCGCTCGACATCGGCACAGGACACCCACACCGCAGGCTTGCCGTCGCGTTCGGCGGCCGCCACCAGCCCGTGATCGTCGATCTTGAAGCGCGTCGTTTTGCGCCGGTCGAGCCATACCCAGCCGTCCTCGCCGTGGTCGAGGTCGCGGCGGTCGCGCATGACGTTCCAGGCCGTCAGCACCGACAGCGGATTCACGTTGGCGATGAAATCGCGGACATAGTCGTTGGCAGGCCTGAGCACGATGTCTTCCGGCGCGCCGGTCTGCACGATGCGCCCGCCTTCCATGATGGTGATGTGGCTGCCGATCTTCAGCGCCTCCTCGAGGTCGTGGCTGACGAAGATTATGGTCTTCTTCAGTTCCGCCTGCAGCTGCAGCAATTCGTCCTGCAGCTTGGTGCGGATCAGCGGATCGAGCGCCGAGAACGGCTCGTCCATCAACAGGATCGGCGCCTCGGTGGCGAAGGCGCGGGCCAGGCCGACGCGCTGCTGCATGCCGCCCGAAAGCTCATGCGCGTACTTCTTCGACCACTGGTCGAGATGGACGAGCTGAAGCTGCTTCCTGACCCGCTCCTTGCGCTCGGCCTCCGGCACGCCCGCGAGCTCGAGGCCGAAGCCGACATTTTCCTCCACCGTGCGCCACGGCAAAAGGCCGAACTGCTGGAACACCATCGCCACCTGCTTCTGCCGCAGGCGCCTGAGCGTCGCCTCGTCGCACGTGACGACATCGACCGTACGGTCGCCGTCCTTGACCAGAACCTGGCCGCGCGACACCACGTTGAGCCGGTTGACGGCTCTGAGCAGGGTCGATTTGCCGGAGCCGGACAGGCCCATGAGAACGGAAATCTCGCCCTCATGGATCGTCAGGCTGGCGCCCGCACAGCCAAGCACGTTGCCGGTCTTTTCGAGGATCTCGGCGCGGGTGGCGCCTTGGTCGATCAGCGCCAGCGAGCCGGCCTGGTCAGCGCCAAAGACGATGTCGACATTCTTGAAGTCAACGGCGACGGTCATTTCTTGCCTCCAACGCCAATGCGGGTCATCCGGTCGAGCACGATGGCGAGCACGACGATGGCGAGGCCGGCCTCGAGACCGAGGTCGATCTTGCGAGAGCCGAGCGCGCGGTTGATTTCGGTGCCGAGGCCGCCGGCACCAATGAGGGCGGCGAACACCACCATCGACAGCGACAGCATGATCGACTGCGTCAGGCCCGCCATGATCGTGGGCAAGGCAGAAGGCAGCTCTACCTTCCAGAGAAGCTGTCTCTTGGTGGCGCCGAACGCCTCGCCGGCCTCTACGATCGACTTCGGCACCGAAGTGACGCCGAGATGGGTAAGACGAACCGGAGTGGGAATGACGAAGATGATGGTGACGATAAGGCCGGGCGCGTTGCCAAGCCCGAACAGGGTCAGCACCGGGATGAGGTAGACGAAGGTGGGCAGCGTCTGCATCAGGTCGAGCACCGGCAGCATGAAGCGGTAGATCTTCGGCTTGTGCGCGGCCCAGATGCCGAGCGGCACGCCGATGGCCATCGAGGCGGCCGCCGCGGCAACCACCAGCACCAGCGTCTCCACGGTCTGCTTCCAGAGGTTCTGGTTCAGGATGAACAGCAGCCCGATAAAGACGGCTACCGCCAGCCCTCTCGATCGTTGCAGAAAATAGGCGAGCAGCGCGATCAACGCGATGAGGAAAACTGGCGGTATCAGCAGCAGCCCGTCCACCAGCCCGTCAAGCAGGAAATTGAGGCCGTTGGAGAAGGCCCTGAAAATGGTGTCGAAATTATCGGTGAGAAAGCCGAAGAAGGCCTTTCCCCACTGACCTATGGGTATCTTGTAGCCGACCAGGAATTTCGAAATAGGATCCATCTCGCCCCTCTTTGACTTGCCGCCTTTGCCGGACGGTCATCTTCTCACAGCTTAACGCATGTCGCCCAAAAGTGCGCAGCGGTTTTGGGAAACGACAGGCGGACAAACACTTTGAAGCGCGTCGCTTGAATCCGTCTCAGCGCGACGCGCATTAAGAAAAAGGGCAGCCTATTCTTGATTGGCTGCCCTTCCTGATCGGTCACGCCGAACGCAAGTCGGCTCAGCTCCCGAGCGCGGTCTTGACCGCGGCCGCCGCGTCGCCGCCATCGAAGGTGGTCACGCCGGCGATCCAGGGGGCGATTGCATCGGGATGCTTCTTCAGCCAGTCGGTCGCGACCGTGTTGGCGTCGCCGCCCTTGAGGATCGCGTCCATCATCTCGCCTTCCATGTCCAGGTTGAACTTCAGGTTGGCGATGAACTTGCCGGCATTCGGGCACTCGGTGGTGTAGCCCTTGCGCACGTTGGTATGCACGGTGGCTGCGCCGAAGCCGCTGTCGCCCATGCCCTCGAGATAGGTGATCTTCATGGCGCCCATCACCGGATGCGGCGTCCAGCCGAGGAAGGCAATCCACTCATTGCTTTTCATCGACTGCTCGGCCTGAGTCAGCATGCCGGCTTCCGAGGACTCGACCAGCTCGAAGCCCTCCAGATTGTCCTTCGGGTTCTTGATCATGTCGAGAATGATGCGGTTGCCGTCATTGCCGGCCTCGATGCCATAGATCTTGCCGCCGAACTTGTCCTTGAACTTGCCGAGATCGGTCAGCGTCTTGACGCCGGCGTCCGCCACATAGGTCGGCACGACGATGCCGTAGCCGGCCCCGCTGAGGTTTTCACTGATGGTCTCGACCGAGCCGTCGGCGGTGTAGTCCTTGATGTCGTTGGTCATCGACGGCATCCAGTTGCCGAGGAAGACATCGAGGTCGTTATTCTTCAGCGACGCATAGGTCACCGGCACCGAAAGCTGGATCACCTGCGGCTCATAACCGAGCGCGGTGAGCAGCACCGAAGCGAGGCCGGTGGTGGCCTGGATGTCGGTCCAGCCGACATCGGACAGGCGCACCGCCTTGCAGCTCGCCGGATCGCCGGCAAAGGCAGCGGTGGTGGACAGAAGAGCCGCCAGGCCAAGACCGGCGACGAAGGAATTCATACGCGACATTGATAATCTCCCATTGCGATTCTTTTTGGCACGGCGAAGTTACGGTCTGTGTCTCCGCCTTGTTTCGTCAGCCAAACACCATTTTGCTGCGGTTTCAAGCGTTGCCACATCACGATGAACGGCGCGCGCTGGCCGATCAGCGACACGCCGACGCTTTTCGGACAGCGCGGCTTTTTCAGGGGAATGCGACAGCGCCCCCTCCCCGCCGTGCTGCAACTCGGCTTAAAAGGCGGCATGGCCAAGCTCTATTTCAACTACGCGACGATGAACGCCGGCAAGACGACGATGCTCTTGCAGGCGTCCTACAACTACCGGGAGCGCGGCATGACCACCATGCTGTTCATCGCTGGACACTATCGCAAGGGCGACAGCGGGCTGATCTCGTCGCGCATCGGCCTCGAGGCCGAGGCCGAGATGTTTCGCGACGGCGACGACCTGTTCGCCCGTGTCGCTGAGCACCACGAGCACACCACTGTGCACTGCATTTTCGTCGACGAGGCGCAGTTCCTCGAGGAAGAGCAGGTCTGGCAACTGGCCCGTATCGCCGACCGGCTGAACATACCGGTCATGTGTTACGGCCTGCGCACCGATTTCCAGGGCAAGTTGTTTTCCGGTTCGCGAGTGCTGCTGGCCATCGCCGACGACCTGCGCGAGGTGCGCACCATCTGCCGCTGCGGCCGCAAGGCGACGATGGTCGTGCGGCTGGGTCCTGACGGCAAGGTGGCAAGGCAGGGCGAGCAGGTGGCGATCGGCAAGGACGTCTATGTTTCTCTCTGCCGCCGCCACTGGGAAGAGGAAATGGGCCGCGCCGCGCCCGACGACTTCATCGGCTTCGCCAGAACCTGAGCCGGCTGACTTGCGCTATTCCGGCCTCAAGCGCCTTGGACTACTGTTGTCCGCGGGGGCAGCATGAAAATCCTTCAGTTCACGCTCACTTGTCCGTTCCCACCACTGTCCGGCGGCGAGATCAGGTGCGCGGCCAACGCGCGGGCGCTCTCGGCGGTCGGCGAGGTTCTGACCGTAAGCCTGACCGGTTCGCCAGCGCAAACCTGGCTCTCCAATGTCAGGCACCTTGCCCTCGAGTCGGCGCGCCGCAACGGCGCCTGGCAAAGTCACAGGCCACATCCGACCATGCGCATCATGCCGGCCGACGAACTGGCCGAAGCCGACGCGCTTTGGCGGGCTTTCGCGCCCGATCTGGTGGTGGTCGAAAACATCGTGCTTGCGCAATTGCTTGACCTGGCGCCGCAGCATGGCGCGCGCACTGTCATTGACCTGCACGATATCGATTCCAAGACGGTGGCGGACGGCATTGCCGGGCTGCCGGTCTTGAAGCGGCTGCGGAAGGTGCGCGAGAACAGGCGCAGGATCAAGCAGGCGCGGGACGCCGACCGACATGCGGCGGCGGTGGCAGATCAGGTCTGGGTCTGCTCCGGGGTCGACCGGACGCTGCTTTCCGCCCTCGGCCCTACAGGCGACGTCAGGGTGATCGCCAATCCGATCCCCGAAGAAAGCGTGCTTTCCTTGCCGACAACGAGCCGTCGATACGAGGCACTGCGCCTTTGCTTCGTTGGCCATCTCGGCTATTTCCCCAACATCGACGCCGTCAAACAGATGGGCCGCAGGATGGCGCCGCATCTCGCCGCCTCGGGTCGCGACTGGTCGATCACCGTCGCCGGCAAGACCCCCGACAATCTCGTGCGCCGGATATGCGCCGAACACGGCCTTCGCCTTGTAGAAAACCCTGACAGCCTGCACGACCTGCTCGCCTCGGCGGGCTACGCGCCGATGCCGCTCCGCTACGGCGGCGGCACCCGCATCAAGGCGCTGGAAGCGATGGCGGCGGGGCTGGTCGTCTGCGCCACGGAAAAGGCCGTCGAGGGGCTCGGCCTGCAGGCCGGCCGGCATTTTCTTGCCGCCCGCGACGCCGGCGAACTGGGCGCAAAAATCCTGTCTCTCGCCGCGCAGCCTGAGGCAGCCGCCGAAATGGCCGCCGCTGGCCGGGCCTTCGTGAGCGAAAAACATTCTTCGGCCGCGATCGGTCGCGAAATCCTGCAAGCTGTCGCGGATCTGATGGCGCGCCGGCCGGATTGAACGCTTCCGCAATCCCGCCATCATATGCGGCGCTTGTTAAGGCATGGGCCCTATTCACGTGCCCCAGCCAGGAGTCCGCCATGTTTCGAGCCATTTCGTCCGCCGTCGTCCTTGTCGTCGCCGACATCGCAGCAGCCCATGCCGCAGGAGACGCCGCGCTTGGCAAGAAGGTCTTCAACCGCTGCATGGCCTGCCATGACGCGACGACCGACCACGACAAGGTCGGCCCGCATCTTCTGGGCGTCGTCGGCCGCACCGCGGGCACGGCCGCGAATTTCAACTATTCGCAGGCCATGAAGGATGCCGGCGCCGGCGGCCTGGTCTGGGACGAGGCCAATCTCGCGCTCTACCTGCGCGCGCCCAAGCTGAAGGTGCCCGGCAACAAGATGGGCTTCAACGGACTGACCAACGACGCCGACATCGCCAACGTCATTGCCTATCTGAGGGCCGACCCCAAGCCCTGATCCCCACGGCTGCCCAGCAGTCGCCGGTTCCTCAGCAATTGTTTGCCGAATATCCAGACGATGGTTCCGGTGGCAAGCGAATGCTTCGCCGGCGGTCCGGTGGCGCGAGAGTCGAGCTGCAAGAGAAATGCGCCGGCGCGGCGGGCTGCTAGTCTCGCCATGAGCACGGTTCGTTTGTCTTTCAAGGGAGAAACGAAACCTTTTGTTTTCGCGACGCCTCTGGTCTTGCGTCTTTCAATCCCAGAATGCTCCACATATATTCGCGCCGACACGAAACCGATGCCGATGCGGGAGGCCCCTATGGCGACATTGCAGAATTTCGATGCCGAGATTGCCAAGACCAAGCAGGTCGTGCAGGACATGCGCACGAAGATCGAGCAGTCCGGAACGGTGCTCGACACGCTCGCTCAGGCCGACAAGAAGATCGGCGACGCCAATTTCGACATCGAAAACGCCCGCATCGAGGATGTGCTCAAGCAACAAAAGATCATGGAAGGCAACATCGCCGACCTGATCATCGGCCTTGAAGACGCCACCAATGTCTTCGGCGCCGAATTCGAGAGCATGAAGAGCTACACCGGCTGGGAAAATTTCGTCGGTGTCTTCTCCGAGCAGCGCAAGCAGCGCATGCGCACCGATCGTGTGCGCAACATGTCGCTGGCCGGCAACCTGCAGGAACTGCTGGCCAAATCCGACACCATTGTCGGCATCCTAAAGGCGCAGAAGCAGATCCTCGACCAGCGCTACAAGACCTCCGAGACCAGCCTGTCGCAAGTGATCGAGCGCCGCAAGACGACGATGTCCAACCTTGAAGCGGTGCAGAAGCGCATCGAGGAGCTCAACCCGATGCTGCTCGACATCGAGAACAAGATCGCCGCCTCGACCAGTCAGAAGGAGCGCACCGAGCTCGAAGGCGAGCGCTCGAAGATGGCGACCGAATACAATGAGAAGCAGGCCAAGGAGCAGGAATTGCTAGCCGAAAGCCAGACGCTGGAGCGCTACACCTCGATGTTCCAGACCTTTGTGGACTCTCTCAACAACCAGATCGCGGCGCAATCGACGCTGATCAACAAGCTGACCATCGACACCGAGCAGCGCATCGTCCTCTACAAGGCGCTGGAAGACTCACTGAAAACCGCCGCCCAGCAGGACGTCGCCCACAAGATCAACACGCTCGGCAGCCAGGTCGACAACACGGCGGAGGAGACCATGGCCGGCATCGGCGCCGCCTCGCAGAAGCACATTGGCGATCTGCTGGAAATGCACGAGAAGAACATGGTGGCCTCGGCCGATATCCAGCGCCGCAAGAAGCTCGCCGACGATGCCTTCGCCCGCCGCTTCGACGAAGTGATGAAGAAGCACAATTCCGCCAACTACGTACAGCAGTAGTTGGCGGCAGGCGTTCGTCTCCAAGGCAGTCCGATGACCCCCGAAAATGAAGCCGCGGCGCGCTACTTTTCCGCCATCACGGCGGCGCTGAGCGGGCTGGAAGTGTTCATGCGCGACGATCGCTCGCCGCTCTACCGGCATGGCATCGTCGCCAGGATTGTCGCCGAATACATTGCGCGGCTGGACAAGTCGTTTTCCTGCTGGCGCAACCGCCTCGGCTTCATGGAGACGTTCCGGATCTCGCGCGCCGACAGCGGCTATCCGGTATTCCAGAACCTGCTCGAACTCGAGAACGACCGCCGTCAGGCGGAGAGCCGGCTGGCCAATATCCCGCAGGCCGGAGAGCTTCGCGAGGAAATGGCCGACTTCATCCTGCGCCACAAGGAATTTCCCGAGGCGCTGCAGAAGTCGATGGCCGAGCGGCTCTATCTGGAGGACGTCAGGAGCGAGCAGACCTTCGGCCCGTTCACGCTGGCGCAGACGGCGAAGGTCTCGGTCAACCCCAAGACCTTTCGACCCTATTACCTGGTGCATTGGGCCTGCTTCGACGGCAGCGCCAACCTGCCGTTGATCTATATGGTGACGGTGGAGGATTCCTCGGAGAGCATGGTGCGCCAGCTCGTCGATGCCAACGGCAAGTTGAACGAGCGGGTCGACATCCCGCTGCCGGTCGACGGGCTGCTCAATCCCGAGCTTGCCCACCGCTTCGACGATTTCACCGAGAAGAATTCGGCCTATACGCTGTCGCCGGCGACGATCGCGGTCAATCTCGACAAGGATTTCGAGCCGCTGCGTCCGAAGCAGCTCCGCCGCGTCGTGCTCGGCCCCTTCTATTCGGCGGGCATCACCGACAACAATTCGACGGTGACCGAGGTGCTGGCCAAAGTGCGCAGGCCGGAAAACGCCTGGCTGCTCACCTGGACCATCCAGGAGATCTTTTCCAAATCGGAGAAGCCCGGCCGCAAGGGCCTGTTTTCGAGCGAGAAGACGACGCAGGAATTCTTCATCAACACCGACGATCTGGAGGCCGCGCGCCAGGGCGTGTCGAGCTACGAGAACCATGCGCTGATCCCGCACGAGGCCTATCAGGCGCTCTATGCCGCCGGCGAGGCGCAGAAGATCTTTTCCGGCTACAAGGTCCACATCCTGTCCAACGGACAGGTCATCTCAGACGTCTGACCGTCACACCACGGAGCATCCTTCATGGACACCGGCCTGACCACGATCTCGGAAGCTGCGATCGAAAAGCACCGCGCCACCGCGCAAAGCTTCATTACCCGCATCGTCGTGCTGGAGGATCCGTCCCGCGAATCCGGCACCGCGCTCGCCGGCACCAACCGCCGCTTCGTCTCGACGGTGTCGGTCGGTTCGGTGCGCCGCACGCGCGAGGTCGAGCTGTCGAAGACGGTCGCCGCCGTCCACCCCGACGACCAGTTGCTCACCATTCCCCAGCACACGCTGCTGTTTCGCGCCCGGCGCGGCCTGGCGATCGCGCTCGCCATCTCGGACGTCTTCGCTGAAGGCTCCGACCTCGAGAGCCTGCAGGCCAAGAACGCCCGCGCGCCGCTCGAGGGCGACGAAGCCGCGACCTTCAAGAAGCTTCTGTCGGCCTCGGCCTACATTTCCGCCTTCAGCCTCGCCTCGTACCTCTTCCAACTGATCGACAGCGACGGAGAGGCGCCCAACGACATCGCCGAGCCCGACTTCCTGTTCGACACGCAGCAGGACGCGGTGAAGTCGATCATTGCCGGCCTCGACAAGGCAATTGCCGGCTCCAAGGACGATGCCGATCTGATGACGCGGGCGCGCGCCTTCGCCCGCGTCGCCATCGACGGGCTCCTGGCGAGAAAAGGCCGCTTCGACGGCATCGGCCCGTTCGAGAACGCCCATATCCGCATCGACGTCGACGATTTCACCCTCGACGGTTTCGACGTCGCGCCCGGCAAGCGCTCGAAGCCGCTGGTGATGACCTTCAAGAAACCGGAGGAGGTCGTCGGCAACCACATTGCCAAATTCCAGTCGGTCAGGCTCGCCAAAATGCTGATGGCCTACGATTTCGAGCGTGAGCTGAACCCGTTCGTCGAGCTCGGTGGCTTCCTGTTCACCTTCATTGGCGACGGCGCGCCGGGCACAGGCAAGACGACGCTGATCCAGATGATCGCCGGCCTCGTCCACGACTACTGCCAGGTTGCCGGCTATCCCTTCGCCTACGAGAATTTCGGCGTCGACCAGATCTCGTCCTATCAGGGCAAGTCCGGCCAGAACTGCCGCCAGTTCATCAACAACGTGCTCAATCCGCGCGTCATCGGCTTCGGCACCATCGACGATATCGACCAGGTGGCGGCGCGGCGTTCCGACGATCGCGCCTCCGCCGGCCAGCAGGAGATCACCGGCGTCCTGATGGACGCCTTTGCCGGTGCCGGCACGGTGGTGCGCGGCAACTGCGCCTTCGGCATGTTCTCCAACTATCCAGAGAATGTCGACGACGCGCTGCGCCAGCGCGCCGGCGCCCGCTGGCTGGTCGATGGGCCGCAGACCCGCGACGACTATATCGACATCTTCGTGCTGCTCGCCGGAAAGAACCACAAGATCCCGCTCGGCGACCACAAGCTCTATGCCGCGCAGGAGATCCAGCGCGCCGTGACCGAGGCCTATGAGGAGCATGAGAAGCCGCAGGAAGATGGGCTGATCAAGGTCTATGAGCGCTACATGAAGGAGAATGGCGCGCCGAAATCGATGGCCGACATCGGCACGTACCTGCACATGATCAAGGATGCCGAGCCGCGCTTCACCGGCCGCGCCATCAAGAACGTCACCGACGCCATCAAGATGCGCGCCATGGACATCGAGCTGCCCGACGAATGGTTCGAGAAGCCGGAAGCCTTCATGCACAAGAGCTACGACGACAAGAAGGCAATGATCGAGGAACTGCGCGGACCGTTCTCGATGGACATGGTCATGCAGGAGATCAACCGCTACGCCGACTCGGAATTCCGCTATTCCGACAAGTCCGACGACGCCGCCGTGACTAAGATGATCCGCGACACCAGGCTGCGCGACCGCGCCGTGCGCGAAATCGAGGAGATGAAGAAGAAGGGGCTATGGAATGCTTAATCTTCCTTCTCCCCGTTCACGGGGAGAAGGTGCCCGAAGGGCGGATGAGGGGCAGCGCCATGCGTGGAAGAAATGAGCCCAAGGTCACGAGGGCCCGTGAGCTACGGAAGGTTGAAAACGATGCTGAGGAAATGCTGTGGCATGAACTGCGTGGACGGCGATTGAACGGCCACAAGTTTGTTCGCCAACTACCGATTGGGCCCTATTTCGCAGACTTCGCCTGTCGTGAAGCTAATCTGGTCGTGGAAGTCGACGGCAGCCAGCATGCGGGTCGGTCTCGGGATCGATACAGAGATGAGACGATGAATGGAAATGGTTGGTCGGTATTGAGAGTTTGGCACGCGGATGTTTTGACCAGCCGCGCGAGCGTGCTTGATACGATCATCGCAGCCCTTGATGGCCGGCTAGATCGCAAATGATTGGTATCGATGTGAGATTTCTGCCGGTCGCCACGTCGGAGCAAAGATGATGAGCGTTTGCGCCGCCCCTCATCCGCCCTTCGGGCACCTTCTCCCCGTGAACGGGGAGAAGGCATAAATGACCCACCCCGCCAAGAAACCCGACCTTCTGCGCGACAATGAACTGATCTACGGCAGGCTGCTGACCGTCGACGAACCGCACCTCATCCAGCGCTACAACAAGGCCCTCGTCGCCTTCGGCCTCAATCCCACCAGGCTGAACAGCTTCCAGATCGACCGCACCGGCTTCTCGCCGGAGATCGCCGACGAATGCGGCGACTACGACTACCTCGACCCCAACGAGGTCAATCGCCGCTTCATCATCCTGACGCCGTCGCAGATCGACCTGCCGGTGGTCCACACCGCCTTTTCCAATACCTCGCAGCTGATGTTCGAGTTCATGTCCAAGAACCGGCGCGCCATCGACGCACTGACCATCAAGGATGTGATCTACGGCGAGATCGAGGACTCGGTCCCCAAGGTCAACGACATCGAGGACCTGCTGTCGATCAACCAGGTCGAGTTCAAGGTGCTGTCGGCCGAGGACGTGCTCGGCAAGGCGGCCGAGCTCGGCAAGCTGGTCGACCGGCTGAAGCAGGAGCCCGACGCCTGGCGCGACAACGCCATGCTTGAGCGTATGGTCGAGCTCGCCAAGGTCTGCGGCGACATCCGCGAGAACGCGCTGGTGCCGGACCAGGTGATCTTCCGCCATAACGCCTACTGGACCAGCCATTTCGGCGGCCTCTACGTCTTCGTCGATCCCGACATGACGACGGTGATCAGCGACCCGGCCGCGCCCGGTTTCCGCCGCTCGCGGCCGTGGCAGGTGAGCTATCTTTCGATCAGGGACGCCGACAAGGTGTTCAAGTTCCTCGCCGCCACCGGCCGCATCGAATTGCCGCGCGCCTCCTGGATCGAGTCATCCGGCTATCTCGAGCATCGCGCCGAAATGGTGGTGCGCGCGCTGATCCGCGACGCCGAGCCGAACCGCAATCTGACGGACGTCGACAAGGTCTGGCTGCAGACCTGGATCCACGGCCATACCGACCTGATCACCAAGGACGGCAATTTCCCCTTCCTCAACGCCGCCAAGCGCGAGATCGCCCAATATGGCCATCTCAAGATCGAGGACGTGTTCCCGCAGCAGCGCTTCCTGGTGATCCGCGCCAGGCCCGATCATCCAGACGCCTGGCTGACCAATCAGCTGATCTCCGACTTCGTGCCGCAGGACTTCGTCTCGCGCTACGTCTTCAACAAGCCCGGCTTCTACAGGGACTATGACGGCTTCAGCGACGCCTGGCGATCGCATGTTGTGGACGTTCTGAAAACCACATATTTGAAAGACAAGGCGGCGTTTCGCACACGCCTCTACGGCTTGACTGATTGAGGGGTGACGAGAGCCATGCTTGACCCGATTGTGAGTTTCTTCACCCAGATCTTCCAGTGGATCGGCCGCGGCATTGGTCTTCTCGTCGGCGTGATCCTGTGGCCTTTCATGTGGGCCGGCCGCTGGTATGGGCAGCGCGGCTGGATCCTGAAGGCGGTGGTTGGCCTCGCCTTGCTGGTGCTCATCGGCCTCTACGCCAATTTCTTCTACGCCACCCAGTGGTGGACCAAATTCAACCCGAACTATCCCGATACCTATACGTTCGAGAAGCGCAACGTGTCGGCCGGCGAGCAAGTCTCAGCCGGCGCGGGCACCGATACGGCCAAGACCTGCGGTAACTCGGCGATCGCCCAGGTGGCGGCCGATCTGACCGACTTCAACGTCAACCAGAATGCCTGGATCTCATCGATGATCCTCTACAAGCTCGGCCTGTTCGGCATCGACTGGGACCACACGCCATGGATGGACAACAAGGCCTCCTTCCAGCGCGGCATCAACCAGGCGGTGCGGCGCACCGCGACCGAGCTTGCCGACAATCTGGGCCGCGTGCGCACGACCTCGCAGATCGACGCCGATCTCCAGGATGCGCGCGGAAATCTGCAGTTCGACGAGGAGACCTGGTACTTCGGCCTCAATCCATTCGGTCCGAAGACGCCGACCCCGAGCTACTATCGCGATGCCGTGCGCAAGCTGCGCTCCTTCAACGCAAGGCTGGCCAGCTGCCAGGCGACGTTCGACGCCCGCGCCGACAATCTCAAGCAATATATCGACCGCATTTCGTCCGACATCGGCTCGACCTCGGCAATCCTCAAGGAGCGCGCTGAGAACCACAATGATGGCTGGTTCGATTTCCGCGCCGACGACCGCTTCTGGTTCGCCTACGGCCAGCTCTATGGCTACTACGGCCTGATGAAGGCCGCCCAGGCCGACTTCGAGGATGTCATCAAGGAAAAGCACCTGCAGAACCTGTGGGACACGATGGATTCGCAATTCGTCTCGGCTCTGCGCATCCAGCCCCTCATCATCGCCAACGGCCGCGAGGACGGCTGGCTGCTGCCGACGCACCTGACCACGATGGGTTTCTACGTGCTGAGGGTGCGCTCCAACATGGTTGAGATCAGCAACGTGCTGACGCAGTAGCCGCACCCCTCTCGCCAAGGGGCTGGCGGATTTGCGCCGTCGCCCCTGTCGCATTCGGTGCATTGCGCGGCTGTTTTGGGACGGCGGCGGGGCATCCGCTCTGGCTTCTATACGGCGCAACGACCGGGCTCCATACAGCCGACCGCAAACGGCCCGGCAGCAGGAACACTCTTTCTTCGCAGGAAACATAGTTGCATGAAAGTTGACGCCGCGACAGCGACAGGGTTAGAACATGCCCTCACGCCCGCACGGCGTCTCGAACATGCACAGATGATCAAACCCGTCCCCTCCACCGACCAATCCAGAGGAAAGCCGTCATGGCCGAAGTGAAGTCCGACATCGAGATCGCGCGCGCCGCCAGGAAGAAACAGATTCAGGAGATCGGCGCCAAGATCGGCATTCCGACCGAGCATCTCCTGCCCTACGGCCATGACAAGGCCAAGGTCTCGGCCGAGTTCATCAAGTCGGTGAAGGGCAACAAGGACGGCAAGCTGATCCTCGTCACCGCCATCAACCCGACCCCTGCCGGCGAAGGCAAGACCACGACCACCGTCGGTCTCGGCGACGGCTTGAACCGCATCGGCAAGAAGGCGGTCGTTTGCATCCGCGAAGCCTCGCTCGGCCCGAATTTCGGCGTCAAGGGCGGCGCCGCCGGCGGCGGCTACGCGCAGGTCGTGCCGATGGAGGACATGAACCTCCACTTCACCGGCGACTTTCACGCCATCACCACGGCGCACAATCTGCTGTCGGCGCTGATCGACAACCACATCTACTGGGGCAACGAACTCGGCATCGACACCCGCCGCGTCGCCTGGCGCCGCGTCATGGACATGAACGACCGGGCGCTGCGCGAGATGATCTGTTCGCTCGGCGGCGTCGCCAACGGTTATCCGCGCGAAGGCGGCTTCGACATCACCGTCGCCTCGGAAGTGATGGCGATCCTGTGCCTTGCCACCGACCTCAAGGACCTCGAGAAGCGCCTCGGCGACATTATCGTCGCCTACCGCCGCGACAAGTCGCCGGTCTATGCCCGCGACCTCAAGGCCGACGGCGCCATGGCGGTGCTGTTGAAGGACGCCATGCAGCCCAACCTGGTGCAGACGCTGGAGAACAACCCGGCCTTCGTCCATGGCGGTCCGTTCGCCAACATCGCCCATGGCTGCAACTCGGTCGTCGCCACAACGACGGCGCTGAAGCTCGCCGACTATGTCGTCACTGAAGCCGGCTTCGGCGCCGACCTCGGTGCCGAGAAATTCTTCGACATCAAGTGCCGCAAGGCCGGCCTCAAGCCGGCGGCCGCCGTTATCGTCGCCACCGTGCGCGCCATGAAGATGAATGGCGGCGTCAAGAAGGAAGACCTCGGCAAGGAGAACATCGAGGCGGTCAAGAAGGGCTGCCTCAACCTCGGCCGCCACATCGAGAACGTTAAGCAGTTCGGCGTGCCGGCGGTGGTGGCGATCAACCACTTCACCACCGACACCGAGACCGAAATCCAGGCGATGAAGGACTTCGTCAAGGCGCAGGGCGCCGAGGCGATCCTGTGCAAGCACTGGGCGCAAGGCTCGGCCGGCATCGAGGACCTCGCCAGGAAGGTCGTCGAGATCGCCGAGTCCGGCGCCTCGCAGTTCTCGCCGCTCTATCCCGACGAGATGCCGCTGTTCGAAAAGGTCAACACCATCGTCAAGCGCATCTACCGCGGCGACGAGGCGATCGCCGACAAGTCGATCCGCGACCAACTGCACGCCTGGGAGCAGGCCGGCTACGGCAACCTGCCGGTCTGCATGGCCAAGACCCAGTATTCGTTTTCGACCGACCCGAACCTGCGCGGTGCGCCGACCGGCCACACCGTGCCGGTGCGCGAGGTCCGGCTCTCGGCCGGCGCCGGCTTCGTCGTTATCATCTGCGGCGAGGTCATGACCATGCCCGGCCTGCCCAAGGCGCCGTCCTCCGAAAAGATTTTCCTCAACGAGGCCGGCCAGATCGAAGGCCTGTTCTAGGCTTCCTTTCGGCTGCGAAAACAAAGGGCGCCGCTTTCGCGGCGCCCTTTTCATTTGCGGATTTGAGCGCGGCTAAGCTGCATTGCGCGCCAGCGCGCGCTGGTTGGAAGCAAAGATCGTGTCGCGTTCCGGCAAAGCGCCGGTCTTCAGGCAGTCGACCCACTCGGCGATCTTGAGCACCGCCGCGAAGCGCGACTGCAGGATGATGGTGACCACGCGGTGGATGTCCTCGGCAGAAGCATAGCCGGCGCTGTTGGCGTAAGGCACCGAGCCGCTGGCGTCGGACAGGAACTCCACAGCAAAGCCCATATGCACGGCATGGATGATGGTCGACAGGTCGCAATTGTGCGTCATGTAGCCGACGACCGCGATCGTATCGATGGCATTGGCGCGCAGCCACGCCTCGAGATCGGTGCCGGTGAAGGCTGAGGGCAGCGTCTTCTCGACATAATGGTCGCGGCTTCGCCTGGCGATCTCGGGATGCAGCTCGCCGCCATGGCTTCCCTTGGCGAAGATCGGCGAGGTCTCCGGCGCCATCTGCTTGATGACCACTACCTTGACGCCGGCTTCCGCCGCCGCGTCCATGGCGTGCGCCACATTGACGACGCTGTCGCGGAACGGCGGATGCTGGATGGCGAGATTGCCGCCATCATAGTCGTTCTGGACGTCGACGACGACGAGGGCGCGGCGCGGCTGGGTGCTAATGGCTGGTGCGGACATGGCGATCTCCTTTCGACCGGGTTGATAGGCAGAAGCTAGGCCCGGCGCCAACGCGGCAAAAGTGTCCCGATTGACTTCATTCGAAAGAATTGGGACAATCTTGTCTGTTTTCTCCCGGAGCTCCCATGGCCGACCCGATCGTCGCCGTCATCGCCTTCGACGGCATCAGCCCCTTCCACCTCTCCGTGCCTTGCCTCGTGTTCGGCACGGACCGCACCAGGCTCGGCCTGCCGCGCTTCGATTTCCGCGTCTGCGCCATGGAGGAGGGACCGATCCACACCGACGCCGGGCTGACCATCGCCGTCCCGCATGGGCTTGCGGCACTCGACGATGCCGACATCGTCATCATTCCAAGCTGGAAGGATCTCGAAGACCCGCTTCCGGCGGTGCTGGTCGAGGCGCTCGGCCGCGCCCACCGGCGCGGCGCGCTGATCGTGGGACTGTGCCTCGGCACCTTCGCCATCGCCGCCGCGGGACTGCTCGGCGGACGCAAGGCAGCGACGCATTGGGCCTATACGGACAGGCTGCAGACGCTCCATCCCGACATCGCCGTCGATGCCGACGTGCTCTATGTCGACGACGGCGACATCGTAACCTCGGCCGGTGTCGCCGCCGGCCTCGACTGCTGCCTGCATATCGTGCGCGCCCGCTACGGCGCGGAAGTGGCGTTGCGGCTTGCCCGCCACGTCGTGCTGTCGCCGCACCGGCAAGGCGGCCAGGCGCAATTCATCGAGCGCCCGCTGGCGCCGACCTCGACCGCCGACCGGTTCGCGCAGGCCCTCGACAAGGTGCGGGCGACGCTCGGCGAGGCGCACAGCCTCGACAGCGTCGCCGAGGCGGCCGGCCTCACCCGCCGCACCTTCACGCGCCGCTTCCAGAAGTCGATCGGCACCAGCTTCGGCGACTGGCTGGCCGACCAGCGGATCGCGCTGGCGCAGAGGCTGCTGGAGGCGACGGAGAAATCGATGGATACGGTGGCCTTCGAAGTCGGCTTCGGCAGCGCCACCTCGCTGCGCCAGCATTTTTCGGCGCGGCTCAAGACCTCGCCGATGCAATATCGGCGCGAGTTCTCCAGGAGTGCCGGCGCCAAAAGGCCGACACACGCCGCAATGTTTTGACCCGAACGGGCAAGCCGCTCAACGCTGCCTGACCGGACGCGCCGGATTGCCGACCACCGTGGTGTTCGCTGCGACGTCGCGGGTAACCACGGCGCCAGCGCCAACGATGGCACCATCGCCGATCGTGACGCCGCCGAGGATGATGGCGCTGCCGCCGATCCAGGCATCGGCGCCGATCGTCACCGGCTTGGCGATCTCCAGCCCCGCCTGCCTTGCTGCAGCCTCCCTGTGATGCTCGGCGCAGTAGATCTGCACATTAGGCCCGAGCAACGTCCGCTTGCCGATGCGCACCGGCGCCGTATCGAGGACCGTGCAGCCGGCATTGAGGAAGACACCATCGCCGAGAAAGAGGTTGAACCCGTAGGCGCAGTGGAACTGCCCCTCTATGCGCGCCCCCTCGCCCGTGCTTCCCAACAATGACCGCAATGCCGGGCCGATGTCGCCGCGTTGCCGGGGCGGCAGGCCGTTGTGCTCGAACACCGCATCGCGCGCGGCGACGCGCAGCGCTTCCAGTTCCTGATCGAGGCAAGTGTACCACTCGCCCGCCGCCATCTTCATGCGCTCACTTGCCGTCATGGCCGCGTCTCCATCGAATTACTGCCAAAGCACAATCCTTTGCTGGGCGAAAGCCTGCTGGCCAAATGTCCGGCCTATGCTAGCTTGCTCGCGCCGGACAGTGCGAGGTCCTGACATCGAGGGGGTCAATCATGCTTTATCTGCTTGCATTGCTGATCGGGGTCGTTGCCGGGCTCCGCGCCGGAACGGCACTTGCCGTCACCGCCTGGGGCGCCTGGCTCGGCTGGCTGCCGGTCGCCGGCACCTGGGCGAGTTTCATGGGGCACTGGATCGCCCTCGGCATTTCCACCATCCTGGGGGTCGTCGAGCTGATCACCGACCAGCTGCCGTCGACGCCGAGCCGCAAGGTGCCGCAGCAGTTCGGCGCCCGCGTCATCATCGGCGCCTTTTGCGGCGCGGTGTTCGGCGCGACCGGCGGCGCCATCATCGGTGGCCTGATTGCCGGCGCCATCGGCGCCGTGATCGGCACGCTCGGCGGCGCCGAGTTCCGCGGCCGACTGGCGGCGGCTTTCGGCAAGGACCCGCCCGCTGCCTTCATCGAGGACGCCGCGGCGATCATCGGCGGCCTGCTGATCGTGGCGGCCGTGGCATGACGGCCAAGGCCTTCGACGCCATCATCATCGGCGCCGGCCAGGCCGGCACGCCGCTCGCCGGCCGGCTGAACGCGGCCGGCATGAGCGTGGCGCTGGTCGAGCGCAAGCTCGTCGGCGGCACCTGCGTCAACACCGGCTGCATCCCGACCAAGACGATGGTGGCGAGCGCCTACGCCACCCATCTCGCGCGCCGCGCCGCCGACTATGGCGTGACCTTATCCGGCCCGGTGGGCGTCGACTACAAAGCGATCAAGGCGCGCAAGGACAAGGTGTCGGGCGCTTCCCGCACAGGGCTGGAAACCTGGATCGCCGGCATGGAGAAGTGCACGCTCTACCGCGGCCATGCGCGTTTCGAATCCGCCAACACCGTGCGCGTCGGCGACGAACTGCTGACCGCGCCGAAGATATTCCTCAACACCGGCGGCCGCGCCGCCGTTCCCGACCTGCCCGGCGTCGAGGAGGTGCCTTACCTCACCAATTCCTCGATGATGGATCTCGACGTGCTGCCCCGCCATCTCGTCGTCGTCGGCGGCAGCTACATCTCGCTCGAATTCGCGCAGATGTTCCGCCGCTTCGGATCCGAGCTGACGGTGATCGAGAAGAGCCCGCGGCTGACCGGTCGCGAGGACGAGGACGTCTCGGCCGCCATCCTGTCGATCCTCCAGGACGAAGGCATCACGGTGCATCTCGGCGCCGACGACATCAGTTTTGCCAAGCAGGGCGGCGATGTCGCCGTCACCTTTTCCGCCGATCAGCCGCCGGCGATCGGCTCGCATGTGCTGCTGGCGCTTGGCCGCAACCCCAATACCGACGATCTCGGCCTCGACAAGGCCGGCGTCGAGGTCGACAAGCGCGGTTTCATCGTCGTCGACGACCAGTTGCGCACCGGCGTGCCCGGCATCTGGGCGATGGGCGATTGCAACGGCAAGGGCGCTTTCACCCATACCTCCTACAACGATTTCGAGATCGTCGCCGCCAACCTGCTCGACAATGATCCGCGCAAGGTCAGCGACCGCATCGAGGCCTATGCGCTCTACATCGATCCGCCCCTCGGCCGCTGCGGCATGACCGAGGCCGCGGTGAGGAAATCCGGCCGCCGCGCGCTGGTCGGCCAGCGGCCGATGACCCGCGTCGGCCGCGCCGTGGAAAAGGGCGAGACGCAGGGCTTCATGAAGATCCTGGCCGACGCCGACACCGGGGAGATCCTCGGCTGCTCGGTGCTCGGACCGGGCGGCGACGAGGTGATCCACTCGGTGCTCGACCTGATGTATGCCAAGGCGCCGATATCGACGCTGGCGCGTGCCATGCACATCCACCCCAACGTCTCCGAGCTTCTGCCGACCATAGCCCAGGAGCTGAAGCCGCTGGCCTAGAGCCGCCATCGGCGTGGTTTGCGCCCATAGCGCCTCGGCCTGGACCAATCGACAGCGCAATCGCAAAAGTGCATGGGTTCGCCTCTTTCCCGGAGGCCTCCATGCAGAAAACGATCGAACGCATCGCTGGCGAAGGCGAGGGCATTTCCTACGAATTTCCGGTGATCCGCTTCGCGGGAACGGACAAGGCGGGACCTTCGGCCTATCTGCAGGCGGCGCTCCATGCCGGCGAACTGCCGGGCGTGGTCGCCATCGACGCGCTGATGCCGATGCTCGCAAGAGCCGAGGCCGAGGGCCGCATCAGGGGCGACATCACCATCGTGCCCTGGGCCAACCCGATCGGTCGCGCCCAGTACCATTTCGGCGAACATCAGGGCCGCTTCCATCTCGGCACGCGCAACAACTTCAACCGCGGCTTTCCGCTGCTTGCCGCACCGGACGCTTCGCTCTTGCCCGATACCAGGCTCGGCACGCCCGACCAACGGCTGAAGATCAGGCTGCTGCAGCTCTCGCTCGGCCACAACATCGTGCTCGACCTGCATTGCGACGACGAGGGCCTGCCCTACCTCTACATCCACGCCAGCCTGTGGCCGGCGATGGCCGATTGCGCGGCGGCCATGGGCGTCGATGCGGTGCTGCTGTGGAACGAGGACACCGACGGCACCTTCGAGGGCGCCTCGATCATGCCTTATCAGAATGTCCCGGCGGATGTGGCGCGTTTCGACCGGCGGGTCGCCACCACGGTCGAATATCGCGGCGTGCTCGACGTCGACGGCGAATTGGCCGCTTCCGATGCCGAGGGGCTCTATCGGCTGCTGGTCGCGCGCGGCGTTGTCACCGACCCCGCCTTGGCCACGCCCGGCCCCTTCACCGGCACCGTGGCGCCGCTGGAAAACATCGACATGATGCCGGCGCCGAAGGGTGGCGCGGTCGTCTATGACGTGAAGCCCGGCGACCGCGTCGCCAAGGGCGCGCGGCTCGCCAAAATCGTCCACGCCCCGGGCGAAACGGGCGGCAGCACGGAAGTGTTCGCGCCCCAGGCCGGCCTCATCCTGACGAGGCGTTCGCGGCGCATCATCCGCGCCGGCGAGGACCTGCTGAAGCTGGTTGGCGACAGGAGAAGCGACGATGCAAGGTCGGGGACGCTGGAGGACTAAGCGAGCGAGGCTTTTACCAGCCTCGTGGAATCCAGTTGCGCGGCCGACCATTCGCCGCTATGGGAATCGCCATGAACATGCGCTCGAACAAGACCATTTGGTGGTGGGCTCGCTGACAGCGGCCTGTTCGAACGCGTGCGCGTGAAAAGAGAGGGTGGCCGCAACGGAATGTCCGGGCGGCCATTTGTTTTTTGAAGCCATCCCCGGGTCCGTTGCCCCAAGAAGCTGAAATAGCAAGACGCTGATGGAGACGGCAATGACGACAAGAGTTCTGGACAACGGGGCCGAGCGCTTCGTCACAGCGGGTGGCGTGGCGATCACCCGCGACCGCCAGGAGCAGCCCTATGAAGGCGCCATCGACGCCTATGTCGACGGGCTGAATTCCCGGCGCGGCGCGGTGTTTTCCTCGAATTACGAGTATCCGGGCCGCTACACGCGCTGGGACACCGCCATCATTGATCCGCCGCTGGTGATTTCCGCGCGCGGACGCGCCATGCGCATCGAGGCGCTGAACGGACGCGGCGAAGTGCTTTTGCCGGTGATCGCCAAGGCGCTGGACGGTCTTGCCGAGGTCTCCATCGCCGAAACGTCGCCAAGGCTCATCCGCCTCGAGGTTGCCAAGCCAGGCCGCGTCTTCACCGAGGAAGAGCGCAGCCGCGTACCTTCGGTATTCACCGTGCTGCGCGCCATTACCGCTTTGTTCAAGACCGAGGAAGACGCCAATCTAGGCCTCTACGGCGCCTTCGGCTACGATCTCGCCTTCCAGTTCGACCCGGTCGACTACAAGCTCGAGCGCAGAGAGAGCCAGCGCGATCTGGTGCTGTTCCTGCCTGACGAGATCTTGGTCGTCGACCACTATTCGACCAAGGCCTGGACCGACCGCTATGACTATTCCGGCAAGGGTTTCTCGACGGAGGGGTTGCCGCGCGACGCCGCCGTCGAGCCGTTCAGGACCGCCGACCGCATCCCGCCGCGCGGCGACCACGAGCCCGGCGAATACGCCAACCTGGTGCGCCGGGCGATGGACAGCTTCAAGCGCGGCGACCTGTTCGAGGTCGTGCCCGGCCAGATGTTCTACGAGCGCTGCGAAACCGAGCCTTCCGAGATTTCGCGCAAGCTGAAGGCGATCAACCCCTCGCCCTATTCCTTCTTCATCAACCTCGGCGAAGGCGAGTATTTGATCGGCGCCTCGCCGGAGATGTTCGTGCGCGTCAACGGCCGGCGCGTCGAGACCTGCCCGATCTCGGGCACGATCAAACGCGGCGACGACGCCATTTCGGACTCCGAGCAGATCCTGAAGCTGCTCAACTCCAAGAAGGACGAATCCGAGCTCACCATGTGCTCGGACGTTGACCGCAACGACAAATCGCGCGTCTGCGATCCGGGCTCGGTGCGTGTCATCGGCCGCCGCCAGATCGAGATGTATTCGCGCCTGATCCACACCGTCGACCATATCGAGGGGCGGCTGCGCGAAGGCATGGATGCCTTCGACGCCTTCCTGTCGCATGCCTGGGCGGTCACCGTCACCGGCGCGCCGAAGCTCTGGGCCATGCGCTTCATCGAGCAGAACGAGAAGAGCCCGCGCGCCTGGTATGGCGGGGCGATCGGCATGGTCAACTTCAACGGCGACATGAACACCGGGCTGACGCTGCGCACCATCCGCATCAAGGACGGCATCGCCGAGGTACGCGCAGGCGCCACGCTGCTCTTCGACAGCGTTCCCGAGGAAGAAGAAGCCGAAACCGAACTGAAGGCATCCGCCATGCTATCCGCCATCCGCGACGCCAAGACCGGCAATGCCGTTGGCGCCGAACGCACCGCCGCGCGCGTCGGCGACGGCATCAACATCCTCCTGGTCGACCACGAGGACTCCTTCGTCCACACGCTCGCCAATTACTTCCGCCAGACCGGCGCCAATGTTTCCACCGTGCGCACGCCCGTGCCGGAGGAGGTTTTCGAGCGGCTGAAGCCGGACCTCGTCGTGCTCTCGCCTGGCCCTGGCACGCCGAAGGACTTTGATTGCGCCGCCACGATCAAGAAGGCAAGAGCCCGCGACCTGCCGATCTTCGGCGTCTGCCTCGGCCTGCAGGCGCTGGCTGAAGCCTATGGCGGCGAGCTCCGGCAGTTGCATATACCGATGCACGGCAAGCCGTCGCGCATCCGCGTCTCCAAGCCCGGCGTCATCTTCTCCGGCCTGCCCAAGGAAGTGACCGTCGGCCGCTACCACTCGATCTTCGCCGATCCGGTGCGCCTCCCCGACGATTTCCTGGTCACCGCCGAGACCGAGGACGGCGTCATCATGGCCTTCGAGCACCGCAAGGAGCCGATCGCCGCCGTGCAGTTCCATCCGGAATCGATCATGACGCTCGGCCACAATGCCGGCATGCGCATCATCGAGAACATCGTTGCGCATCTGCCGCGCAAGGCCAAGGAAAAGGCAGCCTAGCAGCGATGGCCGCAACGGAAGACATGACGGCGGCCGCGGCAAAAGCCGCAGCCAAGCGCAAGGTCGCCAGCCTTGCCTTCTGGTCGATCGTCATCGCCTTCCTGGTGATGGGGTTGAAGTTTGTCGCCTGGCAGATGACCGGCTCGGTCGCCCTCTATTCCGACGCGCTGGAATCGATCGTCAACGTCATCACGGCGACCGCCGCTCTCTGGGCCATCCGCATCAGCCACAAACCAGCCGACAGCGACCATCCTTTCGGTCATCACAAGGCCGAATATTTTTCGGCGGTGCTCGAGGGCGTGCTGATCGTCGTGGCGGCGATGCTGATCATAGCCAAGGTGTGGCAGTCGCTGCAGAACCCGGCACTGATCGAACAGCCCTGGGAGGGCTTGATGATCAACGGCGGCGCTGCTGTGGTCAACGCCGCATGGGCCTTGGTGCTGATCCGCAACGGCCGCGCCGAACGATCGCCGGCATTGGTCGCCGACGGTCAGCACATCATGACCGACGTGCTGACCTCGGTCGGCGTCATCGTCGGCCTTGTTGCCGCGGTGATGACTGGGTGGCGGATTCTCGACCCGCTGCTTGCGCTGCTCGTGGCGCTCAACATCCTCTACCAGGGCTGGAAGCTTACTGGAGAATCGTTGAGCGGCCTCATGGACCGTGCCGTGGATACGCAGGAGCATATGCGCATCCGCGACATCATCTCGGCCAATTCGAAGGGAGCGCTGGAGGTGCACGACCTCAAGACGCGCATCGCCGGCCGCGCCACTTTCATCGAATTTCACATGGTCGTCGACGCCGGTATGACGGTGGGCGACAGTCATGTCATCTGCGACCGCATCGAGGACGCGCTGAAGGCCGAAATCCCCTCGGTGCGCGTCACCATCCATGTCGAGCCTGACGATGAGGCGAAGCTGCCCAAGGGCACCACGGCGGTGCCGTTCGCCTAATTTCGCCCCAAGCTTACACTGCGAAGGTCTGTCGAGATTCAGGTCAGGCCGAGTCGAGAACGGTGACTTCCGAGAACCGGAGCGGAGCGTACTTGAAGTACGTGAGCACCGGAAGCGCAGGAAGTTGCCGTTCGCAGGCCGGCCTCACCTGAATATCGATGGACCTAAGGTGCGCAGGCCGCCTGCGGCATCGGATTCAGCCGATAGACCTTGTCGTCCGACGTCGTCTTGCCATCCGCCGCCTTCGAGCAGAGATCGACGATGGCGAGCGCGCTGTTGGGGTTGGCCAGCATCATCGTGCCGTTGGCGCCGCGTTTCAGGAAAATCTCCTTCTGCGAGACGTCGCAGGCAAAATCGCTGATCTTCGAGCTTGCCGCGCAGCGCCACTGGTCGGCCTCGCCCTGGCATAAATAGGTCTGCGTGACCTTGCCCGACTTCTGCCTGGTCGTCACCGAAATGGCGATGTCGGCGCCGTCCGGCCAGTTGGCCACATCGCCGCCTGAAGCGTAGGAGGCTAGTTCGACCGGCCCGCGGAAAACCCGGATCGACTGCGTCACCTGGTCGGGGTGCGACTTCAGATGCGCGGCGTCGTAGTCGCGGCCATAGCAGAACGCCTGGTCGGGCTTCAGCCGCTCGCGCAGCGGCGCCCCGAGCGCCGGATCGATCGGATCGATGCGCGCGAATTCCGCCTTGCAGGTGGCGGCCGGCATCGGGTCGAGGCGGAAATTGTCGTCCTCGCTGCCCAGCGCCTGCTTGTTGTACTGCGCCGCGCCGAGTTCCTCCTCCGCGCCGGCGTCGAGATAGACATCGGGCTGTACGTTGGAGACGATCAGCCGGCCTTTGTCGTCGACCTTGAGTGAAGCGAGCGTGCGGTCGCATTCCATGCCGCAATGGATCGGGCCGCTCTTGCCGTCCTCGGATTGACGATTGCACCAGCCAGCTGCCCATTCCGGCTTCTTGGTGCCGCGCACCGTGGTGGTGAGAAAGCCATCATAGGCGGCGCCGCCAATCGTGCTCGGCTCCTCGTTCGGCCGGCTGACCGGATCGTGGCCATAGTAGAAGAAGATGCGCGCCACTTTCTGCTTTGGATGCGCCTTGAGGTGCGCCGCGTCGTAGACGCGTCCGAAACAGGCATCGGCGCCGTTGGGGCTGAGTTCCGTCAGCTTGGGAGTGTCATCGGCAAGAGCCGCGCCGACAACGAACAATGCAGCGCCAAGCGCCGCGCCCACCGCTATCCTCGACGTCATGTGACCCTCCTCCCATCGACAGGACGTGACTGCGATTCATGCTAGTCTAGGAGCAGTTCCGGGAAAAGCGTGTAACGGTTTTCCATAGGGAATTGCGTAGAAACAAATAGTTAGCGAGGCCGGGGCCACGCAGGACCATAGTGCCCGGCTGGTGGAGGAAGAGCGATGCTGCGCCGAGATATTTTCCGTGCCGGTCTTGCCGGGGCCGCCGGCCTTTTCGGACTGCGCCAGGTCAAGGCGGCTGCCGCGGAGGAGGAAAGGCTGAAGGTCGCCTATCACCTCAGCGACGTCGACAAGGCCAATTTCGTCCTCGGCAACATCAAGAACCATTACGAAGGCACCGGCGGCAATGTCGACATCGTGCTTGTCGTGCATGGCCCGGCCCTTGCGGCCTTTAAGACCAAGGCCGCATCCGGCGCTACGTCCAGCCGGTTTGCCGGGCTGGTCCAGAAGGGGCTGGTTCCGCAAGCCTGCGGCAACACCATGCATGGCATGGACATCACGCTTGCCGACCTGCTCGCCGGCTTCCAGGTCGCCGACAAGGGCGGCGTCGTCAAGCTCGCCGAATTGCAGCGCCAGGGCTACATCTATCTCCGGCCCTGACGGCGGGAAGGCTTGAACGCGAGGCCGCCGATAGCCTACGAAAGACGCGGGATTTCGGAGACCAACCAGCATGACGACACTTGTCATTCCCGACCTCGCCGGCAGGGCGGTGCTCGTCACCGGCGCGTCGACCGGGATCGGCGCGTCGCTTGCCCGCGCCTATGCCGCGCAGAAATGCCGCGTCGCACTGCACTACAACTCAAGCCGTGAGGCCGCCGAAAAGCTCGGCCGAACCATTCGCGACAGCGGCGGCGAGGTCTTCTTGACCCAGGGCGACTTCTCAAAGCCCACCGACGTTGAGCGTGTCGTCGAGGAAAGCGCCGAGCATTTCGGCCGCCTCGACGGTCTCGTCAACAATGCCGGCGGCATGCTCGGCCGGGTTGCCTATGCCGACCAGACCGAGGCGCATTACGACGCGGTGATGGACCTTAATGCGCGATCCGTGCTGACCGCCTCGCGCAAGGCGATACCGTGGCTGAAGCGCCAGGGCGGCTTCATCGTCAACACCTCCTCGATCGCTGCCCGCAACGGCGCCGGCGGCGGCGCCGGCCTCTATGGCTCGGCCAAGGCCTTCGTCTCCAACGTGACGCGCGGCATGGCCAAGGAGTTGATCGGCTTCGGCATCCGCGTCAACGCCGTGGCCCCCGGCACCATCCTGACACCCTTTCACGAGCGCTATTCGACCGAGGAGCAGATCAAGGGCATGGTCGCTAGCATTCCGCAGGGCCGCGCCGGCACCGCCGAGGATTGCGTCGGCGCCTATCTGTTCCTGTCATCCGACCTCATGAGCGGCTACATCACCGGCCAGGTGATCGAGGTGAATGGCGGCCAGTTGATGCCGTGAGGCGCCGACTGCATACTCTTGTCGCGCAACCGGAGGGAGATACAAGGAATGTACGGACTGATCGGCAAGATGCGGGCGGCGCGCGGCCAGCGCGACGCGGTCATGGACGTGTTGCGCGAGAGCACCGTCGCGCTCCCCGGCTGCCTGAGCTACATCATTGCCACCGACCCGGCCGACGCCGACGCCATCTGGGTCACCGAAGTATGGACCGATCAGGCGAGCCACAAGACGTCATTGCAATTGCCCGAAGTGCAGGCGGCGATCGCCAAGGCGCGCCCCTTCATCGCCGGCTTCGAATTCCAGGTCGAGACCCATCCGGTCGGCGGCTTCGGCCTGCCCGCCGGCAACACAGGCTGACGCTGGAGCAACGCAAATCAGGACTTTTGCGCGGGAAATGGGTTCGCATTTGTCCCCGCCCGGTCTAAGAGCCGGATATGGACTCCTCGCCAGAACAACCACCCGTTGATCGCATGGCGCGACTCCGTCCGCCGCGGCAATGGCTGGTGCTGCTGGCGTTCTCGCTGCTGTTCGCCAGCGCGCTGGAAGCCGCCGCTCTGCCGGCGGCGCTGCTGATCGGACCGATGCTGGCGGCGATCCTCGCCGGAACCAACGGCGCCACGGTGCGCGTGCCCCGCCCCCTGTTCGGCTCGGCGCAAGCCGTCGTCGGCTGCCTCGTTGCCGCTTCCATCTCCGCCGACATATTCCCCGTCTTCTACAAGGAATGGCCGCTTTTCCTCGGCGCCGTCATTGCGACCGTCGCCGCCTCCAGCCTGCTTGGCTGGCTGATCAGCCGCTGGCGCATATTGCCCGGCACCACAGCCGTCTGGGGCTCGTCGCCGGGAGCGGCCACCGCCATGGTGCTGATGGCGGGCGCCTTTGGCGCCGACCAGCGGCTCGTCGCCTTCATGCAGTATCTGCGCGTCATCTTCGTCTCGATGACCGCCGCCTTGATCGCCCGCATGTGGGTCGACACTTCGGGCGTCGAACCCCCGGCCATCGTCTGGTTTCCGCCGATCGAATGGATGGCCTTTGCCGCGATGCTCGCTGTGGCGCTTGTCGGCGCCCTGCTCGGCCGGCTTTGCCGGCTGCCGTCGCCGTTCTTCCTCGGCACCTTCATCTTCGGCACCATTGTCCATCTCGGCTTCGGCGTGGAGATGCAATTGCCGCAATGGCTGCTGGCCGTCAGCTACGCCCTGATCGGCTGGTCGATCGGCCTGAACTTCACCCGGCCGATCCTGCGCCACGCGACCCGCGCATTGCCGCAGATCATCGCCTCGATCGTGGCGCTGATCGCCTTTTGCGGCGGCATGGCATTCGTCATCAGTCGCGTGCTCGGCATCGATCCGCTCACCGCCTATCTGGCGACGAGCCCCGGCGGCATGGACAGCGTCGCCATCATCGCCGCGGCGGCGCAGAACGTCGACATCTCCTTCGTCATGGCGCTGCAGTCAGCCCGCTTCCTCGTGGTGCTGCTCGTCGGTCCGAGCGTGGCGCGGCTGGTGGCGAGAAGCATCAAGGAATAGGGCAAAGCGCCCGAACCTGTCTGGAAAGGGCCTTGTGCCGCCGGCATCGGCAAGCTTCGCAAAACCGCGGACCGGGTCGGTTGCGGTTCAATCCAGCCGCTTCATCAGATCCTCGTCCAGCCAGCGGCCGAAGAAATACACCAGTTGCTTGTGCCACCATGGCCAGTCATGGCTGACGTCGCCGCCCCAATAGTCGACCCACGCCGGAATCGACTTGTCGCGCAACACCTGTTCCAACTCGCGCGTTTCCACCAGCATGCGCTCTTCCCAGGCGCCCTGCCCGCAACAGAAGATCAGCCTCAGCGCCCTCAACCGTCCGAGCAGCTTCTGGTCGACGATGCCAGGCAGGTAGTCGAGCGGCGAGTTGAAGAAGATGCTGCCCTCGAGCGTCCGGCCAAAGAAATCGCGGGTCGAATAGACGCCGGACAGCGCAATGACGCCGCTGGCCAGCTCCGGAAAGCGGAAGACGAAGTTCGACGAATGATAGCCGCCCATCGAACAGCCCGAGAACAGCGGCTTCAGATTGCGCCCGCCATTGGCCTTGGCGGCAATCGACTGCAGTTCCGGCAGTGCTTCCTCGCGCACATAGCGGAAATAGGCTTCATGGCGCGCGATGCGCTGCGCAGGATCGCCATGCTTGTCGAAGAAGGATTCGGAATCGATGCCGTCGAGCGTGAACAACTGGATGCGGCCGGTATCGATGAAGTCGGCCAGCGCCCCCACCCCGCCGGAATCCTCGAACTGGTAGAAGCGCCCTTGCGAGGTCGGGAACACCACCACCGGCCGGCCGGCATGGCCGTAGCGCTTGTACTCCATGTCGCGGCCGAGATTGCGGGCAAACCCCTTGTGATAGGAGACATCCATCGCTCAGGCCTTTTCCGCGTGGATGTAGTCGACCGCCTGGCGCAGCGCCTTCTGGTCCCTCGAGCGCATCTGATAGGCGTAATTCCCCATGGCGCGGCTGAAAACCTCTTCGATGGCCTGGTGGTGGACAATCTTGTCGCCGTGGGCGGCTAGCACGTCCGCATGGCTGTGCAAATAGTGGAGGTGGCGTTTGCGGCTGGCATAGGCGGTGAAATACTTGCCTTCGTAGGGTCCGCCGGCGGCGTCCTTGACCACCATGTCGGCCCATGCCGCGTAGACGTCGATGTCGAACGTGTAGTTGATGGCATCCGTCATCCAGGCTCCGGGCGGGCGCATGTTGACCTCGAGCGCGATGACGCGCTTGTCCTTGGTCTCGAACAGCTCGATGTGGAAGAACCGCTCGCGCACGTCGAACGCCTTGAGAATCTTGCGGCCCGCCTCTTCCACCGCCGGGCTGATTTCGGGAAAGCAGGTGTAGCTCATGTGGCGGTCGCGGTTGACCACCTCCATGACGCTCTGGTCGTAGCGGTGGCTCGCCGCCAGCACCACCTCGCCGTCGCGGTTGACCAGACCGTCGAACGTCACCACCAGCCCCTCGATGAATTGCTCCATGACGAAGGTCACGCCCTCCGGCTTGTCCCGGAAGAACTGGTCGAGCTCCTTCGCATTGGAGATCTTGAACGTGTTCGAGGCGCCCGAGCCGGAATCAGGCTTCACCACCACCGGATAGCCGACGCGGCGGATGAAGGTCATGGCGCCCGCCCGATCGGAGCATTTGCGCTGCGGAATGGTCTCGACGCCGCTCTTGCGGAAGAAGGCGCGCATGCGGCTCTTGCGCTTCAGGTTCTTAACGAAATCGAGCTTGGTGCCGAAGACGTTGAAGTCGGTGCGGATGTTGGCTTCCAGCTCCAGCCAATGCTCGTTGAGCGACTCGAAACGGTCGATGCGCCCCCATTTGTGGATGAAATGGCCCATCGCCCGGAATACCGGCTCGTAGTCCTCCATGTCGGCGACGCGGTAATATTCCGACAGCGCCGCCTTCAGTTTTCCGCTCAGCGCCTCATAAGGCGCATCGCCGATGCCTAGCACGGTGGCGCCGGCCTTCTTCAGCCGATCGCAGAAGTCGGCGCCGTTGGCCGGAAAATGCGGCGAGAAGTACACAAAATTCATGGATGGGCCTCCCCAGGCGTCGCTGCCTCGTCGGCGAGTTTGGCGCATTTGCCGGACGTGGGGAAGAGCCTGGCCGCGCCGGCACTTGCCTCTCGAATGCCGCTCCTGTATGAGAACCGCCATGAACACGCGCGCCTCCTCCGCCGCTTCCCGTCCGACCGGCTTTGCCGGCGAGACCGTGCGCGCGCTTGCTTCCACCCTGCTTCTTCTCGGCCTTATCGGCGATCGCCGGGTTCGCTGAAGGAGCGCCCGGCGGTCGAAATCGCCGCTTACGCGCACGCTCCTTGGCCAGTTGGCAAGTCACATCAAGCGAACGAAACTTTGGTAAAGGCGCCGCTCGGCACCAATCCGTCTGAAGGCGGATCCGCGAGCCGCCGGGAGAGATGACGATGAACGCACGAGAAGACATTCAGGCTGACCATGCCGAGAAGGGCATGTCGGACGCCGCTCGCAAATACCAGCCCTACCCGACCGTCGGCCTCACCGATCGCACCTGGCCGTCAAAGGTCATCGACAAGGCGCCGATCTGGTGCTCGGTCGACCTGCGCGACGGCAACCAGGCGCTGATCGACCCGATGGGCCACGAGCGCAAGGCGCGCATGTTCGCGCTGCTGCTCGACATGGGCTTCAAGGAGATCGAGATCGGTTTCCCCTCGGCCTCGCAAACCGATTTCGATTTCGCCCGCTGGTGCATCGAGGAAGGCAACGTGCCGGCCGATGTCTCGCTGCAGGTGCTGGTGCAGTGCCGTCCCGAATTGATTACCCGCACCTTCGAGGCGCTGAAGGGCGCAACCAACCCGATCGTGCATTTCTACAACTCGACCAGCGAATTGCAGCGCCGCGTCGTCTTCGAGAAGGACGTCGCCGGCATCAAGCGCATCGCCACTGACGCCGCCAAGATGATCACCGACATGGCTGCCAAGGCGGGCGGCGGCTATCGCTTCGAATATTCGCCGGAGAGCTTCACCGGCACCGAGCTCGAGGTGGCTCTGGAGATCTGCAATGCCGTGACCGAGATCGTGAAGCCGACGGCCGACAACAAGCTGATCATAAACCTGCCGTCGACGGTCGAGATGTCGACGCCCAACATCTATGCCGACCGCATCGAGTGGATGTGCCGCAACCTCGACAACCGCGAGAACCTGATCATCTCGCTGCACCCGCACAATGACCGCGGCACCGGCATTGCCACCACCGAGCTCGGCCTGATGGCCGGCGCCGACCGCGTCGAGGGCACGCTGTTTGGCAATGGTGAGCGCACCGGCAATGTCGACATCGTCACGCTGGCGCTCAACATGTACACGCAAGGCGTCGATCCCGAGCTGGATTGTTCCGACATCAACCGGATGAAGGACGTGTATGAATATTCGAACCAGCTGAAAATCCCGGAACGCCACCCATACGTCGGTGAACTGGTCTACACCGCCTTCTCCGGCTCGCACCAGGACGCCATCAACAAGGGCATGAAGGCGCTGAAGAAGGCCAACACGCCGCTCTGGGAAGTGCCCTACCTGCCGATCGATCCGGCCGACGTCGGCCGCACCTACGAGGCGATCATCCGCATCAACTCGCAGTCCGGCAAAGGCGGCATCGCCTATGTGCTGCAGGCCGACTACGGCCTCAATCTGCCGCGCAACCTGCAGATCGAGTTCAGCCAGGCTATCCAGGCAATCACCGACGCCGAAGGCAAGGAGGTGCCCGCCAAGCGGATCCATGAGCGCTTCCTCGAGACCTATGTCGACCAGCCCAGCGCCCGGCTGGAATTCATCGATCACCACACCTATCCCGACACCGAGGTGAAGGGCCGCCGCGTGATCGAGGCGGTGATCCTCGACAAGGGTAAGGAAATGACCATCACCGGCACCGGCACCGGCCCGATCGATGGTTTCGTCGATGCGCTGTCGCGGCATGTTGGCGTCGCGATGTCGGTGCTCGACTATTCCGAACATTCGCTACAGCGCGGCTCGAATGCCTCCGCCATCTCCTATGTCGAGATGGAGTATCCCGGCGGCAAGCTGTTCGGCGCCGGCATCAATACCAACATCGTCGCCGCCTCGCTGGAAGCGGTGGTTTCGGCCGCCAACCGCATCGTCGGCCGCAACGCCGGCTGATCAATGCTTACCCGGAGCGCCGCACGTCCGCGGCGCTCCGCACGCATTGCGATACCGGCTTTCGCGCGTTAACCATGGGCAATTATCCGGTGGCTTACGCGATCGCATAACACAACTATGCTTGTGCGGCAGTGCCATCGCTATATGATCGCGCCCTAACCTGTGCCGACTTCGAGAGGATCGACACTTGCAGCATGCCCCGCCTGCCGCCCCCGCAGTGCGCGAGACACTTGAGCGACTGCTCGCCAGCGAAACATTCGGACGCTCGGAGCGTGCCCGAAAGCTGCTCCGCTACCTGGTCGAGCGCGAGCAGGCCGGCGAAGCCGACCGGCTCAAGGGCTTCTCCATCGCCATGGATGTCTTCGGCAGGGACGGCGATTTCGATCCGTCGACCGATGCCGTGGTCCGGGTCCAGGCGGGCAGGCTGCGCGAGCTCCTGCAGCAATATTTCGCCAATGAAGGCGTTGCCGAACCGGTGCGTATCGCCATCCCGCGCGGCGGCTATGTTCCATCCTATGAGCTGAACGCAATTCGCCTGCCTGTCGGCGAGGAGCCGGCGGCGGGCGTGGCGCGTGCCATCGTGGCGCCCGGCTTGCCAGAGGAGCCCGCTCCCGCACAGTCCGCGCCGCCGATGTCGCCGCCCGCTTCTCAGGCTCATGGCCCGTCGCTGACCCGCCACCTGAGGTTCTTCTGGGGCGCGATCGCTGTCGTCATCGCCATGCTGGGCGTGCTCATCCTTCGCCAGGGCGGCGATGCCTTGCTCGGCGGCGGGGATGCGGCCTCGGTGGTCGAAACAGCGGCGACAGGTAGCATCGCGTCTTCACCGGTGGAGACCTTGCCTTTGATCTACATCGCCACAAAGGCGAGCGGTCCCGAGGCGGCGCGCGTGGCTGCCTCGCTGCGCACCGGCCTTGCCGGTTTCGACACGATAGACTTCATCGGGCGCGACGCTGACGGCACGCATGATCCGGCCGCCGACGCCACCAGCTTTGTATTCGACATCTTGCCTGGACCCGCGCCAAGCGATGTCACGATCGAACTGCAGAATGTCGCCACCGGCCGGGTGCTCCTGTCACGCAACCTGACGGCCGAGGACAGTGCGCCCGACGCGGTCGAGGACAGCATCGCCAACATATTGACCTCGACCATTCCGGCCTCCGGACCGATCTACGGCTATATCGAGCAAAGCGGCATCGGCACTGGCCTGACGCAGTGCCTGGTGCTCAACGACAGATACTATCTCGATCAAAGCGCAGCGACGCACGAGGCTGCCTATCGCTGCCTCGAGAAACTGGCCAACCAAGGTGCGAAATCGTCGCTTGTCTATTCCGAACTCGCGTCCCTGCATCTCGAGGCCGTCACCGATCACTACGCCTATCCTTCCGGCGCGACGATCGAACAGGCGATGTCGTTTGCCCATCGTGCCGTGCAGATCGGGCCGACCAGCCCCTATGCGCATCGCGCCTATGGCTATCTCAATTCGCGCCTCGGCAATACGGACGAAGCGATCCGCTGGATGCGCAAGGCGCACGAGCTCAATCCCTACGATCTCGGTATGGCCGCAGCCTACGGCTATGGGCTGATCTTCGCCGGCAAGTACAGCGAAGGCACCCCTATCATTGCACACGCCGTCGAGACCTTCAGTGGCCACCCGACATGGTGGGACTACGGCCTGTTTGTCGGCGCGTTCATGCTGGGGGATGCGAGGCAGGCCGCCATTGCCAGTGAATCGTTGCGCACCACGGCCACCAAGTCTCATTATCTGGCCGCGCGCCTGATCGGCGCCAAGATTGCCGGCCGCGGCCAGTTGGCCGGCCAGTTGACCGATGAACTCGTCGCCAAATTCCCGAAATTCGCCGCCGATCCGCGCGCGACCTTCGTCGACCGCAAATACCCCGCCGATCTCACCGACAGGTTGGTCCAAGCTTTGCATGCAGCAGGCCTTGGTAGCGCCAGCTGAATTGTACTAGAACGGCGCGGCTGATCGCAAAAAATTTACTGGCCGTTGCTCTAGACAAAGAGCAATCGAGCCACAATTTGACTACGGGGGCGCCTGTTCGGTCGCTGGGGCTTGGAAAACTCATAAACTTTCATGGATTCTTCCGTTTATGCCGCCGAACGGGGCGCCGGCTCGAAGGTTGTCGTTTTCCTGCACGGTTTTGGCGGGTGCCATGATGTCTGGCGCCAGGTGATCTCGACGCTATCTCCCGGAATGCGGACGATTGCCTACGACCTTCCCGGCCACGGGCATTCTCTCAGTGTCCCCGGCACATCGGCGCGCTCCGCCGCCAAGGCCATTCTCGCCGACCTGGCGACACGCGGAAGGAAGAAAGTGCATCTCGTCGGCCATTCGATGGGTGGCGCGGTCGCGACCCTGTTGGCGTTGAGCGAGCCCGAAAGGGTAGCCTCGCTGACGCTTCTGGCGCCGGGCGGTTTCGGACCGGAGATCAACGGGCCGCTATTGCGCCGCTATGCGGCGGCGGCCGGCAGAAACGAGGTTCGTACCTGTTTGGCCGCCATGTCCGGACCAGGGGAACAGCCGCCGGAAGACATCGTGGATACGCTTGCCGAGATGCGCGAACGCCCCGGTCAGGTGCAGAAGCTTGTCGAGATCGCCGCCGTCATGACCAGGGATGATCGGCAAGGCGCCATTCCGCGCGAACAGTTGGGCACGCTCGCCATGCCGGTGATGGTGGTCTGGGGCACGGACGACGCCATGCTGCCGGTTGCCCAGGCAGACGACTTGCCGGCGCATTTTCACCTGCATCATGTTCTGGAAGCCGGCCATATGCTGGTCGAGGAAGCATCCGATCTGGTCGCTTCCGCCGTGCGTCGTAACATGAGTCGGCGCCGTCGACGCTCGTCCGCGCGTGACCGGGCGGTATAGCTGATCCACCATCTCACCAGTGCATTTTGTCGGCGACTGTGTTAACCCGCTGTTAACCAACACGAGGCAGCCGCCGATGAAGGACGCAGGCGAGAAACCCACCCCGATCGAGGCGTCGCGCAAGCTGTCCGATGCCATTCGCGACGTGAAGAACGCTTTCGCTGATCGCGACGATGTCGTCGTCGACATGCGCGAGGCGCACCGTATGCGACTGGATCTGCTTGCCGCTGAGCTCGCCCCTGTCTTTGCCGAGGTGCCCACCGACATGGACAATTTCGACTTCGCGGTCTCGTCCGGCCTGCAGCCGCGCCTGTGGATCGATGCCGTCTGCCACGTCGCCATGGGACGCGACCGCCGCACCTATCGCTTCCTCAGGGACACGCGCATCGGGCGCGTGGTGCTCGCCGAATCGAGCGACATGAAGGTCGTCGCCGATTCTGTGACGCGCTATGTGGCCGAACGTGTGATCGAGCGCCAGAGGATGATGGAAGGCGGGGTCGAGCATCCCGTTCCCGGCATGCATCGGGCATCGGTGAGAGAAGCCGAACCGCCCTTGCGGGCGACCCGGCGCGGCAAGGCCTGGTCAGCCGTCCTCTCCGGTTTGGGTCTGATCGCCGCCGGCGCGCTTGTTGGGCTTGCCGTGTCGCTGGTGCTGTTCTGGGATCGCCTCGCGGCCATCAAGGTCAGCTTCTGACCAGTTGGCGAGGTGCCTCGGCATCGGCCACCAGTTCAAGCACCTGCAGGTCCGAAGGCGGCATCGCCGGGCCGGTCAGACCGCGCCGCGTCAAACGGACCTGCCAGTCGCCTCTTTCGCCGTCGATATCGATGAGGTTGTATTGCGCCGCCTGGTGCCTGCCACCGAGCCCCTGCCCGGCCGCTGCGACGCCGACGACAGGGATCTTTTGGCCGCGCCGGCCGATGAAGAACAGCGTCGGGTCATGCGAATGACCGTGCAGAACGAGCTCGGCGCCATGCCGGTTTGCAGTCCGCTGGAAGAGCTCGATGCCGAATAGCCGCTTGTATTGGGAAACCGCCCCGCGCACCGGCGGATGATGGATCATGATCACCCGAAACAGACCGCTGCCGGCCGTTGCGTCCAGGATTTTGCCGAGTCGTCGCGCCTGGGCTGCCCTGAAAAAGCCGTTGGCCATGAAAGGAGCGGTGGCGCGCGCCGTCGAGACGCCAATCAGCGCGACATTGCCGCGCACGCGCAGATAGGGAAAGGCGTTGCGGTCGACCGGCCCGCTGACGCCGTCGCCTGTCATCCAGGCCGCCCATGATCGGCAGACCTTGTCGAAGGCGCCCGGTACATAGGCATCGTGGTTTCCGGGGACGACCGACACGTCATCGGGCGAGCCCAGCGTCTCCAGCCAGTGCCTGGCCATCTCGATCTCGCCGTCGAGCGCCAGATTGACCAGATCGCCGGTGACGGCGAGATGGTCCGGTTGGCTGGCTTTGAGATCTGCGACGATGCTGTCGATGACCGCATCATGCATGTGGCGGCGGCGATTGCGCTGCCAGTTGACATAGCCGACCACGCGCTTGGAGGCGAGTTCGCGATAGGTTACACCGGGAAGCGGCCCCAGATGGACATCGGAAATATGCGCGAGCCTGAACATTGCTCTTTCATAAGCGAGCCGGTGCCTGCTTTCCACTCATGGTTTTGCGTCGAATCGCGGTTCCGCGGATGACGGCGCCGCTCGATCCGGAAGCGGCCATGCGTCAGACCGGCTGGCCGGGTCTCAGGGCAAGGTTGTTCCATCTGTCTTTCCTGCTCAGGCGGCCGATGACGCTCGGCGTGCGCGGACTGGTTCACGACCGCACCGCCAATAGCATCTTCCTGATCCGACACACCTATGTGCCCGGCTGGCAGTTGCCGGGCGGCGGCGTCGAGGTCGGCGAAACACTTCTGGAGGCGCTGGCGCGCGAGCTTGCCGAGGAGGGCAACATCAGCATGACGGCGCCGCCAGAGCTGAAGTCGGTGCATTTCAACCGCCGCTCCAGCAGGCGCGATCATGTCGGTTTCTATCTGATCGAGAATTTCAGCCAGACGACGCGAAAACTGCCCGACCATGAAATCGCCGAGGCCGGCTTCTTCCCGCTTGACCGCTTGCCGGAAGCGACGACGCCTGCAACGCTGCGGCGGATCGCCGAGATTTTCACGAAGGCTGAGATCTCGCCCTACTGGTAAGCCTAGGCAGCTTTCCCAAACCGCGCCCGGTCGTGCGGCGCTGCGTAGTCGATTTCCGGCCCGACCGGCACGATGCCCGTCGGATTGATCATTCTGTGGCTGCCGTAGTAATGCGCCTTGATGTGATGCAGGTTGACCGTGCCCGAAACGCTTGGCACCTGATAGAGGTCGCGCAGATAGTTCGACAGGTTCGGATAGTCGGCGATGCGGCGCAGATTGCACCTGAAGTGCCCGACATAGACCGGGTCGAACCGCACCAGCGTGGTGAACAACCGCCAGTCCGCCTCGGTGATGCGGTCGCCTGCGAGATAGCGCTGCTTTGACAGTCGCGTCTCCATCTGGTCGAGCACAGAAAACAACTCTTCGAACGCCTCCTCATAGGCGGCTTGCGTGGTGGCGAAGCCGGCGCGATAGACGCCGTTGTTGATGGCCGGATAGACCACAGCGTTGACGCGATCGATCTCCGCGCGCAGCGCCTCGGGATATAAATCGAGCCCCATGTCTCCCCATTCGTCGAAGGCCGAATTGAGCATGCGAATGATCTCGGAAGATTCGTTGGAGACGATCGTTTCTTCCTTCTTGTCCCACAGCACCGGCACCGTCACCCGGCCCGAATAGGCCGGGTCGGCCTTGCTGTAGATCTGGTGCAGGAAATCGAGGCCGTACAGCGTGTCGCCGGTGGCGCCATCCTGCGGCAGGAAAGTCCAGCCGTGCGCGCCCATCAAATGATGCACCACCGATACCGAAATGACATCTTCCAACTTCTTCAGCACCCGGAAGATCAGTGTCCGGTGCGCCCACGGACACGCCAGCGAGACATAAAGATGGTAGCGGCCGGGCTCGGCCTTGAAGCCGCGCGAACGGCCTTCGGCAGGCGCCCCGTCGCGCGTGATCCAGTCACGCCATTGCGACTGCGCCCGCACGAACCTGCCGCCGCTGTCGGCCGTATCGTACCAGCGATCCTGCCACCTGCCTTCGACCAGCAATCCCATGCAAAACTCCATTGCGCCCTGAGGCCCATGTAGGCGCAGGGTCGCGATCCCGAAGGCCCGATGTGCTGAACAGACCGTCACTCGACCCAAACGGTCGATGAAATTGTGCGGATTGCAGCGGCCGGAAATTTTTGCTAGCGGGAACTCCGCATGTTTGACTTTGCCACGATCCGGTTCGACCGACGACGAAAGGGCGCCCGCGCTTGATGAAGCGCTGACTGGCGAACGCTGCCGCTTGCAGCAAACCCTTCCTCGCATACCGGAACGCGAAGACCATGAGCCTTGCCGACGTCGAATACCTGCCGGAAACCCCGGCGCATGACTCCGAAATCGAAGCCATCAACGACGAAGCCTTCGGGCCGGGCCGCTTCGTGCTCGCCGCCTACAAGATCCGCGAGGCGGGAGGGCACGAACGTGCAATGTCCTTCGTCGCCGTCGATGGCGATACCGTCATCGCCTCGGTGCGGATGACACGCGTGGCCGCCGGCGCCGGACGCGCCATGATGCTCGGACCGCTCGCTGTGCGCCCCGCCTTCAAGAACCTCGGCATCGGCCGCCGGCTCGTGGCGATTGCGCTCGAAGCCGCCGTCAAGGCCGGCGCGCCGGCGGTGATCCTTGTCGGCGACGAGCCCTATTATGGCCCGCTCGGCTTCAAACGCTTCCCGCGCGGTCAGATTTCCATGCCGCGGCCCGTCGATCTCGACAGGCTGCTTCACCACGAAATCACACCCGGCGCCGTGGCCAAATTCGTGGGCGAGGTCGGCCATGCGGATCAGGCGCGTGTGCCGGACCAAGTTCCGGCAATGGCCTGATCGACGGCTCAATCGGCACGATTGATCCCGGTCAAGCTTCGATTGACCCCGTCTGCCGTTGCGCCGTCGTGACGTCCTTCGTAGCATGACCGGGAAAAACGTGGAGGACGCCGCATGAACCCGAATGGCCAGATTTCGATCGTCACCGGCGGCGGCTCCGGCCTCGGCGAAGCGACGGCTCGCGCGCTTGCCGCCAGGGGTGCGCACGTCGCCATCCTCGATGTCGGCGTCGAGCGCGCGCAAAAGGTGGCAGCCGATATTGGCGGCATCGCCGTCCAGTGTGACGTCAGCAGCGACGCCAGCGGCGTTATCGCCGTCGGCGAGGTGGCGCAGAAGCTTGGCGAGCCGCGCATCCTCGTCAATTGCGCCGGCATCGCCATCGGCATGAAGACGATCGGCAAGGAGGGTCCGCATGCGCTCGACCAGTACCGCAAGGTGATCGAGATCAACCTGATCGGTACCTTCAACATGATCCGCCTTGTCGCCGACCGCGCCGCCAAGCTCGATGCGCTGGAAGGCGGCGAGCGCGGTGTCATCGTCAACACGGCGTCAGTCGCCGCTTATGACGGCCAGATTGGCCAGGCAGCCTATTCGGCCTCCAAGGGCGGCGTGGTCGGCATGACGCTGCCGGTCGCCCGCGACCTTGCTCGCTCAGGCATACGCGTCTGCACCATCGCGCCCGGCATCTTCCGGACGCCGATGATGGCCGGCATGCCGCAGGAGGTGCAGGATTCGCTCGGCGCAGCGGTACCGTTCCCGTCCCGCCTCGGCGAGCCGTCCGAATATGCGGCACTTGCACTCCATATTGTCGAGAACCAGATGCTGAACGGCGAGACCATCCGCCTCGACGGCGCCATCCGCATGGCGCCCAAATAGCCCCGATGGACACCGGCATCCCCGCTGCCGGAAAGGCCGGTCCGCTGGTCGGCCTGACGGTGATCGAGATGGCTGGCCTCGGCCCATTGCCGCTGGTCGGGCTGATGCTGTCGGAAATGGGCGCCGAGGTCTTGCGCATCGAGCGCGCCGGCCCCAGTCAGCCTTTGCTGGACCTGCCGGGCGAATACGATCTCGACCGTCACGGCCGCTCCATCCTGCGTGTCGATCTGAAGCGCGGCGAAGGCGCCGACCTGCTGCTCGGCCTCGCCGAAAGGGCCGACATGCTGATCGAGGGCTATCGCCCTGGCGTCATGGAGCGGCTTGGTCTCGGGCCTGACACGGTGCTGGCGCGCAATCCGGCGCTGATCTACGGCCGCCTGACCGGCTTCGGCCAGGGCGGGCCGCTTTCGGACCGCGCCGGCCACGACATCACCTATCTCGGCTATTCCGGCCTGCTGCACGCCATCGGCAGGCAGGGAAGCCCGCCGGTCCCGCCGCTCAACCTCGTCGCCGACTATGGCGGTGGCGCCATGATGTTGGTTGCTGGCGTGCTCGCTGCTTTGTTCCAGCGCTCGCGTTCCGGCAAGGGCCAGGTGATCGATGCCGCCATGGTTGAAGGCGCTTCCATGCTGGCAACGCCGATACACGCCTTCATGGCGGCCGGCCTCTGGAGCGACGCACGCGGCGAGAACCTGCTCGATTCCGGCGCGCCCTTCTACGATACTTACGAGACGGCGGACGCGCGCCATGTCGCGGTCGGCTGCCTCGAGCCCCGCTTCTTCGCCGAATTCGCCAGGCTGCTCCCGCTCGACCCGCGCTTCGCGCATGGTCAATACGACAGGACGACATGGCCGGCCATGCGCGCCGAAATCGCCGCGCGGATGAAACAAAAGACCCGCAACGACTGGGAAGCGCTTTTCGCCGCAAGCGATGCCTGCGTCGCCCCGGTGTTGTCCTTGCTGGAGGCAAGGGATCATCCGCACAGTCGCGCCCGCGGCGCCTTTGTGCAATCAGGCAATCTCGATCGCCCTGCCCCGGCGCCGCGCTTCTCGCAAACGCCGTCAGCGCTGGCCACCGCGCCGACCGATCGTGATCTTAAGCCGGAGATGGTTCTGGCGCGCTACGGCATGGCTGAAAGCGAGATTGCCGCCCTTGTCAAATCCGGTGTGATCGGATGATAAGCGGAGCAGAAAGATCAGCTTAACGGGGAGCGCTTTTGGTCGATCGGAAAAAAGACGTCATCCGCGAGACCGACGCCGCAGCGGTCAGGCTGGCTAAGACGCTGATCCGCGGCGCCCGTTTCGGCGCCCTGGCTGTGATCGACCCTGAGACCGCAGCGCCGCTGGCGAGCCGGGTCGGCGTCGCCACCGACAGCGACGGCGCCCCGCTGATCCTGGTCTCGATGCTGTCGGCGCACACCGGCGCGCTGCTTGCCGACCCGCGTTGCTCGTTGCTCGTCGGCGAGCCCGGCAAGGGCGATCCGCTGGCGCACCCACGGACAACCCTTGTCTGTCGCGCAAGGCGGCTGGAGCGCGGTTCGGCCGAACATATGCGCGCCGAGCGGCGCTACCTCAACCGCAACCCCAAGGCGAAGCTTTACGTCGGACTCGGCGACTTCTCTATTTTCCGCCTCGAACCGGAACGCGCCAGCCTCAATGGCGGTTTCGGCAAGGCCTACCTGCTCGACCGCGCCGACCTCGTCATCGCCGGACCTATCGTCGAGGAACTGGCCGAAGGCGAGCAATCGGCGCTCGACCACATGAATGCCAACCATCTCGACGCGATTGCCGTCTATGCGCGCCATTTCGCCAAGGCCGAGGGAGACGGCTGGGTCGCCACTGGTTTCGATGCCGAAGGCATGGACCTGGCGGCTGGCGATGCCCTATGCCGGGTCTTCTTTCCTGAGCCCCTGAAAGCCGCGCGTGAGTTGCGGCCCGTCCTGGTCGACATGGCAAAGGCCGGCCGCGCAGCCGGCTATTCACAAGAGCGGTAGTTAATTGTCTTGAATCAAAAGCAAGTCTTGAGATTTGGAAGAAATGTTCTACCCTTTGGTGTGTCGCTGATTCAGCAGCGGGCATCCACAGGTGAATTCATGGAATCAGACGCTATTGCCCCCATAGCGTCTGGATGAGCTGAAAAACATGGGGCATCGATGATCTCGAGCAAGCTAATCGCCAACGCCGAATCGGCAGCCACGTTTCTGACGCTCATGGGCAATGAGAAACGGCTGTTGATCATGAGCTATCTGGTCGACGGTGAAATGTCGGTCGGCGCCATCGCCGAAAAAGTCCAGCTGAGCCAGTCCGCCCTGTCTCAGCATCTGGCGAAGTTGCGGGGGCTTGACCTCGTCGAGACCCGCCGCGACCGGCAGATGATCTACTATTCCTGCAAGTCCGACGCCGCGCGCGAGCTGCTTCGCATGTTGGACGGCATCTTCGGCGACGGCGATCTGTCCCAGATGGCCCATCGGCTGCGGCGCGCCGGGGCTTGACCGGCAGGCCCGATCGCTCCTTACCTCGCTGACGATCGCCAGAGCGTGGCTTGGGTCCAGACGGACCCACGAGCCACGCTCCGGCACTTTGAATCCTCGGCTGGGCAGCGCATGGACCTTATCCGCATCGACGATCCAGGTGACCCGCGCGTCGCCGCCTATCTCGATATCCGCGAGCGCGATCTCGTTGGCCGTCACGGCCGTTTCGTCGCCGAGGGCAAGGTGGTGCTCGACGTGCTCTTCTCGGCCGGCCGCTTTGCCGCCGAATCGGTGCTGGTCCTCGAAAATCGGCTGGCGGGCCTCGACACCACCTTGCGCAAGGCTCCGGCTGACCTTCCGGTCTATATCGCCACCAGCGAGATCATCGACGGGATCGCCGGGTTCCACATGCATCGCGGCATATTGGCGATCGGCAGCAGGGGTCCGGCGCAGTCCGCCGAGGCCTTGCTCGACACCTTGCCCGGCGGCGCGCTTATCGTCGTTCTCGTCGGCATTGCCAACCACGACAATATGGGCGCGATCTTCCGCAACGCCGCCGCCTTCGGCGCCGATGCGGTCTTTATGGACGCGACCTGCTGCGATCCGTTGTACCGAAAAGCCATTCGCGTGTCGGTCGGCGCGGCGCTGAAAGTCCCCTTCGCATCCTTTGACGACACCGCCGCTTTCACCGCCCTGCTCGATCAGTCGGGCTTTGGCCAGTTCGCGCTGTCGCCAAGCGGCGAGACAGATATCCGCGATGCGCAGAGGTCGAAGCGGCTGGCGCTCTATCTCGGCACCGAAGGCGAAGGCCTGCCCGAGGGCTTGCTCTCCCAATTGCGCACGGTGCGGATCGCTATGGCGCAAGGCTTCGACAGCCTCAATGTCGCGGCCGCATCGGCAATCGCGCTGCATCATTTTTCGCGCGGCTGACATCGCCTATGAGAGACGTGGTCGAAGACTGATCTGGTTTCGGAACGATGCGCGTCGTGCCGATCTCACTCGGGGCGGCCTCGATCCTGAAGACCTCCATGTCGTCTGCCAGCGGCACTGGAGCGCCGGTTGCCCTCGATCGCGCATCGCAGGCCATTTCGGTGATACCCCACAGCGACGTCGCGACATCCAACAGCGCAGAAAGCAGCGGATAAAAGAGCCAGAGAGCGAGCAGGAAAACCGCGGCGACCGCACGGAGGATCATGGCATCAGACATGGTGATGCCCGGCCCTGGGTGCAAGCAGGTGGCGGTGCGCGCTACCTTCCGTTCGGCGAATGCGCCTTTTGCAGCGCCCGCACACGATCGGCAAGGCTGGTGACGCGTTCCCCATTCGCCGGTCGGCCTTCACGCGGCGGAGAGGCGAGCGCCTTGGCGATCGGCGAATCCGGTCCATCCAGCTTCATCGTCAGGTTGACGACCTCGGCGGCCAGTTCGTTCATCTGGTCGCGCAAGGCAGCACTTGCGTTGCGTGCATCATTGCCCGCACCGGACTTCGATGTTTCCCGGGCGGCAAGGTCAGTCTTGAGCCGCTTGTTCTCGCGCGCCAGTGTCGTCAGCCGCGCCTCCAGCCGCTCGCGATCGCCATCAAGCCTGGCGATCGCCTTGTCGATGTCGTTGCCGGTAACGTCGACCGTCAACGCCGCGGCAGCAGGCCCTGCGGCCTCGCCCTTCGCCCGCTCGCGATGCCGTAGCAGTTCCTTCTCGCGGCGGTCGAGCTTCTCCTCGCGATCGGCAAGCGTGGCGAGCAGCCGCTCGACCTTCTTGTCCAGTTCGCCGGTTCTCTTCTTTTCCGCCTTCAGGGCCTCGCGCGCGGCCTTGCTTTCGGCCGTCGTCTCCTGGTTGCGCCTGTCCGCTTCCTTGCGCTGGGCGCGCAGCATGGCGATGTCGTTGGCGAGCTTGTCCAGCTCGGATTCGCGTGCCACCAGCTCGATCTGGCGGTTGCTCGAGGCGAAGCTGGCATCGTCGTACATGTGCTCCAGCTTTTCCAGCTCGAGCGCGCGCTTCTCCAGCATGCGCTCCATATGCGCCAGTTTCTCGGACAGTTGGTGCAACTGCTGCTCGCGCTGGTGCAGTTCCCCGGTCCTCGCCTCGAGGTCGGAAAGCGCCTGGTTCTTGTCCTTCCGCTCGACCGCCAACCCCTTAAGCGCCTCGCGGCCGCGGCCGATCTCGACCAACTGCTCGGCGGCTTTTTCCTGCAGGGCCTTGACCATCATCTCCAGCCGTCGCGTCGACATCGCGAACTCGGCCCTGACCTGATCCTTGTCTGCCTGGATTTCGGCCAGCGTCAGCGGCATCGAAGCCTCGAGCCGCCGGCGCGTCAGCGCGACCGCCCGGCGCCAGATGGCCGGAGCGACAAGCAGCGCCAGGAAGCCGGCGCAAAGAAAGCCGAGGGCGAAAAACAGGATCGACTGGACCAAGGTGACTATCCGCTATGGATGGCGGCAACCGCCAAAGCTCGACTTTGCCACCTTGGCATGACGGAAATCCAGCGCCGCGGCAAGAGCATGCCGCGGCAAGACCTGCAACAGGCCGAAGCACTGATGTCGGATTGGCGCGGCCATGAGCTTGTCAGAACGGGTTCCAGGTCGGCCGCTGCGTAAGTTTCAGATAGCCGAGATTGACGCCGAGCCTGGCGCCGACGCCGGTCCGGATCGGAACGAGCAGGACCCTGTTGTTCTGCAGCACGTTGAAGCCGACGCCCGCCACGACATAGGCGGAGCCGGCAACGCCGCCGAACCGGTTATAGAGATTGCCTATGTCGTCGAGGTTGTAGACAAGCATCATGACGCGCGACCCCTCGCCGCCGAAGTCCCAGCCGAGCGAAGGGCCTTGCCAGAACACCTTATGGTCGCCGGCATTCTTGGTGTAGAGGGTGCCCTCGCCATAGGTCAGGCCGCCGATCAGCGCGCCGGACCCTTCCTCGCCGAGCAGGTAACCGTTCGGTAGGCCGTAGGACGCAAAAATCTTCTCGACGACCGTGGCCAGGCCGCCAGAGGTCGCGCCGAAGAACTTGTGGCCGGAATCGACGATCTCCTGAGCGGTATATTCCTGGGCCCGCAGCGCGGAGGTTGAGAAGGCGAGAACGCTGAAGAAGGCAATCGCCATGGAAATGACGCGGAAAAGATTCCGGTCGTAGTATCGGGAAAACATGCTTCCAATCTCCGTCAGGGAGCACTTTCGCCGACGCCTCGCACCCCCTCCGGCTCTTGGCGGCCGCTTGAGGTGACTTTCACGGGCAAACTATGCCGTAATCCTTTTTCAACCATTAAACTCTCACATGAAGATGGCGGTTCGAAGGCCGGGAAGCCCCGCCTCCGGCCACGAGTCGCTGCGCCGGCCCGGCATTTCTGCGCGAAAGCACCATTTTCGCCGCCGACAATTTTGGATTTGTTGCTGCACGCACAGGCGCTGTGTATTCAGAGTGCCCAGGGAGAGCGCGTGATTCGTGTTGGCGGGGCGCAACGACTGATCGCTCGGCCGTGAATACGTGAACTTTAGCAGGGACTTCGCCTATGGCCGAGCTTTTCACCCTTTCCGCACCCGACCTTGCCGCGCTCCTGTGCAGCCGGGTCTGCCACGACATCATCTCGCCGGTCGGCGCGATCAACAACGGCCTTGAATTGCTCGATGAGGGCGGCGCCGACGAAGACGCCATGAAACTGATCCGCCAGAGTGCCAAGAACGCTTCGGCCCGGCTGCAATTTGCCCGCATTGCCTTCGGCGCCGCCGGTTCCGCCGGCATGATGATCGACACCGGCGACGCCGAGGCTGTCGCCATCGCCTTCCTGAAGAACGAGAAGCCGGAGCTGGTGTGGAACGGAACCCGCGCGCTCCTGCCCAAGAACAAGGTCAAGCTGCTGCTCAACCTCATTCTCGTCGCCAACGCCGCCATCCCGCGCGGCGGCAAGCTTGTCGTCACACTCGAGAATCTCGACGCCGAGCCGCGCTTTGCGCTGTCGGCCAGCGGTCCGATGCTGCGCGTGCCGCCGAAATTCCTCGAACTGCATTCCGGTCATAAGCCCGAGGAGCCGATCGACGCCCATTCCGTCCAGCCCTACTACACGCTGCTCCTGGCGCGCGAGGCCAACATGACGATATCGATCCATGCGACAGCCGAGGAAATCGTGCTGTCGGTCGTCTGAGCGCTGTATCCGCCGGCAAGAACAGATAAAGTATTTATTCCAGATAATATTTGTGATGGAGCCTGAAATTCAGGCGAAGCAAGTTTTTCCGGCCAGTCCAGGCTGAGTTCGTGACGCAAAAGCGAACAAGGCGCATCTTTGCAAAAACTTTACCTAACGGCTTTTCCGCTTCTTTACCAGATTGAACTATGGTGGCCACGGTTACCCGCACGTTGCCGGTTCGCCGGAATGGCAAAGAGGACCCGGAAATGAAACGCTGCCTGTTCGTCGACGATTCGAGCGTCATCAGGAAGGTCGCAAAGCGCATCCTCGGTGGCTCCGACTTCACCGTGATCGAAGCGGCCAGCGGGCTTGATGCCATTGAGGTGTGCGCCGCCGACATGCCGGACGTCATCGTTGTCGACGGCGGACTGCCGGACATGCAGGCGGTGGACTTCATTCGCCGGGTGCGCGCAATGGAAAGCGCGGTCAAGCCGCAGATCCTGGTCTCTCTGGTCGAGGTCGATGTCGCATCGATCATGCGGGCAAAGCGGGCCGGCGCCCAGGGCTACCTCTTGAAACCATTCAACCGGCCGCAATTGCTGGAACGATTCCGCGTCCTGAAGATCGCCGCCTGACGGCAGGCCAGGATTGGCCATTCAACACAAAAAACCCGGCTGAAGCCGGGTTTTTTGTGCTGAAGAGCAATCGAAAGAATGGGTCAGGCGCTGACGCGGATGTCTTCCGGCTCGCGCAGCACGTAGCCGCGGCCCCAAACGGTCTCGATGTAGTTCTGGCCGCCGGAGGCCGCGTCGAGCTTCTTGCGCAGCTTGCAGATGAAGACGTCGATGATCTTCAGTTCCGGCTCGTCCATGCCGCCATAGAGGTGGTTGAGGAACATTTCCTTGGTCAGCGTGGTGCCCTTGCGCAGCGAGAGCAGCTCCAGCATCTGGTATTCCTTGCCGGTCAGGTGGACGCGCTGGCCGCCGACTTCGACGGTCTTGGCGTCGAGGTTGACCACCAGGTCGCCGGTGGTGATAACCGACTGGGCATGGCCCTTGGAACGCCGCACGATGGCGTGAATGCGCGCCACCAACTCGTCCTTGTGGAATGGCTTGGTCATGTAGTCGTCGGCGCCGAAGCCGAGGCCGCGCACCTTGTCCTCGATGCCGGCCATGCCGGACAGGATCAATATAGGCGTCTTCACCTTGGACAGGCGAAGCGTTCTCAAGACTTCATAGCCCGACATGTCCGGCAGATTGAGGTCGAGAAGGATGATGTCGTAGTCGTAGAGCTTTCCGAGATCGACACCCTCTTCGCCGAGATCGGTCGTATAGACATTGAAGCTTTCCGATTTCAGCATCAATTCGATGCTTTGTGCGGTTGCACTGTCATCTTCTATCAGCAGAACACGCATTTCATTCCCCTTTTCTGCTGCCGGACCATGTCACGACCCGTCCGGGACCGGAGCAGTGATTGCCTGAACAGAAGGTGCCATCGAATGGTTAACAAAACCTAATTTCGTGCCGAGGACGATACCAGATTTTTAACCCCTTTCTACACCCTCTTGAATCTAATAACGAATCACAGACCAAAACCGCTAATGCACCACATTAATAAGCCAGCCTAAGTGACTCCAGGGACTCGCTGGTCGGCTTCCCGTCGAAAGCCGGAATTTTTACCCGGCCTTAAGTCCTCGCCCGTATGATTAACAATGCCCGTAAACGAATGGTTACCAACGGCAAAAAACTTTAGGAGTTTGTTTCCCATAGTGGGGGGAAAGCCAGGGGATACGGGCAGCGCTTGGGCCTTTCCGAGCGGATTGGACGATATGTGCGGGTGTGCGTTTCCGGGAGTACCGAATCATGAAGTCACGTGAAAACCTCGTTCGGCTGAAACAGTTTCAGGTGAATGAGAAGCGGCGGCAGCTGCTGCAGCTCGACATGATGATCGCCGAGTTCGAACGCATGGCCGTCGAACTGGAGGTGCAGATCGCCGCCGAGGAGAAGAAGGCCGGCATCACCGACATCAATCATTTTGCCTATCCGACCTTCGCCAAGGCGGCGCGCCTGCGCCGCGACAACCTGAGAAATTCGCAAAGCGACCTCGCCCAGCAGCGAAGCACTGCCGAATCATTACTCGGCGAAGCTGAAGCGGAGCTTTCCAAGGCAGAGATGCTGGAATCACGCGACACCAAGATTCGCGACGCCGAACTCGGCGGCCGCAGCGCAATGATCGGGTAAAGCCGCCGACGAGCGCTATCCGCGCGACGCAAGCCGGCGAACCGCCGGCCAGGAGCCTGGCGGCCGCTCAGTCCAGCGTCGCAAGATCCGCTTGACGGTCCATCGATGCCCGGGTGCGGGCCGCCTTGATGTCGGGCGCGTGCTCTTCCGACCAGGACTGTATCTGATTGAGCAGTCCCGCCAGGTTCCGGCCGAGATCGGTCAGCTCATATTCGACCCTTGGCGGGATCACCGGAAAGATCTCCCGCCGCACCAGCCCGTCGCGCTCGAGCACACGCAGCGTCTGAGTCAGCATTTTCGGCGTGATGCCTTCGAGCTTGCGGGCCAGCTCGCCATTGCGCATCCGCCCGCGGCGCAGCGCGCAGACGGTCAGGTAGACCCATTTGCTGGCCAGCATTTCGAGCACGGTGTGCGAAGGGCACGTCCGCCGGAATGCATCATAGCCGAAGGGGGCGCCGCAATCACTATCCATGAGCTGCCTATATATAGATAAGGTACATACTAGACAAGAGAATATTACTATCCAAATGATAGCGGCACACCAACATCGAGGAGCCTCTCATGCGTGCCGTTACCCAGAATACCGTCGGCGGTCCCGACGTCCTTGTCATCGCCGACCGGCCGGACCCGGCGCCGAAGGCCGGCGAAGTGCTGGTCCGCGTCAGCGCCGCCGGCATCAACCCTGTCGACGGCGCGGTGCGCGGCGGCAACTATCCGCTGCTCGGCGAGCCGCCCTTCATCCTCGGCTGGGACATTTCCGGAACCATCGAGGCGCTTGGCCCCGATGTTACCGGCCTCAAGGTTGGCGATCAGGTGTTCGGCATGCCGCACTTTCCGAAGCAGGCGGCGGCCTACGCCGAACTGGCCGTGGCCCCCGCCGATGAGATTGCGCCAAAGCCCGAAAGCATCGATCACATCCACGCCGCGGCGCTGCCCCTGGCCGGCCTGACAGCCTGGCAAGGCCTCGTCCGCCACGGCGGCCTGAGAAAGGGTCAGCGCGTGCTGGTGCACGCGGCGGCCGGCGGCGTCGGCCATTTGGCGGTGCAGATCGCCAAGGCGCACGGCGCCCATGTCATAGCGACCGCCAGTCCGGACAAGCTCGACTTCGTGCGCTCGATCGGCGCCGACGAGGTCGTCGACTACACCGCAGGTGATTTCACCGAAAAGGTCGGCGATGTCGATCTGGTGCTGGACGCAATCGGCGGCGATCATGCCGACCAGTCGCTGAAAGTCGTGCGTGACGGCGGCATGCTGGTGTCGCTGCTTAACGTTCACGACGCCACCAGGGCAACGGCCGGCGCCCGCGGCATCCGCGTCGAGCGCATGTCGGTGGTGCCGGATCGCGACGGTCTCATTGAACTCGGGAAATTGGTCGATGCGAGAAAGCTTGCCGTGCATGTGGCGGAAAGCTTTCCGCTGGCGCGGGCCGGCGACGCCCATGCCTTCCTCGCCGCCAGGCCGATCGGCAAGGTGGTGCTGGCAGTCTGAGCGCGGGACGATCCGACAAAAAACGAAGGGCGCGGTTTACCGCGCCCTTCGTTTAGCCTGAACAGGCCTCAATGCCGGTATTGTTGGATGCGCGTCGTGCGCAGCCCGGCAAGGCCGTATTCGTCGATCGACGCTTGCCAGGACAGGAATTCCTCGGTGGTGAGCTTGTAGCGCTGGCAAGCCTCTTCGAGGCTGAGCAGGCCGCCACGCACCGCGGCCACCACTTCCGCCTTGCGCCGGATAACCCAGCGCCGTGTATTGGTCGGCGGCAGATCGGCAATCGTAAGAGGGCTGCCGTCAGGCCCGATAACATACTTGACTCGCGGTCTAACCAGATCGGTCATCGTACTCTCTACAAAAAACTCAAAGACCCAATCCCCGCCACAGTACCGCCACAGCTTTAAAAATTGCCTAAGCGAACCCTAATGACTAGGTAAGGATCGTGAACGTCGCGTTAGCGTTTTCCTCGGCATTTGAGAGATGCGCCGCCGGGCATTGATTTTGCAGGCAAAAAATCGACCCGTCCGGGAGACGCTGGCGCCACGCGGGTGCTTGACCTATATTCCGGCCATTGGCATTCAGACGCCACGCAGAACGAAAGTACAATGAACAGCCTCGACCTTCCCGGACGCCCCGAAAACACCCGCGTCGTCGTCGCCATGTCGGGCGGCGTCGATTCCTCTGTCGTCGCCGGCATCCTGAAGCGCGAAGGCTATGACGTCGTCGGCGTCACGCTGCAGCTCTATGACCATGGCGCGGCGACACATCGCGCCGGCTCGTGCTGCGCCGGCCAGGACATCGACGATGCCCGCCGTGTCTCCGAGACACTCGGCATCCCGCATTACGTGCTCGACTACGAGGAGCGCTTCCGCAAGGCGGTCATCGATCCCTTCGCCGATTCCTATGTCGCCGGAGAAACGCCGATACCCTGTGTTTCGTGCAACCAGACGGTGAAGTTTGCCGACCTCCTGGCAACCGCGCAGGACCTTGGAGCCGATGCTTTGGCCACCGGCCACTACATCCGCTCCGGCGCCAACGGCGCCCATCGCGCGCTCTACCGCCCGGTCGATGCCGACCGCGACCAGAGCTATTTCCTGTTCGCCACCACGCAGGCGCAGATCGACTATCTGCGCTTTCCGCTGGGTGGCCTGTCGAAGCCGCAGGTTCGCGCCATCGCCGAGGAGATGGGGCTAACGGTCGCCACCAAGCAGGACAGCCAGGACATCTGCTTCGTGCCGCAGGGCAAATATTCCGACATCATCGCCAAGCTGAAGCCGGCCGCCGCCAATCCCGGTGACATCGTCCACATCGACGGCCGCGTGCTCGGCCGCCATGAAGGCATCCTGCGCTATACGATCGGCCAGCGCCGCGGCATCGGCATCGCCTCCGGCGAGCCGCTCTATGTCGTCCATCTGGACGCCGACCGCGCCCGCGTCATCGTCGGCCCGCGCGAGGCGCTGGAGACGCACAAGATCTATCTGCGCAACATGAACTGGCTGGGCGACGGGCCGCTCGCCGACGTGCCGGCCGGCGGGCTGGAGCTGTTCGCCAAGGTCCGCTCGACGCGCCCGCCGCGTCCGGCGGTGCTGCATCACCGCGATGGCGTCACCTCGGTGGAACTGGTCGACGGCGAGTCGGGCATCGCGCCCGGCCAGGCCTGCGTGCTCTATTCCGACGACGGCAACGAGGCGCGCGTGTTCGGCGGCGGCTTCATCGAACGCTCGGAGCGCGGCGCCGAGGCCGAGGCCATGCTGACGCGGCTTGCCGCCCGCCCGGCGCAGATCCCCGCCGAATAGCGCGGCACATCGCCACGATCCTCTGGACGGTTTAGGCCAGGCTCAGGATGAAGATCCGGTGTGGGTGACTGTACCCGCCGTCAGGATGCGCAGCACCCTGATCGCTTCCTCGCCGCTGGTGCGGGGTTCGGCCCGGGTTTCGATGCATTGCATGAAATGCGCGAGTTCGCGCGTCAGCGGCATGCCTTCACCGACCGCCACATAGGACGGCTCGTTGGTAGTGAAGGCCCACTGGCCGCTGTCCTGCCAGACCGCATGGCGATAGACGGCAAGCTTGCGCTCCCAAGGTTCGACATCGTCGAACACCGCCATAGCCTTGGTGCCGACAACCGTCAGCCGCCGCTCGCGATAGGGATTGAGCCGCGATGCGAACAGATGGCTGCGCAGGCCGTTGGGAAAGCGCATGTGCAGATGCGCGAAGTCGCTGAGATTGTCGAGCAGCGCCGCGCCCTCGCCCCTGACCTCGATCGGTTCCGTGCCGGTGATCGCCAGGATCATCGACAGATCGTGCGGCGCGAGGTCCCACAGCGCGTCGTTCTCGGTATGGAACTTGCCGAGGCCGAGGCGATGCGAATGGATGTAGCGCACCTCGCCGAGCTCGCCATTGTCGATCAGACCCTTGAGCGTCTCGAAGGCGGGGTGGAAGCGCAGGACATGGCCGACCATGAAGACGCGGCCATTATCCTTGGCCGCCTTGACCGAGCGCTCGGCGTCGGCCACCGTCAGCGCGATCGGCTTCTCCACCAGCACGTCCTTGCCACCCTCGACGGCGCGCACCGCCATGTCGGCATGGAACTGCGGCGGCAGCGCCATGATGATGGCGTCGACGTCGTCGCGGGTGAACAATTGCTCCGGTTCGATCGCCAGGCAGTCCTGCTCGCTGGCAAAGCCTTCCGCGCGGGCGCGATTGAGATCCGAAACCGCGTGCAAGGCGCCGAGCGCCTTGAGGGTGCGGATATGGTTGCTGCCCCAGTATCCGCAACCGAGGACTGCAATGCGCGGCTTCATTCGTTCAAACTCTAGAATTTCGTGGCCGAGACATAGCGACGTGCCCGGTCGAACTCAACCCCGGTAGCCCAGATCAGATGCCTGTCCGGCAAAGCTTTTGGGGTTGCGCGAATATGCCGGGCGACTGATCGTATCGAAGCTTGACAGGCTTGCCCTGCCAACCTTATATCCGCGCCGACCTTGGTGAACGCCCCGACATGCCTTGCGGTTTGAGGCAGATTTCGGGCCTTTCACCGCCCTGGCGGGGTAGCTCAGTTGGTTAGAGCACGGGAATCATAATCCTGGGGTCGGGGGTTCAAGTCCCTCTCCCGCTACCATCCACTTCCTTAATGAAATCAAGGCGTTGGCGCTTGCCCGCAAGGGCGGTCGCGCCGATTTTGTGTCGCGCCATGTTGCAATCAGCTTCCGTTGATTTCCAAGTGTTTCCTGCGACTATCGGCAGGTCCACGCGACATGGTATGCGACATGAATAAGGAGGAAGCACAGCCATGGAATGTTTTGTCATCGTGGATGGTAAAACTCAGAACAAAGTTCCGATCGGCAATATCGAGTCCGCCAAGAAGCTTGCGCTAGAGCATGCGCGAGGCGTCGACGACACTCGCAACATTCATGTTCTCGTTCGTTGGCCAGGACTGACACCACCAAAAGCAGATGTGGTAATTCCTTACGACGCACAAAAGAGCGCATGGGGAGATCCGCGAGATTGGCCATAACGCGGGTCGCTGAGAGAGCCCGAGCAAGAGGAGATTGATTTGTCGATTCCGCACAATGACTACGCGGCAGGCTTCGAGGCTGGATTTCGAACAGTGAGAGGGATGAATGCGGCACTCCCTGCATTACCGGCGCAACCAGCCACACCAGCGAATTTCACGCCGTTCTTAGTGGGGGTGCGAAAAGGTCTTGAGAGTGCTGGGGTGAAAACAAAATAGCCCGCCACCGTGAGGCAGCGGGCCGGTTCCGTAAAATGGCCTGACTAACCGACAGACAACCCTCCCCCGCGGGCAATGCGGGCGATATCTTTCATGACGCATTCGAGATCGCTGCAGTCGAACCCCCACGCCTTGTGCACCCGCGCTTTCGTGGCGATGTCCTCGAAAGTTTGCGCGGGGTAGCGGATCACCCGACCAGCTGCCACCGAAACGCGGCTGTGCTGGCGCTGATAGGCGCGATCAATCTTGGTGAAACCCGTCTGTCGGCGGATCGCCCATTCGGCTTTGTTGTAAGCCCGGATGGGCTCATCAAATTCGATGCGCCCAGGATGACGCCAGTCACTAAGTTCGGCGACGGTCATCTTCCGAAAGGCTTCTACCTCGGTTGCTGTAAGCTCACGCCTGACCGGCTTGACCAGTTTGGCCCGCTCTTCAAAGTACTGGCGCTCCGCGGCAGCGTGCTCGGGCTCAATGGCCCGAAGCTTGGTCCATTCGACAAAGAAGGTCGCTTCCAGGCCTGAAAGCTTGCCGACCGCCGGCGCGGGCGAGGCATTGGCAGCAGAGATGCTGACGCCGAGCAGCGTAGCAGCGAGGCCCGATCCGCTCATGACGAGAGCGGCCCGGCGGTTGATTGTGGGCAAACCTTCGGCGGCAGCCCGAACACGGTTGTTCGGCATTGCTCTATCTCCTAGTTGGGTTTAATACCCCATTTGCGAGGTAATTTAACCATGAGAGCGTTTGCTTCTTGTGTCAACACCTATTTGTGTATAAAAACCAAATGGCGATATGGGGGCACCAAATGCCAGTGACTGGAAACCAGATAAAAGCCGCTCGCGCGCTAGCCGGGATGGATCAGAAGCAGCTTGCGGATGCCGCTGGCGTCGGCATCAACACCATCAGGAATTTCGAGAAGTGGAACGATCAGATCGTACGTGGTCGGCTCGACACGATGAACAATATCTATGCTGCCTTGGCTGACGTCGGCGTGGTCTTCCTGGAAGACAGCCAGGCTTCGACCGATGGCATAGGCGTCAGGATGGTTCGAAAACCATGATTGAACCAACGCCGCGCCGTTCGATGTCGCCGAAACGCCGACATCACATCTTTTCGGAGAACTGAACCGGCCACAACATCGCACCTGCTGCATCGCTGCGAGCCGTCACAACGACCAGATCGCGGCGCGCCCGGGCTGCCCGGGCTCAACAGCAACTGACGGCCCAGCGCATGCCGCCTGTGCGCTGAAGGAGACGGCCGAGGAGGACCCTCCTCGAATCGCGAAGGCCAACCATAAGGCTGGGGCCAAAAAAGAAAATCCGGCGCGAGGTTTTCAAACCCCGGCCGGCTCACGGTACGATTGGAAGTGGCGTCGCTACGTCAAGGTCGACGCTCGTCCGGTTCTCGGTGCTGCGCTCAGCTAGGCCACTCGACCTGGCCGGATATCAGCTTTCCACCCATCTCTCGGATCGCCCTGAGCACGAAGTCGTGTCTAACAGGCGACCGGCACCATCTATGTTGCGCGAAGTAGCGATTCGAAGTTCGCGTAAACTCGTCGAGGTCGGCCATGGTTATTCCGAGCCGCCAACACTCGTCCCTGAGATCGTCGAGCAGTTTGTCTCCGGTGCGGACCCATTGGAGGCGAGGGCGCTTTAGGCCTCGCCGACGTCCGAAATCATAAAGCTGGGCGGCCGTTAAATCGGGGAATCCTTCGTACAGATCTTTCTGAGTGCCCGAGCGATATATTTTCCGAAAGCGCCGCTCCTCCTCCTCGGTGAGAATCCTGTTGCGTCTCGTGATTTTCAGACGCCAGCACCGGAATTCCAGAGCCTTCCGGGATCTGTCGGGCAATGCGGCCGACAGGGCCTTGTAATCCGGATAAAGCGAGCGGCAGACATCATCGTCCTCTTGCCGCCAAAGCGGGTATCCACGTACGTTGACGCCGGTCTTTTGCACATGTCGGCGCGCCGCCTGCCTTATACGTGTCAACCATGCCGCTCTTGCAATATCCATGGCCAACGGTTGCGGGCACTTCGCCCTGAGCGCTAGACCAGTCGGTGAACAATCACCGCTAACCCCGCTGTGCAATGGAATTGCTGTGGAGAACTTCGCCCCGCTCTACATCGCCGCCATCACCGCCTCGATGCTTGCCGGCGCGATCTGGCGCTACCGGCAGCGCGACATGATCGGCATGTCCGGATCCCTGCTGATGGTCGTGCTAGGATTCGTGGTGCTACTGCTGCCCGATTGACGTGGCAGCGCGATGCAGAGTGCATCGTTTTACTCAATCCCCAATTGGTAGACTCGCGCGATACATCGGCAGCTAGTGTCTCCAGTCAGCCAAAAAAGGGAGGGAGGCCTCGAACCGGGAGGAACGATGTTGTCTGTTCAAAAAGAAGACTTTCGAACGAACAGAGCCGATTATGTGATTGCGAAGTGTGGCCGATCGGCCGTTGATGACGTTCGCGATGAGAAACTGGCAAGAAAAAAGTCCGTGTGGCTAAGAGAGAGGCGATCCGCCAGACTGGCCGCAAATCCATGTGAAAGCTTGCCACCTAGAGCCAGACCAACCGGTCGAAACTGACAACGATGGCCTACACCGTCATCTGGTATGGAAGACAGGGTGTTGTCGACAAGGCGACTTTCGACGCCGAGAAGACCGCCAGAGACCATGCAATCTCCATGTTCCAGACCCGAAAGGGCGACGATGGGATTGTGTCGGTTGAAGTTCGCAAGGACAGTGGCGCAGTCGTCTTCAGTCATGCGGAGAATTAGGAAGGCCCGCCGGACCTAAAAGGCGATCATCATCCGCCCTTGGCCCTGCCGTAGGCGTTGGGGCTGGTGTCGGGTGTGTAGATCACGCCGACATCCGTGCCGCCGCACCTGTGGCATTTCAGCTTGGGAATGAGGTCATCGGCCATTGCCGGCGCGTCAGGGCCGTAGCGGTCCCGGAGCTGGGCGAGATTGAGCTTTTGGCTATGGTTGCAGGGTGACCAGTGGCAAAACGCCGTCACGGTCATCTTCGCGTCGATCAGGGATTGAAACGTCCAGCCCTTGCCCGCCATGAGGCCGATATAGCGCGCCACAGGGAGGCCCGCCAGCCCGCGTTTCTGCGCACGCTAGTTCCGAGTGGGCAGCACCCTAAAGTCTGCCGAACGCCCGCCTCCCGTCTCTGCATCGTCATCCGCCGCGGTGAGGCCACGACGAAACAGCTCCCGAACGGCGTCAGATCGAGTCGGCATTCTTCTCTCAAAACGCCAAGCATCCAGCACGGCCAGTTCCTCGGCATTGAGCATGATCTGTAGACGGTATGTTCGTTTGGGCGGCACGTTCTGCTCTCATCAATCTGCAATACCGGCGTCGTGATGGACGATTGCGTCGAGGATGACCTCATAGACGCTGCCGGTGTCTTCCTCAATCTCGGTGCTGCTGATGCCTACCGACTTCGCGTCGGCGAACAGCTTTTGGGTCAACTCGGCAACCGAGATGATATCGGCACCCACCGTCTCGGGAACGTTGGCGCCTATCCACTTGTACAAAAAGTCAGTCCCACGGGTGCTCATGGCCGACATAAGTCAAAGTCGGGCATTAGGTTCCAAGAGCCTCACCAGAGCTGCGTCCGGCGCTCTGGCGCATGCCTCTGGCCCGCTGCATGCTGGCGCGATCAAAGAGGAAGGATCGATCTATTTAGGCAAGGGAAAGCCCGTCGCTGGGAGGATGAGCGACGGGCTTTGATGGTGCCATATAGCGGCTACACTACCTTAGATCGATCGCTTCGCGACGTAGGGCGGCCCGTCGTCATCTTCCACACGGCGACGGGCCGCTCCTGCTTGTGGATGGGACCCCGGAGAGTGAAGGGGTTTGCCACTGTCCTATAAGAGCGACGCGGCAATTCGGTTCCGAATTATTTGCCGACAATTCGAATATATGAGCATCCGCTTGACGAAGCCGCCGTCGACATCTCTTTGATGACCGCATCAAGCTGCGCGATATCCTCCAGCGCCGCTATTTCGAGCGGATCGGCGGTCTGCGCTGCGGTGCGTAGCTCTGGCACGCCATCAGGCCCCATTGGCGCGTGGCTCATCACAAGAGTGTCGCGATACTGCCTGAGCAGGAAGAGCGCTCTATCAATGGTTCGTTGGTCCATCGTGGGAATTTAGCATATGGATTGGCCGAGGCCAGCCGGGCTACTCTTCCCGGACATCCTCCACCGTGGCATGGCGTAGCTTCGGTTCGCCGCGCAAATACCTGACACGGGCAGTGATGCCGGGCTCGAGCCATTCCGCCTTTGAAATGGCTTTCGGCAGTCCTGGCGGTGGCGAACGCCCTTTGCGCACTCGTCGCCATAGACGCTCCCGCATCTCCATGGTGAGCGCGACCGTGGCCGAGCCGGCATATTTCCCGCCGCGTGCCATGATGCCCTGTGGCGCCTTGCCGGGCTCGCGCCTGATGCCCAGCAACTCGAATTCGCCAAGCTCCCAGCATTTTGTCTTCACCCAGGCATCGATCTTGCCGCTCTTGTAGGGACTTTCCCTTCGCTTCGAGACCATGCCTTCGAGGCCCATCTTCTCGACGGCTTCGAAGAAGGCAGCGCCGCCGCCCTCGACATGCTCGCTGTATTGAATGATCCCCTTCGCCGGCTTCACCAGATCCCAAAGCTTCGCCTTGCGCTCGATCGCCGGGAGTGAACGGAGATCCTGGCCGTCGAGGTGCAGGATATCGAACGCGACGAAAGCAAGCTGTTCGGCGTTCCGCGTCATCCGCGAGTGCATCCTATGAAAGTTGGGCCGGCCGTCGGGCTCGGGCGCGATCATCTCGCCGTCGAGGATGAATGACTTCGCCGGAAGCTTCTCCGCCGCGGCGACGGTCGGCCAATACCGCTTCGACCAGTCGTGGCCGTTTCTGGAGAAAGCGCGGGCGCCGGCCCAGTCGAGTATCACCTGTGTCCGGAAGCCGTCGAGCTTGATTTCATGGAGCCAGTCGTCGCTCACAGGCGGCGTCTCGACTTGCACTGGCTCCAACGGCTTGATGAATCTTAGCCGCTCGTCGGCGTTACGCATACGAACTCCAACGCAACATTCGAATTTGATTCAATATCGCATGGCCGTTTCAGTTCCGTTAGCGTTTGCTGAAGGCCCTCGGAACATTCCGGCACGGTTGCTGTTCTCTTTCAACTAGGAGGAACAGCCATGGCAGACGACAAAAGCAAGACCGATTTTCGAGACCGCGACCGGGTGTCGGGAGACGAGGAATATGAAATTGGCTATCTTGCGAGCAAGTTCCAACTCACGATCCCAGAGGTCCGCGAATTGATTGCCAAACACGGCAATGACCGCGAGACGCTTGAGCGCGAGGCGAAGAAGCTGGGTCAGCAACAAAATTGACCAGTTTTCCGGTCAATCAGGGTCGTGCGATAGCCCGGTCTGCTTAAATCGAGGTGACACAGGATTCTGCAGGCCGGGCCATGCACCGACATCGAGGAGGTGCCGGAGCCCGGTTACAGTGCGCCCTGTCTTGGCAGGCCGCAAGGTATGCCTTTGGGGAAGGTGAACCCGCGCTCGTCTCTCGTCCCAATTGGCGGGTTCAGTTTGGCCCGCAATGTTCCCACTGCTCAGGCCGTTGCTTATTCCATCAGGCTTGAACAGAACCTCCGCACCACCGAACTCGAGAGGGCCCGATTCAAGGCACCAAACCCCGATCGGTTCCGGAACATTTTAGCTAACTTGAATGTTTAAATAACTACCCGGCTCAAAGCGGTGGAGACGATGGCGCGAGGTCCGCGAGTTGGTGACGAGATCACTTTGACAGCCACCATCCTGAAGGTGATGGAGGATGGTGTTTCGAGCGTGAGCATCCCGACTTACAACTTTCCGCTTGCGATCGACACACCGAAGGCCAGGGCCGGTGAACAACGCGCGAAAGTCGGCGAGCAGTCGGCGATGGAATCGAGGTCGACTGTGACCAAGCCGCCGCCATCAATCCGAACGGTTATCTTGCCGTCGGCGCTATCGACGCGAGTCGCAAAGCCGTTGATTTGCCGTGAGGGAATAGGAGGAACGAGTGGGCAAATATCAGGCCAGCAGCGATCCAGTCTCCGACAACTGCCCGTACGACCTCGATGTGTTCATGGAAAAGCACGGCCTCTCCAGGCGCGCTGCGCAGGTGATCCTGCACTCAAATGGTCCATCGCGTATCCAATGCGATGCCGCAGCAGAAGCCTTTGTTCGCTTCAAGCAGTGGCGGGAGGATGCCAGAATGAAGCCGCCTTCGCCGAGCTTTAAGTCGAGCATTGGTGCGCCGAGCCCTTTACAGCAAAAGGCCAGCTGAGCAAAAACCCCGCTGGCTTTGGCCAGCGGGCAAGGAGATGGTCACGACCCCAGAGCCGCGAGGGTCGAGCCGCAACAATGCGGCAGGCAGGTATCCCGCGCTAACAAATGTTAGGCTGACCGATGGCCACAAAATGTCGAACCTGTGGAAAGTAACCGCTTGTTCACCATAAGCGGGCAAGGTGATTGAAGGCGTTCCAATCGCGCCTAACCTGACTGTGCGCCGAAGAGGCGCGCCCCGCCCAAAAGCTGACGGTCGACGCTTTCACGTACCCCAACACCCCCAACAGTATGCGTCGGCCGCCAGCTTAGCGGCGCTCCCTTTTCCTTGAGCTAGTTTCGCATTATGTTCCGCGCCTATGTCGCGCACCACGGTCCTTCAGCTAATTGCAGCGGTGATCACCATTGCCGTCCTGGCCGTGATCCATCAGGGCGCCGACTGGATGTTCAATTTGCTCGGTGTGAAATTTGCTGTTGGCTTCATGGTCGGCGCCGCCGCCGTGCTGCTTATCTGGATTTACGAAGACCGCCAAGCGCGTTCAAGGGCGGTTGACGGCAGTCGGTCCGCTGAGCAGCAAGGCGCGCGCCACACGATCGACCTGTGACTGCTGAAGCCGAGAACCCTGGCCTGCTTTCATAAGCGCATCGAGCACGGCGCTCTGTTTCGGGCCGCCTGCCAGGCTGCGAGCCATATCGGCAATTGCCTTGTCGTTCCCGCCGTTGCGCAGAGCATCGATAACGCTTTCCACAGCGCGCGTTCCAGCTGCACGGGCCGCGCCACGCGCACCGCCAGCGATGAAGCCTTCACGCACGCCGAAACCGCTGCTGCCACTGCCGTCGATGGCATCCCTGGCTGCAATGCGTGCCGCCGTCTCGGAATTGCGCGTGACGATATTTGACGTCTCGTTGAACAGCCTTTCCCGGTCGAGCAGATCGATGATGGCCTTGGCCTTGTCTGAGCCGAACAAGGTCGAGAGGCGCGCCCGATTCCAGTCCCCTTCCCCCTTGATCAGGCGCTGAAGCGCGACGCGGTCATTCGCGTTGGTGCCTACAATGCGCTCAATCTCGGCGCGGGCGCCCTCACGAAGGCGAAGCGGAACCGCCGACGGGCCGACCTGCAAGCCTTGCGGCAGCGCGCCTTGCCTGAACTCGTCGGCGAGTTCGTCGGGCCGCGGCGCCTCCCGACCGCTGGAAAGTACCGTCTGGCCCCGCTGGACGGCGTCCTTCTGGCGAGCCAGCTCGGCGAATTTCGCATCGACCTCCTTGATGCCGGGCACCGTGGCACGAAGCTCGTCATCGATCGCTTGACGAGCGGTCTGTAGAGCATTCAGCGTGTTACTGCCCTGTGTGGTTTCCAGCAAGTCGTCGACCGCGTGCCGCGTGTTCAGCAACGTCTCGGCGTCGCTGATCAGCCCCGGCTCGGATAGCGGCTGACCACCGGCGCGCGCGCGGGCTATTTCGTCGGGCGTGGGCGCATAGTTGAGCATGTTCCGAACGCGCTGAACGCCCTTCTGCGCCTCGCCGCGCAGCTTCTGGGCCTCGGCGTCGAGATAGCGGGCGATCGGCGCGGAATCGACTGGTGAAGCCTCCCGCAAGGCTTCCCGATATTCTGGCTGCAGGTATTGCTGGTTTCGGGTCGCGCGGTCGATGATGCGCGATGGCGTAGGAGCCTCGCCAAGCGTCTCGTTGAGGCTGGATCGGATGCGCCAGTTGGCATTGGCATCGCGAGCACCAATCGCACCGCGCACGATGGCCTTGCCTTCACCAGGCGTCGCGGCGATGGCGCCCGCCGTGTGACGGAGGTTCGGGCCGAGATCCATCAACATAGCGTCGTTGCCGAACTGCGAGAGCGCGCCCGGTTCTACCGCGTCCTGCCGGACAGCACTCGCCAGCACCTTGGCGGCGCTCTTGTCGAGGCCGAGCGCCTTGGCAATGGCGCTCAGTTGTACCTTGTCGGCGACAGCCTTGACGCCTTTGCCAATTAGCGGGGCGACAAACGGGGCTGCCAGGCCCGTGGCGAAACCAACACCAGCTCCAATCCCGGACTTCTTCAAATCTCCGCCCGACCGCACGGCTGCATCTCCGCCATTGATCGCCGCGCCGCTGAGCGCGCTGGCGCCATAGCGTAGCGGTGCGCTCGCGACGCCGATGCCGAACAATTCAGGCGCTGCGGCCATCGCCGGTAGCGTGCCAGCCACGGCGCCCGTCACATTGCCAGCCGTGCGCGCGATCGGGTGCGCGGCGCGGCTTTCCTGCTGGATGTCGGTCATCTCCTGGTTGACCTTGGAAGCAGGCTCCCCGGTCAGCAGCGAGCCGATGCCGGCAGCCGTGGCAGTCAGGCCCTTGTCGACATAGGGACCGGCAATCGGAATGCCTTCGCCGATCGCATTGAGGAACGTTCCCGATGCGCCCATAGCTCGTGGAGAGGCAAGACCGGGGGCGTCGTGACCGCTCCCCGGCTCCGGGCCGCCAGCATCCATGATCTTTTGAGCAGCGGCCATGCCGGCTTTCGCGCGGGCATCAGCCGCGGCAACATCAGCGTTTGGTGACGGCAGAGACTTGGCAATCTCTTCGACCGCCGCATTCTGCTGCTCCGGCGTCATCGACAAAAACGCGTCGTCGACCTGAACCTTGCGGCCTTGGATGTTGAGCGTAGGCATCAGGGTTCAATGCTCCACTTCAAGCCGTTGCTGGTCGTGCCGCCACCGGTGCCCGCGTTGCCAGCCGGCGCGGAACCGCCACCGCTCTTGATTGCGTCGACCATCTGCCGGATACGCGCCAGCTTGTCGTCGAGGGATGCCTTCGCCTCGCCTGGCTTGGGCGTCAGGATGGCCGCCTGGTTCTCGACTTCGGCCGGCGCCGCCGTCGCGCCGGACACGCTGTAAAGGTAGGATGCGATGATGGTGCGCAGCGAGTTCGACGCTCGCTGATACTCGGGCGATTTCAGGTACTCGGCGCCAAAGTCGGATCCGCGCGGGATAGCCGACAGGGCCTGATCCGACGGATTGGACAGGGCCGAGAAGTTCTTTTCGACGATCTGAAGCTCGGGCGCGACGACAGAGTACAGCTTGTTGTCGCGCTGCTGCTGCTCGTTCAGAGGCTTTTGCTTCGCGCCGGTGAGCGGTAGGATGCCGGCGTTCTCGCTCGGCGGCGGATTGGCCGCGCGCGGGCTCGTCGGCGTCGGGCTCTCCGGCGCGGCCGGAGCTTCCGGCGCCGGTGCAGGAGCCGGTGCGGCCTTGGGCGTCACGGGCATCGCGGGGCCGCCAGCGGATGCCTGGCCGAACACGCCCTGCGGCGTCAGGAACAGCAGTTCGCCATTCGGGCCGCTGATTGTCTTGCCGGCGGCGAGCTGCTGCGCCTGTTCGACCGTGAGGCCGCCACCGTCCATCAGGCCATTGAGCGCCTGAGCCTCGACGGAATTGCCCGTGAACCTGAATTGGCCGGCGTTGGCTCCGCCGATGCTGACAGCCCGCGTCTCGCCGGTGCGCTTGTTGTACAACGTGCGCTCGTCGAGCTTTTCCCAATCGGTCTGCTGGCCGGTGTAAACGGGCTCGTGCGTCTTGGGATCGACCAGGACGCCACCCACCTCGATCGGCTTGCTTTGCTCGGCCGCGAACTTCTCCCGGTCGAAATCGAGGCGCGCCTTGTCGCCCGGCTCGATCTGCGGGTTGCGGAGCTTCTCGACCTCCAGCCGGTTCTTTTCCAGTTCGAGCTGGTTGGCCGGGTTGGCCTCGTCGAGCTTCTGCTTCAGCATCAGGTTTACGACGCCGCGCTGTTGCTCGGACAAGCGAGGATCCTGTGAGGCCTGCAGAAGTTGCTGAACGCTCGGGCCACCGGAGGCGGGGCTGGCCTGTGCGACCGTCTGCGCCGCCGCTGCGGGCTTTGCAGCCACCGGAGGCGGTTCTGCCGCGCGCGGCGACTGGACAGGCTGTGCGACCGCCGCCGGGCCGTCCGGCGCCGGACGCTTGTTCAGCGCCGCCGACACGCCCGCGCCCAGTTCGAGACTCGCCACGTTAACCGGCGCGGCATCGGAACCCGCAAAGCGCGATGCGAAGGAATTGGCCATGGAAATGCGGCGCGCGGCCTCGCCACCGGGGCGGTTGTACCCGGCGAATTTCCAGGCGTTGTTCATCAGGCGCTGCGCCTCTTCCGGCGACTTCGCAGCGTTCAGCGAATCGATCAGGCCGGGGTCTTCCCGGAGAAAATACTGCGCCTGAAGCTGGGGCGACGGGGCATTTGCATCGCCGCCATTGCTGCCGGCGAAGGTCCGCATCGCTTCAAAGCGTGGACCGCGCCACGAAAGGATGCCGCCAGCGGTGCCTGCCTGGCCGCTTTCGCTCGGGTCCGACCAGGAACCGAAAGCGTTCTTCGGGCTGAAGCGGCTTTCGGCGTTGGCGGTCGCGGCGACGGCAGCGAGGCCGTAAGGATTGGTGACCTTGCTTTTCACCGTGTCCATGAAGCCGTTGTAGACGTCATTGCCGGAGAGGTCCGGAGCGCTGCCCATCGAGCCGCCACCAAGAGCCGAGGCAACCGCACCGCCGCCACTCGGCGCGGCCGTCGACGTGGCTGCCGGCGCGCCAGCGCCGAAGAGCGCCGAAAACACACCGTCGGCGCCGGCACGCATGTCGCCTTGCGCCTTGATGATGCGGTTCAAGTCCCGCCTGCCCCTGATCGCCTGTCCTACCACGGCAAGGCCTTCGCCGATATTGTGCGCGATCGGCTGCTGGTTGAGCAGGGCCTCGGCAACAGCGCGAGCCTTCGCCAGTTCCTCAGGGGTCTGATACTGCTGGCCGGGACCGAAGATGAAACCCATGATCCCCTCCTAGATGAACGACGCGCCGAGAGAGAAAAGGCCGCCCAGAAGGTTCTGGGTGTTCGCCTGGCTCTGCTGCCAGTTTTGGAGCTTCTGGTTGTAGTTGGTGTTGATCAGGCCAGCGACGTCGGTCGTCGGGATGGTCGGCATATTCGCATTTACGAAATTCGGCTGGCTGACCTGCGAACCGGACAAGAGAGCTGTCAGGTTGTTGATCGGCGCCGAGTTCTGGGCCAGCGCTTCCTGCACGGCCTGGCCGCGCCCGGTGAGAAGCAATTGGTCGTAAGCGTCGTTCTCGCCTTGGTTCTGGATGTTCTGCGCCTGGGCGTAGTTGTCGGAGCCCGGTCGGATGCCGCGGTTGATCAGATCAGCCTCATTCGCCGCGCGGCGGGCGTCCAGCGCCGGCTGAAGACGCTTCATGCCGAGGTCCATCAACCGGGCTTCGGTCGCGTCGTTCGACAGGTCGACCGGCTTCGACAACCAATCCTTCAGAAAGGAAGACTGACCAGCGGCCAGCTCGCCGAGGTTGAGCTTGGCCTGGTCGGTTTGATCCTTGATGGCCTGCCCGGTCTGCGAAAGCGTCTGCGTCGCCGTGTAGGTTGGGATGTCGTAGGACTTGCCCGTATAGGGGTCGTTCCACTTATAGGTGCCGGACTGGCTGTAGGTGAGATTGCCGTCAGGCGTTACTTGGTTGACGTTGCCAAGGTTCGCGTTGGCGACAGCAGTGCCGACGTTCGTCGAGGTCGACGCCGCAGAGGTCTCTTTGGGATCCGGCGGGGCCGGCGGGTCGGGCGCGCACATCTTGTCAGGCCTCCTGAAGGAAATACGTCATTGCGATTGCCGACCGCTTGAAGCCCACGCGCTCGCACATCTTGGCAACACGCAGATCGGTGGCGATGGTCACGTGCGCCCTGACGCAGCCGCGCGCTTTGAGTTCGGCCAGGATGTGCTTGGTGAAACGGCGTCCGATGCCGTTCCGGTGATCCGGCCGCATATAGATCGTGTCCTCCATGGCGATTGGTTCACTGTTGTGCATGTCCTGCGTGATCCAGATGAAGGCGTAGCCGACAGCCTCATCTTCCTTCCTGACCACGAAGCAGAGCAGATGGCTGGCGGAGCCGTAGACGTTCAGCCGCGGCTTGAAGTCGCCGATCGTCATGCCCTCGGCCGCCATGCGCGCCTGCATCTCGCCGTAGTGCCGGTGGCAAAGCGGCTCGAGTTCCGGCCAAGCCTGGTTGAAGTTCTCGATGGCGATGTCGTAGCTCATACGACCACCCGCCATTTTCAAAGGTCACGTCGAGTTGCACGAACTCGACGTCAGGTCGGCGGTTGAGAAAGCCGGTAACCTGCACCTGCGGCTGCATCACGTATCCGGTCTTGCCGATCGAGATCCATTGGCCACCGCTGACAGTCGCCACCGGCGCGGCCTGGTCCCACAGGGCAACGTCCCACAGGCCGGAGTCCCACAGGTCAGCCGTGCCACCATCGGCCGCGTCCGGCGCCGTCGGCAGGGTCACCGTGTAGTTGACCGAAAACGAGATTTTCGGGTTAAATGGCGTCGAGGCGAGGAACGTCGGGCGGGCCTGGTGCACGGTCTTCAGCCGGCCAAGCGTCTTCATGTGATCGGGATTGCCGACGTAGGTGTAATAGATTGGCCCGCTGTCATCATTGCCGTTGATCTCGCCTTCGAAGACCTTGCCGTCATTGGTGCCGAAGAACAGGCGGCTGTCGTGCAATTCGATGCAGCGGGTCGCCCATCCGACGAACTTGCACCAGGCGCCGGTTTCAAGATTGACGACGAACGACCAGGCCTCCTGCCCTCGGCCGTGATCGGCAGCGAGACGATGGCATAGTTCATGTCCGGCCACTTGATTACCTCCCAAGGTAGCGACAGGCGCCGGGCCGCTTCATGCTTCCAATCCGGCTCGATGTTGCGTGAGACGGCGGCAAGGGACAGCGCGGCGGCATCCTTGTTGATCGCGGCCGAGATAGGAACCATGCCTTCCTTCGTCGCCACGATCAGATCGCCACCGGCGCGCATCGTGGCACGCTTGCCCATCGGCGTAGTGAGGTCATAGCGGCCAACAAGGTTCCACTCGGCAGCGGTCGCACCGGCCGGATTGCTGCCTTCGAAAATCGCCGCCTCGCCCTCGGTCGTGACGAACACGCATTTGTCGTCGATCCCGTCACCAGCATCGAGCGACCACGTTCCGCCGAACAGCAGCGAGCCGCCGCGCTGGAAAACTCCGGACAGGTTCAGCGTGCCCAGCGCGCCGGTGACGGAATCGACCGGCAAATAGCTGGCTTTCATCGTGCCGCCCTGGATGAAGAACAGGCGGTTTCGATAGAGCCACACATGAGACAGCGCGCTGGTCGCAACACCGGTAATGGCGGCCGAAACCTGTACCACGCCGCCAGGGATGTTCGCCGTGGCTGAGCCGCCAGCCCCACCCGTGATGATTTCGTTGTCGACGAAGGTGCCGGTAATCGACTGGATCATCAGCGAGCCGGTCGCGCCGTTATCGACGTTCTTGACGATGGTCCCGACCGCGCCGCTGGTGCCGCCTGTCACGGTGCCGCCGCTGGTGAAATTCACCGTCTGCGCGTCGAAGTTCAGGCGATAGGTGGCAAGGCCGTTGACCGCCGTCCAGTCGAACGTCGTGGAGTAGATCTGCAGGAAGTCGGTGCCGTTGACCGCCACGACGAACGAGCCACCTGAGGTCGTGAAATTGACATAGGAGTAGTAGCCCGAGGTCTGGCCGGTGACCGAGGCGGCCGGCGGCGTGACAGCGTCTGCGGGCGCGGTGACGTCGCGAACCGTGGTCTCGTCGCAGGCCCAAATCTTCTTGGTGCCGCCGGCGTTGTAGGTGATGAAGCTTTCGACCGGGTCGCTGCCGATCGTGGCGCGCTTGACCGAGCCGCCGCGCATCACGATGCCGGTCGAGGTCGGAAGCCAGTTTTCAAGCGTCTGAGCCGAGAACGGCTTGGACTTGACCAGGCTCTGGTTGGTCACCCATCCGGCGACCGGCGCGCCGAACGTGAAGGGCTGCGCCATGGCGCGCGCCGGGGCCGGAACGGCTTTCCGGCGACCGGGAAATCGCTCGTACCTCACGCTGCACCTGTGACCGTGCCAGGCCACGCGACGCGCCGGCCGCGCCAACTGACAGGCGGCTGACCGGACACGACCGGCTTGGAACCGCCGTCCGTATCGATCCGGCGCAACAGCAGGTCCTGGTAGTCGTCCAGATCCTGCTCGTAGGCCTGCCCCTTGTTCTGCTTCCAGCGATAGATGATCGCCTTTTTCAGCAGTTCCTCGGAAAGCCGGAAGCTGTCCGCATCTTCGGTAAACATCGTCTTCTTCGAGGTGTCGCTTGCCATGACCAGATCGTTCGACACGTAGAAGAATTTGACGGTTTCGGTGCTCGCCATCACCGGCCACTGGTGGAACTGATCGGCGAAGATGATCCAGTAGCCGTTCACCGTGGCGATAGGCGTCACCTGAAGTTCAAGCCACTGATCCGGGCTGGTGAGGTGTTCGGTGGACCACTGCCAGCGCGACGACCAGAGCGACGATGTTTTCTGCATCCGCCGGAAATCGGTCGGCAAGTCGAACGCATCTGTCACGCCGTCGCCGGTGAGCGTCTTCAGGATCAGCAGCTTTTGCCAGTCGTGGGCATCCGCGATTTCGGACGCCATGACATTGGCCAGTTCCTGCATCTCGACCATCTCTCGACCGGTCGCGCCATAGACCAGCGTCGGCACTTCCATGCCGAGCACTGTCGCGGCGCCTTTGACCACGTCGAGGATGGACATCAGGCAGCTTCCTTGCCCTTGCTCTTCGGCTTGGTCAGCTCCTCGATCATGGCTTCCATCGCGGCCTGACGCTCGACCAGCTCGGCGATCTGGGCATCCTTCGCGGCCTCGCGCTCGGCGGCCTTGGCTGCGTCGCTGTTCTCGAGGAAGAGCGCCGCCTGCTTGCGCAGATCACGCATGTTCGGAAGACGCACGCGGTCAAGCTGCCCGTCGGTGAGGTCGCGGACTTCCTCGACCGTGCGAATGCCGGCGGTGCGCAGCACTTCGGCCTGTTCGGGCGTGACGCCAGACCAGGCGGCGAGCGCGGTCCCGTTGAGCGGGATTTCCTGCCCGCTTTTGAATGCGACATAGGCCGGCTCGATCTGGTTCCAGCGGGCCGTCATGAAACGCAGCTTCTCGCCGTCCTGGTCCTCGCCCATCAGCGAGGGGTCGGGGATCAGATGCCGGATGCGCTCGGTCGTGCGCGTGTTCAGCGGCGAATGCGAGGGCGAATACGTCACCCAGTCCTCGGGCTGAAGCTCAAGGATGCGCCGGCCGCTGGCGTCGAGCTTGTAGCCTTTGTGGTCGCACTTCTCCTTCACCGGATCGCCCTTGACCGGCAGCTTCTCGTAGCTCTGCTTGAACCCGATCACCCGGATAAGGGGCTGCGCTTCGCTCATTTTGTTCAGCTCCTGAAAAGTTGTGGGCGCCAGCGGCGCCCTACTGGTTGATCACTTCGACGATGCTGGGGAACTCGGCGAGCAGCGCCGCCCACTCGGCCTCAGACACCTTTTCGGCATTGGCGAGGTTGACCGCGTTGCGGCGCTCGCCGCCGTTCCAAAGCTGGCGGAATTTCGGGAAGATGCCGGCCTGAGTATCGACCACGACGGGCTCGGCGATTTCGTTCTTGTCGGACTTGTCGGCCATCTCTGGCACTCCTTCGCTGTTGAGAGGAAAGAGCGGGCCGCGCTTGCACAGCCCGCTCGACTGATCAGTGCGGGAAGGCGCACATGATGATCTTCGACGCGGCGAGGATCGCGTAGGCGCAGACCGTATCAGTGACAGCGGCGGCGACCTTCAGCGTACCGTCGGTGGTGGCCGAAAGGACGAGCGCCTGGCCTGAAGCACCGGACACCAGTGCCGTGGTCAGCGTGGCGACACCCTTGACCTGGATCCAGCCGTATTCGCCGTTGCCCGGAGCGCCGGCCAGAACGCCAGCGCCGTTCGCGGCGGTGTCAGACACGTCGGACGTCACTTCGTTCGTGACGCCGGTCGAGGTGCCGCCCGGCGCGTAGAAGCCAACGGCGTTGCCGGCGACGGCGGCAATCGCGCCAGCGCCCTGGTTGTACTTCACGAAGCGGTACGTCTTGCTGTCGTACGATTCGTAAAGGTCGCCGACCTTGGGAGCCTTGCCGGAATTCGCCCCGGTGAGCTGCGCGGCGCTGTACGTCTGGGTGACGTCGATACCAACAAAAGAGGTCATGGTTCTTGCTCCTTATGCCGCGTCGAAGATCACGCCCTGAAGCGAGCGGTTCGAGCAGACGAGATTGCCCATCCAGTAGAACGGGATGACAACCGCATCCTGGTTGACGGGCTTCTTCTCGTCGTCCTGTGTCCACTGCGCCTCCTTGTGCTGGTCGACGTAGAGGTAGTCGGAGTTGAGGAAGTAGCCCTTCTCGGCCGTGGTCGTGAAATTCGTGTTGTCGTCGAAAATCACGTCGGCGGTCTTGTACTTCAGGCCGATGAACCCGGACTGAGCCATGTCGGCGTCCATATACCGCTGAAGCTGCTGCTCGCCGGTCTCGTACAGCGAGTAGAAGTCATGGCTGAACGTGATCAGGTCGGGCTTGTCGGCGCCGCGGTTCAGGGTGAGCCACATCGCGTTCATGTCGGCCTTGAAGGTCGCAGCGTTGGCCGCGTTCGGGGTCGCGGCAAGGTTGGTGCCGGTGGCCTCGCGGAACTTGTTGCGCCAGAACGTCCACGTCGCGGCGTCGATGCCGCCGACGATGCCCTGGCCGTTGGTCTGCAGGATGTTGGCCAGGCCGCCGATCTGGTTCGATAGCGAACCGTCGGAGTAGAGGTCGACGGAGAAGTTGTTGGCAGCCGTCTTGAGCGCGTTGTTCTTCTTGGTCTTCACCAGGTTGATCATCGCGAACTTGCCGGAGTTCTGCCGAAGCTCCTTGCCGCTCGACACGACATGCAGCGCGACCTGCGCCCAATCGTACTTGGCGGAGGTGACAACGTCCGAGCCGTTGGTGTTCAGCGTGTCGAGGCCGGCGTAACGCTGATAGGTGCTGTTTTCCGCGTATTCGAGCTGCACCTGGATTTCGGTGCCGCCGTCAAGGTTGCGGATCTTGTTCTTCTTCTTCAGCCGGTTGAGGAAGGCGTTGTTCTTCGAAACGTTGTCCGCCACTTCCGTCGCGCTGTTGCGAAGGGTGGTGGACACCATTTCCGTGAAGGTAGTCGACGGTCCAGCCATCGCTATTGTCCTTTGTGGTTCCGGTCGTAGACAGCGGCCAGTTCTTCATCTTCGGTGAGAACCCGAGCCTTGCCCGACGCTGTTGAGGGGATGTTGACGGAGTTGGCGCGCTTGGCCGCGTCGACCTTTCCGGTGTCCTTGGGAGCGGCCGGTTTCGCGGCGGCTGCCTTGGCCCGCAGATCGGGATCGGCGTTGACTGCCATGTCATAGGCCAGGTTGAACACGGCCTCTTTCGAGGCGGTGGCTCCAAGCCGGTCCCATGCATCGTTGATGAAGGTGACCATCCGCTTCTCAGGGATTTCGGAGTAAAGCGGCTTGTCGGCTGACAAGCGGCCCAACTCTTCATTGGCGGCGGTGGTGGCGTCGCGCTCCTGGAGCCTCTGGTTTATGCGGTCGTCGATGTTCGCGGAGTTGTGGACAGATGCGAGCATCTGCTTCAGCCCGGCGATTTCCTGCCGCAATTCGCTTTCGCCCTGCTGGACGGTCTGGCCGAAGACACCCGCAATCTTGTCGCGGATGCCATAGCCGTCGATGATGCTCATGATCGTTTCGACGGGGGCCTTGTCCATGCTCTGCTGGACGTTGAAAAGATATTCGATCGCCTGGGCTGGCGTGACGACCTTGCCGTCAGCCATCTTCTTGCCCGTGTTCGGGTCGAAGTAGCCGCCGTTGCGGTCGAGAATTTCCTGAATGGGCTTGTAAACCGAGACCTGTCGGCCGTGATCGGACAGACGGCCCTGAAGCTCCTGTTCGCGCTCGGCGACGAACTTGCGCAGCTCGGCCGGCGCTTTCTCCCAAGCCTGCTTGACGTTCTCGGCAACGCCGCCCTTGATGCCCTGCCAGTTGGCCGGGAGAGGAACCGACCCTGCGTCAGGCGTCAGACCACCGCCGGCCTGTTCCTCTCCGCCACCGCCCTCGGGCGATACCTTGCCGGCGTCGGCTTTCGCATCCGCCTTCTTCTCGGGATTCGGGCTTGAGAACTTACCTTCGTCCCGCTCAGCGCCGTTGTCGCGCTCGTGCTTGTTCCAGATAGCTTCCAGTGCCGCGTCGTCGGCCAGGGCCGTCGCGGCATTGTTGTTCACGGCCTCGGCGACGGCGCCGGCCGGTGGGGCGTTGTTGGAAACGGTTTCGAGAAGAGCGCTCATGCAGCAATGTCCTGACGCGGTGCTGGCTGGAAGGGATGGAGTTCGCGCTTCGCCGCGAGATACGCGGCCGACGCTTCTTCGGCGGTCGGGAACGTCCCGAGATGGATTTTGCAGCCCTTCGCTTGGATCTGAGCGCGCCATGCGCCGCTGCGAGCATGCCAGCAGACGCCAAGATGACCCGAACGGTTCGTGCTCGGCCTCTTGCGATTGTGGCTGTTCTCCAGCCAAGTCGCCTCACGAAGGTTTTCCCAACTGTTGTCGGCGCGATTCCCGTTGCGATGGTCCGTAATGGACGAAGGCCACTCGCCGGTCATGTACACCCAGGCGAGGCGTTGACCGAGATAGAGGCTGTCCTCGAAACCGATACGGATGTAACCGTCTGCCGGATCGACAGAACCCGCAATCGAACCCGCCACCTTGCCGCCGCAGGTCTCCCGCCATGTGAAAACGCACGTGGCGGGATCGTACGAAATCTTCGCGCGGAGGCGCTCAGCGAAATTCATCGGACACCTCCAATCCCCGCTTCTTGCAGAAATCGGGGTTGCGAAATTTGCCCTTCGTCGGCGACAAGGACGGCTCGTATTCGACGCAGTTGTTGCGCTTCAGATCATCGCGGCGCTCAGAGCGCGACGTGATCATTCGTCCGTCGATCGGCGAGGCGTAATCCGGGATGTCGGAAATGACGTTCGGCATGACGATTTGGCCAGCGAACGGCTTTTCCATCGGAACGCCGGTCTGCCGGTCGACGAAGATGCCATCGCGGAAAACGTACCTGGCCAATTTCCTGTCCTGCTTTTCGGGCAGGTACAGGATGCAAGCGGTCGGTGCGAAATTCTAAGCCGCTTGCAATTCAGAGCAGCAGCAACACCGCGTCGTCATCGTCGATCATTGCGGCCATCTCCCTGTCGATGACCATGCGACCCAGACGGCGCTCCAATGCCGCCGCGTCCGGCACAGCGATCGGCGGCGCCTGGAAGCCGGCGTGCAGGGCCGCGAGAATCTCGGGCGAGAGCGCTGGCCACTCGACCGGCTCGACGATCGGCGCGGGCGACGGTTCGAGGTCGACGACTTTGCCGTCGCGAACGTACTTGGTTGGTTTTCGGTAGTAGCCGCCAGGCAGAATGTCGCCACGATAAGACGGGATCTGCTCGATGGTCTGGAAGGCGTTGTTCTGGAAGGCATTGGTTTGAAAAGCCGTGAACGCCATTTCTGCTGCGCCTTTAAGCGTCCACAGACTTCTTGACCGCGAAGCGAATATCGAGAGCTTCCGACAAAGAACCTGCAGTTAGGTTGCGTATGCTGATTGTTGCCGAACCTGCCGCACACCTTGCCTGTAGCAGGTAGGCACCGAACGTACCGCCACCCTGGTGGTTGAGTTCGAGCAGGTCCGTGGCCGCGATGGCGCTGTCCGTGAGCGTGAAGCTGACCGCAGTGTTCGCTGCGAGGGCATCAGCCGCCGTGGTGATCTTGCCGGTTGCCTTGTTGAGCGTCACGCCGGTTGCCTTGCTGGTCGCTTGCGTGACTGTGCCGCCTGCGCCCGTCGAATAGCCCATGCCGGCTGTTGCCGATGACGAAAACACAAATCCGGCCGCGCCGAGAAAGCCATTGGAAACCGCAAAGGAAGCGCCGGGCGAGCCCGCTAGCGTCAACACGTTTGCGCTATAGGTGAGCGTGGTAGCCCCGTTGTTGTAGTTGATGACCGCCCCGGTTGCGAGGAATAGATCGGACCATTGGCGTGTCGTACTGCCGAGCGGCGCGCCATCGTTGGCGGACGGAATGAGCAGAGCGTCGAACTGATAGCCGCTGGCAGCGCCTGCGAAGGCCAGAAGGTTCGACGAGTGTGTGACCGTAACGTCGCCGTTGGCCCAATTGATGACGCCGCCAGATGCCAGGAACAGGTCTGACCATTCCTTCGTTGTCGAGCCGAGCGCGCCGCCGTCATCGGTCGCCGGAAGCGCGGCGCCCGCAACCGTGAGCGGGCCGAGCTTGGCCATCGCGCTATGGATGATGACGTTCGAGGTGACGCCGGAATTGTCGGTGATCGTTGCGCCGGGAGTGGTGACAATGACACTGTTGTCGTGCGCAGCGGCGCTTAGCGTGACGTTGCCGCACAGGTTGCCGACGAAATCAACGTACTGACATGATGCGTCGAACACCACGTCGCCGCCGATCGAACAGTTTGCGATATGATGTTCACGCCCATAGATCGTTAGCGTGGTTGTCGCGCAGCGGTGCAGAGAGACAAGGACGCGGCCAGTCGTGTTCGCAGAAAAATCCATGCCGGCGCTGTAGCCGCCAACAATCTGCGTCATGTTGCCGTTTTTGAGGTTGTAGATGGAGTTGACGAGCTTGGTGTTGGTAAAGAACCGATAGCCCGTCGTCGTCAGTTCGGTTGCAGGGAAGGAGACGCCATCGCCGCCGTTGGTGTGGTTGCTCAGGTATCCACCATAACAGGTGAACGACACGCCGACGCCACCTGTCGGGAAGTCGATCGGCGCCGATGCCATGTCCACGATGTAGGGATCATGGATGTACTGATTGTTCCCCGTCGCAATCGAAATGCCAGGGCCGGTGAAGTTCGCGCCATCGCCGGTCAACTGCGGGCGGATGATCCGGGACCCCTCACCAACCGTGATCATCGCTCCATTGAAAGCCTTGGTCCACCAGGCAAACGTAGGATTTGCCGTGAAGCCGGCGCCCCATTCGAGCGTCACACCGGCCGGGACATTGATCGTCGTGGTGATGGTGTGCAGGCGAAGATTTGTCGCCTTCTTGCCGCCGAACCCTGAGGCGCAATAGTCCAGCATAGACTGAATGGCGGCGGTCTGAACGGCATTGCTGGCGCTAGACACACCACCGAACATCAGTTCATTTGGATAGGCCTCGTCAACGTCCCACCAACCGCCGTTGGCGGCATCTACCGTGCCGTTCGGCAGGAAGCGGTCTGTCGAGCGAATGCCCCCCCAAGTCGGTTGCGACGTGACGCGCTTGCGCCTGTGGCCGCCACTATCCCGAGAGATGAGAAATCCGCGACTTGGACGGCTGTTATGGTGTTCGGCACCGTTGCAGCAGCCAGCGTGACAGTCGTTGCATATATCGGGATCGGCGTGCCGCCATTGTCAACCGCCAGCGTCCCGGTAACGCCCGTCGAGAGCGGCAGGCCTGTGGCGTTGGTCAGAACGCCAGCGGATGGCGTTCCAAGGTTCCCACCCTGGAAATAAGCCGCGCCCGTTCCTGTCTCGTCCGTCAGCAGCGCCCGGAGATTGGCGCTCGATGGAGCAGCCGCGAACGCGTCAAAGCCGGAAGCCCGCGTCACACCAGCCCATGAAGCCAGGTCCGCGTCATAGGCCTGTACGGTCACGCCAATTGCCGCGCTGACCCTGGCATCGGCCGCCGTCGAGAAATCCGAAATCGTTGCGGCAAGCTGCGTCCCGGTATGATTGGCCCGAGCCAGGAGGAAAGCATCCGTCTGGTTCGCCGTGGCGCCGTCCGCGACGTTCAGCAGCGTCCGCGTCTGCGTCGGGGTCAATTCCTCCGTCACGCCGGTTCCGGCCGTCACACGGCCCAGGATGGTCGCCGTGGCCTGCATCAGATTGTGCTCGTCGTTCCAGTTCGACGGCTGGACAATCGTCGGATCACCAGCGTCGGGGATGGCCGACGTGAATTTATGCTTAAGCGAAAGGGTCATTGCATCGGCTGCTGTGTCGGGGTCTGGATCGGGACAGCCGTCACGGCGCGGCCTTGCGCGTCCCTGACGATCTGCTTCGGCTGCGACAGCACTTGAATGAGCGCGGCAAGCGCCTGCCCGAACATGTCGCGCTGCGCGGCCATCTCTTTCAGCACCGCCTGGCCGTCGATCTGCTCGGGGTCTGGCGGCGGGACGACGCCGTTGGCGAGCAGGACCTGGTTCTGGTCGATCCGCGCGGCCTGGCGCTTCGACTGAAGGTCAAAGCGCTTCTCGGTCATCGTCATGTCATGCTGTTCGCGCTTGAACTGCATGTCTTGCGTGGCGGCGTCCGACTTGATCTTTGCATCAGCGACTTTTTGCGCCTGCTCCGCCTCTCGCGCCTTCGCGTCCGCCTGAGCTTTTTGTTGTTCGGCGCTAGGCTGCGGAGGCTGGCCGGCTTGCGCCTTGGCATCGGTCACCATCTTTTCCAGAACGTCCTCGACCGACTTGCCGAGGTTGAAGAGACGCGAGTTCGCGGCGAAGATTTCGACCGCCACTTCCTTCGACATCTCACCTTGCTGGATGAGCGGACCGACGGCAGCCCAATAGGCGCCGGCCGCCTGCATGAACTCGGCCGTCTCTGCCTTCTGCCGGGTCAGGTCTGCCTTGACCGTCGAATCGCTCTCGACGTCGATGCGGTACATCAAGGCCAGGCGCTGCGTTAGAAGCTGCTGGATCGACTGCAGCTTGGCGAGCTTCGCCTGCCGCTGCTGTTCGGCCTGCTGGGCCGCCTGCATGGCCTGTTGGAGCTGCTGCTGCTGCTCGGGCGGCACCTGAGCACCGGGCGGTGGTGCCGGCGGCGGCTGCACGGGGGTCAGATCCTGCTGCGTCGGGATGATCTGCACGCCGGTCATCTGCTGCAGCGTCTCATGGGAGAACTTCGCCGGGATGATTTCGGCCATCATCACAAAGATGTCGCGCGCGCAGCGCTCCATCATGCGCTGCATCTTCTGGATGCGCAGCGAGCCCCATTGCGTCTTGATGTTCTGCGCCGTGGCGGTCTCGCTCGCTTGCGAAGCGCCGCGCACGATGTCGGAAATGCCGGTGATTTCGTAGATGGCCTGCTTGGTCTGTTCGCGGGCGCTGTAGAGCTCCCGCAGCACCAGTATGAACTTCTCGACCGGCCAGAACGCGACCGCGCCGGACAGGCCGCCATTGGCCGCCCAGACGTCCGCATTGCCGATCGGCACGAATTCGGTGTCATCGGCCGCCAGCATGTTGGCGATGTCGCCAGCGTCGCCGGAATACCAGCCTTTGACCTTCATGTGTCGGGTGATGACGCCGATGCGCTTGGTGGTCAGGTCCAGCTCGTCGGCGAGTCTGCTATAGATCGAAAACGGATTGACCGGCATCAGCCGCCCGGTCAGTTCGATCGGCTGCACGGGCGCCGGAATGGGGAAGAAGTCGCTAAGACCAAGCGGGTCGTCGACCTTCTTCAGCACAACGCCATTGTCGTCGATGAAGATGACCTTGCGAGTGCCCTTGTCCCAGATTTCCCAGCCGCACAGGTCGCTGTCGCCTTCGCCGCGCGCCTTCTTCTCCTGGTCGTCAGTCTGGATGCTGATCAGCCCGGCATCGAAGACCGCGGCCTCATCTTCGCGCTGCACGACGAAGCGGAATGCATCCCACGGCCGATCCTTCCAGCGCTTCGCCGGGCCGTGCCGGTAGTCACGCCAGCTTACCGCCTCGAACTCGATGCACTCGTTTGCAAGCCGCTCGCTCGAGCCGACCGCAACAGATGCGTCAGATGGCGCTGAATAGTCGTCCCCACCTTCAGCGTCGTCGCCACCCGTTGCAGCGCTAGGACTTGCTCCACCGTCAGCGGCTTCGCTCGCTCGCTCAAGTTCCGCATTGGATGTCTCGTCCTTTACGATATCGCTCTTGAAGCGAAGCCGGATGATGCCTCGACCAGCCAGGAAACCGTCTTGCGCCTCGCCCTCCAGTTCGACCTGGAGCTTGGAGTCGTCGACCTGCTTTCGAATGGCGCGCTCGATCAGCTCGGCGACGTCCTTCGCGGCCGGATCCTCGTCGGCGAAGCGTCGGCGGATGTCTGGCGCGGGCGGACTGTTGATGATCGCCGGAACGATTGTCTCGACGTTGGCGAACAGAATGTTGAAGTCGTAGGTGTTGCCGAGCGTGGCGGATGTGCTCAGGTCGTCCGACTTGGTTTCGCCGGTGTAGGCCTTTACCGCCTTTTCGGCGTCGTCCAACCATTGCTTTTCGAGCTTGCCGGCGGCCTCGACGCGCGCAAGCCACTTCGACCCCTCTTTGCGAAGAGTCTCGCCCTGCTTCTGCTGATCCGGGGTGCGCTTGTCCGCCTTGGCCATGGCGGGCAGGATGGCGGCGGCGAATGCGAAACTCTAAGCCGCTTGAAAACGAAGGCTGTCCTAATAGCCGCTACCGGTTCCATCGCCGATAGATGTTGTCATGCGGCCCTACATCGACCGCTGCAAACAAGTCATCCGCGTCCTTACGCAGGATGATCCTGTCCCCTTTGTGAGGGTCGATGATGTAGTAGCCTTGCGCCCCTGCAAGGGGCCGGAAGTCGAGACTGGGCAGGGCCGGCTCTTGTTGGAACTTCGCTAAAGCTCTTATCACGCCGCGCTGCCGATCAGGAGGCAGACGCTTGACCGCTCGCTCAAATGTCCGCTCAACCGTGATGCGCACTGCTATTCAGCCACCACACCGAGCAGATATTTTTCCAGAGCCTCCGGGTTGTCGAAAGTCGGGCCGCCATGGGCGTCCGGGTCAAGTTCCGCTCGATGAGCCCGCATGAAAAGCGCGTAGTCGAGCCTAGCTGCAAGAGCCCGCTCGAAATAGGCCAAGAGCCGGTCGTCGACTTCCTTCAGTATCCTGCCTGCATTGGACGAGATGCGCGTCGCTGCTTTCTGATCTCGCTTGAAGGCCTTCTTCAGGCGGGCCAAGTCCATTGCCTCCTTCAGCCGGCTAGCTTCGTAGGCGTCGATCATGCCCGTGAGGAATTCAGCACCCACACCGGATTCCTCGCCGGGCCGGAAGGACTCCCACAGATGCGCCTTGACCCTGGCACCCTCCGCTATCCATGCATTTAGGTCGGCGTCGAGTTCCGCGATCTGCGCAAGCGACTCGCTCCTGAAACGGATTCCGTCTTCAAACGCGGACATCGGTTCACGCACGGCTGCGCGAGGTCTCCACATCGCATGTTGTAGAAACTCACCGAAGTAGTCAGTGGTGTCGGCAAAGGGGGCGCTCATGGCAATAATATAGACATAGGCCGTCACATAGTCACGCGAGCCAGTCTTGGGCAGATCATTCCCCTGAAGCTGGCTTGAATTTCCGGACGATGAATTCGAACAAGATATCCGAGATCCACATTGCGCTGACGCCGATCAGGAAAGCGGCTGCCAGGATGGTGGTTTCATCCTTGGCATCGGGGATAGGCAAGCCGATCGCCTGCGAGTAGGCCACGGTCGGCAGTGTCAGGTAGGCCGCCGCCAGCGCCCCACAAATCGGCGAGGCGATCATCTCGCGGATCTTGTAGCGATGGCGCGACAGGGCTCGCAGGATGCCGCCAGCGAGGCCGGCAGCCACTACAGGGCCTTTGATGCCGAGGAAGTCGAAGAAGTCGTGCATCATGGCCTCCAGCCACAGAGCTTGGCGCCCTTGAGATTGTGCGCGAGTGCCGACCGCGATTCGGTCGGCGTCATGTCTTCGACGGGATTGCGGTTCGGCTTCTCGACGTCGCAAAAACTACCGCCCGCGTGCTGGCAGGCGGCAAGGGCGACGAAGGCGGCCAGGGCTAGGATTTTGGGCGCGACCATTTGGCCTGCTCCTTCAGAACCTCGGCGTCAGACATGCCGGCTACGGCCTGCTCGATCTTGTCTGCCTCGTCTCGGGCTGCCAGCCGCTCTACAGCCTGCTTGTTGCGCTCGGCCTTGGCGCCGGACAGCCGGCCCCTGATCCATGCTCCAACCGCCATGACGATGCCCGCGCCGATCGCGATGACGACTGGATTGTGCAGGAACGATTCGAGGAGCGCGGTGAAGACCTCGACCATGGTCAGTGCTCCCAGCCGAATCTGCGGGCCATCCAGTGCCAAGCTTCTGTTGCGCCGCCGATCGCCAGCCCGAGGCCGGTTTCCAGAGCCATCTGGACGTCGGGATCGGCCGAGAAGGCCGAAGCGTCGTCAGAGCCGAGCAATCCGCGCGCGACAAGCACGCCGGCCCCATAGCGCAGCGCAATGCGGACAATGACGGCGGTCATGGTGATTTCCTTCTGAAGAGGATTGCGAACAGCGCGACCCAGAATGGATTGCGTTCCTTGGCGGCAACGGCAGGCGTAGGAGCTTGCGGCACGCTCAGGGGCGTCGCGCCGGAGACCGTGGAAGTCGGCGCGGGCTGAACGAAAACAGGTTCGGCCATCATCATGGCTTGGATGCGCACCGCCACCACGCGGCTCTGCCAGCCCTTCCCGAAGGTCGGCCAGGTCGGCAGCCGCTTCAGGAACGCCAGTCGTGCGTCGCAGAGCGTGTCGATGACAACGCCGGCGGGCCGGGCCCTGGCGGCGCCGAGCGTCGCCGGGCCGATCCGGCCATCCTGGGGGACACCAGCGATTGCCTGAAGGTATTTCGCCGCCCTGCCCGGCCCGCTGTTCACCGCGAAGTCGAACACGGCATAGTCGACGCCGGCGGGAAGCTCGGCGCCAGCCACGGCATCCCAGTAGAAACGCCTGTACACCGTAGCGACCTGCTCATCCGAAATCTTGCGCAGATCGGCCTTGGTGGCGCTGGCCTTCACGTAACGGCGGAAATTGGCCAGCGTCACGCCCTTCATAGTAGCGCCGCCAGGATCGGCCGGATTGTCCGACCAGCCGCCTTCGGATTTCAGGACAAGGGCAAGAGAACGCGCAAAGTTTCTGTCCATCGGCGGCTCCGTTCGCAACGGCGCCATCCTGTGCGCGCACATGGCGAAACTCTAAGCCGCTTGAATAACGGCAGAGTTTTACCTAGTGCTGGCACGGAATCACGGGGCTTCAAACATGTCGAAACTTACCGCCTGGCTGCGCGAGAAAAGTATTCTCAGATCGAAGCTGAAGGTGCCCGCTCATGTGACGGTCGGTCGTGATTGCCACGGGATCAGCGACGGGAATTTCTACAATGCTACGGCGAAGTCGCCTGTCATAATTGGGTCGTTCTGCTCGATCGCGCCGGGAGTGCTGTTCCTTTGCCAGGGGGATCACCGGACAGACACCGTGTCGACGTTTCCGTTCCAGTCTCGCACCTTCAAGACCAAGACGAACCTCGAGTACCTGACCTCTAAAGGCCCTATTGTCGTCGGCAATGACGTCTGGATAGGCTCTCGCGCCATCATCCTGTCGGGCGTGAAAATCGGACATGGCGCGGTCATCGCCGCTGGCAGCATCGTCACCAAGGACGTTGAACCCTATGCCCTTGTCGGCGGCAATCCGGCGAAGCTGATCAAGCGCCGGTTCCCTGACGAGACGGTTGCTGCACTGCTCGAAATCGAATGGTGGAATTGGTCGATCGACCGGATCAAGAAGGAACGTGCTGCCTTCGACCTTCCGGCTGAAGAGTTCGCGCGACGCTTTAGCTGATCCTCAGGAACAGGGTGACATGTGGATTGACCGAATAGCCCATGCATCGCCATGTTCCAGCGGGTGCTCCGGCCACCGTGACGCCACCCGAATTTGAGTAGAGGCAGCTGGATCCAGCTATCGTGTCGCCAGGGTTCAGAGTGGTGTTGGTTTTGAGAAATGCATAGGTTCCGACCGCGCCGGTAGAGAGTGCGGCGGCGCCACCAGCATAGTCCAAAGCCGGTGACCACTCGGGCGCGGTTGCCCCGGCGTTCATCCGAAGCAGCTGCAAAGCTGTCCCCTTTGCGAGCCTGGCCAGAGCTTTGGCGCTCGTGAGGTAGAGGACATCGCCAGCCACCGTGCCGGAGGGTAGCGCTGCAAAGATCTTCTGCGCGGCACCATCGCCTATGACAAGCACATCGTCATCCGTATCCCACTGAACGTCACCCTCGGCAGTCGGGGTCGGCGCTGCGCTCTGCTTCAGCGTCAGGGTCGGCGTAACAATCGTGGGCGAGTTGAAGCTATTCGACAGCGGGGCAATCGCCGCGCGCTGGTAGCTCATGCAGCGCCAGTTGCCGCCGCCAAGTGAGCGCATGCGTGCGACGTCGCCTGCCGCCGTGGTGATGTTGCCGCCGCCTGGCAGGATCAGGCTGGTGGCATTGTGTGTGAGGGTGAGCGACGCGGCAAACACCAGATCCCGTTCGGCGCCGGCAGCGAGCGTGCCAAGCGCGGTGATGGTGACCGTGCCCGTGATGTTGACCAGCGTACCTGTAGTGTTTGCCAGGTTGACAGTCGCTGCCGATGCCATGTCCGCGCCGGCCGCGTTGAAGTTGTCGGCCGCGCCTACCGCCGTGCTTGATCCCGAGCCACCAGCCGTGACGGGCCGAGCGGCGTTCGCGTCCGCCACCAGATCGTCAACGAGCGCATTGTACTTCGCGCTCTCGATCGTTGTGTTCGGCGTTCCCTTGGTGCCCGGAGGGGCTGAATAGACACCACCAGCGCGCGGCATGGCTGCTCCAATCTAGCGATTGGGCAGATGATCGGGGGGAGCGCCGCGAAATTCTAAGCCGCTTGAAACCCACGCCCGAGCAATGCTTTGCTGGCCGCCCCCACAAAGAGAGATTCGCCCCATGATCCGTACTGGCCATATTCAGATGAAGCCTACCGCTGAGTTCACGCAGGATCTGGTCTGCCCCAGGTGCGGCAGCGATTATCTGCACCACCTCGGCGCTGTCTTCTACGACCGCCGAGAGGATGCTGAAGCCGAAGTGAAAATCACAGTTTCCGGCCCTCAGGTCTCCACCGAGGTAGTGGACGCCAGAACTTCTGGAAATCCAAGCGGCAGGCGGCACGGCATGGCCATTCAGTTCAGCTGCGAGAATTGCTCTGGGAAGCACGGCCCGTTGGAGCTCACGATCGCCCAGCACAAGGGGAACACTGAGGTCGGTTGGCGGTTCGATCCGGCCTAACGACCTGCCCGCCGCCGCCTCACCATCGCGTCCACCGCTTCCTTGACGGTCTGCTGGCTGCGTATCGAGCCGTCCGCCTGGCCGACATAGGCCCCTTGTCCCCTGCTGGCTTCTCGGCCGCGAGGATGGCCTGACGCCACGCGAGCCCGAGATAGCGGAACGCGGACGCATAGTGCTCGGCCCAATTCTTGACCGGGATGTCGCGGAACGTCTTCTTCTCGTCGTCGTACTCGCGCCGGTAGGCCTTCAGCCCCTCGACGCCGTCGTTGACGCTGTCGGTGTTCCTGAAGCGCGCCACCTTGATCGTCTGCAGGCCGGCGTTGTTGCCCTCGGCCAGGCTGACCATGCCGACCATCTTCGGCTTGCGACCGTGTGCCCTGAGCGTGTCGAGCCGCGTGCGCTTCGTTCCCCACTGGGGATGCAGGATGTCATGCGGCACGAAGTCATCGCCGTGGTAGCCCTGCTCGTCCAGCCACTTGCACCAATCTTCAAGGTCTTCGCTGTCGGGAACGTAGAAGTCGACGATCAGCGGCACGCCGTCGATGACCTGGAAGCACCAGATCGGGTTGTTGACCGCCTTGCCGAGATCCCATGCGGTGTGCACCGGATACCGAGGATCGATGTCGAACGGGGTGCCGATGCGTCCCATGCGCTCCGCACGCGCTATCTCAGCGCCCCAATACGAGCCGATCAGCGCACCCGCGAATGAGCAGTAATATTCCTGGTCAATGAGCAGGTCGGCCGTCTCTTTGCCGAACAGGCCGACATAGATCGCCCGCTGCTCCTCGATCGTGACTTCGTCGATTGCTCCGGTCGCCGAGGCCGGCAGCACTTCGCTGAACCAGCCGCGCGGGTTTGTCACTGGGTCGAACACGTTGCCCTTCACCGCGTCGAGCATGCCCTTGGCGTGGTTGTTGCCGCGCGGCGTGGTGATGAAGGATGCCCACCCACCATTTTCGGCCAGGATCGGTGACAGGTAGGCCCACGCCGCAGGATTGGCCAATGCCCATTCCGAAAAGGTGATGCCGACCGGCGGCGAGCCGACCAGGCTGTTGAAGTTGTCCGAACCCACCACCTGAAACGTCGACCCGACCTTGAACCGAACGAACATCTCATTGTCGTTCATGTTCTCGATCAGCGGCTCCGGGAACGCCTCGAACAGGCGCCGCTTGCCGGTGTGAGGGTTGACGGCATTCCAGATCGCTTTCCGCGCCTGTGCGGCCTCAGGCAGCATGTGCCAGTAGGTTCCCGGCCGCTCATGAGCGGACACTGCGTGCATGTTCAAATTGATCTCGTCCTTGCCGGCGCGGCGGTGCCAGAACAGGAGCTGGCGCTTGCAGCCGCGCTCCCATGTGTCCCACGCCTTGCGCTGATACCAGCGCGGTCGCCAGCCATTATTTGGAAGCTGGATCGTCGGCATCGGCTTCCGAGAGTTTCAGCACCTGCACGACCAGCGGACCGCCGCCCTTGCCCTGCAGCTCGGTCTTGTCGGCAAGCCCCAAATCACGGGCGATGATGTTGGCGTTCAGCAGGTCCGCGGAGGCGCCTTCGAACTTCTGGGTGAAGATGATTTCCGCCACCCGCGTCGTGACTGGCAAGAAATCATTACGCTGGCAGTAGCCGTCCCAGGTCCGGCGAGCGATATCGAGGAAGATGCACAGCCCGTCGATCGTCATCGCGCGCATTTTGGCGACGTTCTGGATCTTCACCTTACCCTTGTAGGCAAACGGCTTGGCCTCCCACAGCGGATTGGCTCCTACCCACTCGAAATACTCGCATGCCGCTTCCCAAAGCTGGTCTGGCGTCGAGAAGATCGGATTGCGGCCGTGCGAGCTGCGCGCCTTCCAGAACTGGTTTCTTTTCGGTGCCGCCATCAGCCTGCCTCTCGCAGCCGCAGTAAGACGAGACGCTTGGAAATTCCTAGCTGCTTGGCGATTTCCCGCGGCCGATACCCGTCGGCGTGTAGGCGCCTGATCTCACGCCGGCGCTTTTCGGCGATCTGAATTTTCCGGTGCCTGAAGGGTCGATTGGCTCGAGGATCCTTCAGCCGTTTTGCCCTGGCGATGCAGTCGACGACGGTCGAAATGCTGATGTTCAGTTCGTCGGCAATCGTCGCGTACGAAGCCATCCCCTCCCACAGGTCGAGGATTCGGTTTCGGGTCCGGGCGACCCGTGGGTGCACTCGCCCTCCCGGCTTGTTGAAGCTCGAGAAGGCGTGGAACGGGAGGGACGCCCGGTTTCCGGAGCGATGCGTTAGCTTCATTTCGCGGCGAGCTCCCGCCAGCGGAACACGAAGGCCTCCGATGCTGTGAAGCACATCGTGGGCTCATGCAGAACATGAGCAGGCGTCGGCCTCGGCAGCTCACCGAGGACGACGGCGTTCAGCGCACCAGGTAGAGGCGTCGATGGGTAGATCTTCTCCGCATATTCACGGCCGATCGCCTTGGCGCGCTCGATTGCTACTGGGTCGACATCGAGGATCATGCATGACTTCCTGTGGTGGCTTCCATCTTATCCCGGCAACTGTTCTGGATTGGTGCGTCGCCGCTCGATGAGCCGGTATCCTTCGGCCCAGACGGTGATGATCGCGATGCCGAATGGCGTCAGCTTCTTGCGCAGCTTGCTGATATAGACGTGGACCGCATTCTCAGTCGGCGGATCGCTGTGCCAGTCGCTATGGAGAGCCTGCCTGATTGCGGCCCGCGTTGCCTCCCTCCGAGAAGCTAGGCAGGCGTAGACGCGCCTCTCCTTTGTCGTCAGGCCCCAGTCGTCCGGCACAGCGATTGACGGCGGAGCAAGAGTTTCCTCGAGCTGGCGAACCTGTTCGCGCAACGTCGCGTTGTCGGCCCTCAGGCGGGCAATTAGATCGCGCTCGTCCATTATGCCGCCTTCCGCTTCTTCCGAGCGCCTCTTGGAGTGTATGTACGCCTGTGCAGACAAAATTGGCCGACAAACCCCGATGTGTGTACAAAACGAGCAGCACGGCGCGTGCCTCGCGCGCGCGGAGTTAGCGCCCTACGATGCGGGGCTTCGCCCCTGCGCCCCACAAGGGACTGAGTCCCTTGACCCATGCCGACCGCTGCGCGGCCGGCTCTAGGCGCTCCAGCGCTCATGCTGCACCTTCTGGCGTCGAGCGATATTGCTCTGGAAGATGCAGGGCCCGGCTGACTGCGGAAGCGTAGCGCTCGATTTCCCTATCGATTTCATCAGGGGCGAGGCCAAATTCTCGAAGCCCGCGGCGATGCGCTTTGACGTGAGCGGCCCACCACTGCCGGCCGAGATAACGGTTCCGCTGCAATAGCTCGGCAGCGGCGGCTCGCACCTCGCTCCTCCGAAAGGCCAGCGGAAAGACCGCGACGGCAGGGGCGCCTTTGATTTCAATGGTGATACGTCCACCGTGGACGTGATGATTCTCGCTCATTTGCCACCTCCACCGCGTCCACCGTGGACGTGATGATTCTCGGCAGGCTCAATGCTGATGTTGGGATCAAAGTCGCGCGGGACTGCTAGCCGGATGGTTCTCGTACGCTTGAATTTCCCGTCTGATTTACGCCAGCCGATCTCCACCGCGATTATGCCCATGTCGCGATAGGCTGATATTTCGCGTGACATTTTCCGAGCGGAGCACTTTCCCGCCGCCTCGGCCATCTCTTCGTTGCTTGCGTAGATCTCGCCCTTCCCCCAGAACAGAAATTGATCGAAGGTGCTGATTGCCTGGAAGCTGTATGCCTCTTTGTGAATGATCTGCTTGGCGATGAACTGCCAGGCGCGAAACGCCTTGCGTTGCTCCTCCCGGGTCTTCGGCCAAAGCCAATTGCGCGATGGCTTCGCACTGAATTTGCGGTGCTTGCCTGAGCGGGCCTTTTTCGGAACTTCGCTATGCCGGGCTGCCGGGTTGAAGCTTTCCGCTGGATCATTGAGGTTGGCGGGTTGCTGGGCCGCGATCATCAGTGCGACCTCGCAAGGATCAGGCGGGATTCGCGAAGTGCCTCAACCGCCTCGCCGGCGCTGAGACCGAATTTCTCCCGCAACTGCGGGACTGCCGCGCGGTTCTTGTCGCGGTTCCCGGTGGCGAGCCATTGGGCAGCGTCTAGGATCGGGGATGAAGCCGGAGCGCGGCGACAGCGACACGCCGCGCTCATGGCTTGGCTGCCCGACCGCCTGCAAAGCGCTCGATCGCGTTCTGAAGGCTCGCTTCGCATAGGCCGGTGGCGACTTGGGGTGAGAGTTCATAGTGAAGGTTCAGCACCTCCATGATGCAAAGCGTGGCGCTTTCGAAGATGACCATCAACTCGGCATAGGTCCCACCGTCTTTGATCGCCGGGCCAATTATTTCACGAACGAACCGGCGCGCTAGGAGGTTGTGGGTTTCGGATTGGCTGGTCATTTGACGTAGCCCCTCTTCTCGGCTGTCACCAGCGCCAAGGCGACGGCTTCGGCGAAGGCCTGCAGCTTGTCGACCTTGAATGCGATGCCAGCCTTGCCAGGGTGCATCGAGCCGTCCTCTCCTTCGAAGAACACGCGCATGTTGAGCAGCCTGTGGCCGTTGAGGAGATCGAGCGAGACGCGGATTTCTTCGCGCTTATTTTTCGGCACGACGGCGACGAGATCGGATTGAGATGCTGCCATCGCAGCCGTACGTTCGGAGTCTTGGGCGGTGAGGCCGGTCATGCCGCTTTCTCCCCGTCACCGAGGAAAAACGCCCGCAACTTTCCGCGCTCGGCGACCCACTGATTGCCGACCTTTCGTGCTGGAAGAAGACCTTGCTCGAGCATGTGGAAGGTCTGCCTCGGCTTGCGGTTGATCTCTTTGCCGATGTCGGCCGCACCCCAAACGAGGTCGATCGCTACGGATATCTCCTCTGCCATTCTCATCTCCACGGATCAAATCACAGTGATTTATATTACCGTGATTTGCTTGCGCGTCAATTGGAATGAAATTACAGTGATGTCACCGGATGCAACTCAAGGGGAAAGCATGGCACGCGCGCGACCAGGTCGAGGGTCAGACCAATTTGCGTTGCGTCTGCCGGAAGGTCTTCGTGATCGCATCAAAGCCTATGCAGCCTACCAGGGGCGATCGATGAACGAGGAAATCGTTCGCATCCTTGAGCGCGAATTTCCTGAACCCTGGGTCGCGGGCGAAAGGATCGATGAGCTACTTGAAATGCTCGGAGTCATTCAGGCAGGCCAAGCAACGAACGAAGGCATCTCCAAGCTTGCGTCAGAGCTCCACGACACAATCGAGGGTATTTATAGCGGCCGGGTGCAGGGGTTCGATCAAAATACGAGAAGGGACATCAGCAACAGGTACCAAGAGTGGCAGGAACGCGAGTTCGAACGCCAGTCGGACAAGGCTGCTGCTGAGTACGACGCCGTCGAGGAGGTTTCGCTCGAACGGACTGGCAAGTCCGAGAAGTTCGTATATGAAGACGGATCGGTCGGCCCGCAACCCAAGAAGGGATCGCCACCTGCCGACATCTCGCCTGACGAAGAATTCCCCCTTTTTATCATTGATGAGGATGACAAATGAGCATCCGCAAGCGCACTTGGACCACCGCCAAGGGCGTCGAGAAGACAGCCTGGGTCGTCGACTATGTAGATGCAAAGGGCGTCCGCCGGCTGAAGACTTTTCCAAAGAAGAAGGACGCCGATCAATTCGGTGCGACAGCCAAGGTTGAGGTCAGGGAGGGTGTACACGTCGCCGACAGCGACAGCGTGACCGTTGCGGCCGCGAGCGCCTTTTGGATCGCGACCGGAGAGGACGAAGGCCTCGAGCGCTCGTCGATCGATCAGCGGAAGCGCCACGTCGAGCTCCACATAAAGCCCTTCCTCGGATCGGCGCTGCTGTCTCAGCTTACGGTGCCCGGCGTACGCGAATTCCAGGACAAGCTCCGCAAGAACGGCCGATCTCAAGCGATGACCCGCAAGGTGCTTGGCTCCCTCGGCTCGCTGCTCTCAGATGCCCAGGAGCGCGGGCTTGCCACGCGCAATCCGGTGAAGGACATGCGCAGCCGGCGCCGCCGCGGCAAGGAGCGACAGGCCGACAAGCGACAGAAGGGGAAGCTCAAGATCGGCGTCGACATTCCGACCCGCGAAGAGATCAAGGCGATCGTCGCCGCAGTTCGCGGCCGTTGGCGCCCGCTGCTGATAACGGCGATCTTCAGCGGCATGAGATCCTCCGAGCTGCGGGGCTTGCGCTGGTCGGACGTCGACCTGGACAAGGCCGAGATCGCCGTACGCCAGCGCGCCGACGACTACGGAGAGATCGGCCCGCCGAAGTCTGAAGCCGGTGAGCGGACCATCCCCGTACCGCCGATCGTGGTGAACGTGCTTCGTGAGTGGAAACTCGCGTGCCCCCGGCGCCGCATCAATGACGCCAACGGTGAAACTGTGACCGAACTCCACTACGTTTTCCCGAATGGCAGCGGCAATATCGAGAGCCGATCGAACATCATCAAACGCGGCTTTCTACCTTCCCAAATCGCGGCCGGCGTGACGGTTCCGACCGGAGAAAAGGACAAGGACGGCCAGCCGGTCCTCGCCGCGAAATACGGTGGTCTGCATGCCTTGCGCCACTTCTATGCATCGTGGTCGATCAATCGCGCACAGGATGGAGGCTTGGGCCTGCCGGCGAAAGTCGTCCAGGAGCGTCTAGGCCACAGCTCTATCACCATGACGATGGACACCTACGGGCACCTGTTCCCGCGCGGCGACCACGCGGACGAAATGGCGGCTGCGGAGAGATCGCTTCTGGGGTGAACGCGACATGAACGCGACACGGCGTCAATTTTCGCAGCAAAATCAAATGCCCGTACAAGCATCATAATCCTGGGGTCGGGGGTTCAAGTCCCTCTCCCGCTACCATCGCTCCCACCGACAGATGGGCCGGTGCCGATTGTTGAAAGCGGAGAGAACGGTCCTCCGCTACCCCGTTAACAACACCTAGGCTTCCGAAGCCTCTCGCTGCTACCCACCAGTTGCCACGGATCGAGCGCCTCGCAGACGCCACAGGGAACCAATGCTTGGCATAAGGTCGGCACATCAGAATTTTGATCCATAGACGGGCTCCAGCCGCCAACGTTGCGGTTCGGCTCGGATCGCGCCTTGCGACGCTGCAAACACGAGCGGTAGGGGATACAATCACCGGAGCGAATGCGTCCCGGGATGGCTCAAATGTCCTCCGTCGATTCTCTCGCCGCGAGACTATTGTCGGCGACATTGATGTTCGATCGTGCGTCGTTGCTGGCGCTCGAGGCTTTGGCTGCCGAATCCGACCGTCGGGTCCTAAGGCGCGGTGAGGTCCTGGTTCGCGAAGGCGATCCATCGGACAGGTTCTTCGTCGTGCTGTCCGGTCGCTTTACGGTACACAAAGGAGATGGGATTGGCTCGGTCGCCGAGATCGCTCAGGGCGAACTCGTCGGCGAAATTGGTTTCTTTGCAGGGCTGCCCCGTACGGCCACTGTCCTTGCAGCGCGCGATTCGATCGTCCTTGAAATCAGTCGCAATCATTTCGAGAAGGCGGCCGAGGCTCTGCCGAACCTGAGAGAGGCGGTCACAACATCTCTGGCGCGCCGGTTCGCCACCCAATCTCCTATTTTGTCACGTCAGAAACCTGCCAAGATCCGAACGCTTGCCATCATCGCAGCCGGCGGAAGTCGCATCTCACCGGTTTTCATCGGGCACCTACAGCAAGAGCTCGGTGCGCTCACGCGCGCTCAGTTCGTTTCCCGGCATGACGTCCACGCGAAATTCGCGGGTCGTCCGATCGACGACCAGCCGGTCCTTAACTGGTTGAACGAACTGGAGGCGCAAGCTGAATTCGTTGTCTACGTCGCCGATGAAGAACCTAATGAATGGACACGAGTCTGCATTCGCCAGGCCGATACCGTCCTGCTTGTAGCGAACGCGTCCTCCTCGCCTCGCTTGAACACGTCCGAGGAATTGGCGCTATCGGTCCATCCACCATCGACCGGTCGGCTTGTCCTAATTCACGACAATCGCTCGGCTGCGGTCTCCGGCACCTCTGCGTGGCTCGATGAGCGTCCCCATGTCGGCCAGCATCATCATGTTGCGCTGGAGGACGCGTCTGATATCCAGCGCCTGGTCCGATTTATTTCCTGCAAGGCACGCGGCTTCGTGGCGGCGGGGGTGGGTCCCTGGGCAGCGCCCATCTGGGCGTCTACAAGGCCTTCGTCGAGGCGGGCGCGCGCTTCGACTATCTCGGCGGGACGAGTTCCGGAGCCGCGATGATGGCCGGCTTCGCAAGAGGGTTGGACGCGGAGCAGATCGACCGCGGCACGCACAACGTATTTGTCAAGAGCAGGGCGTTTCGGCGCCCCACCTTGCCGCGTTTCGCGCTTCTGGATCACAAAGCCTTCGATCGAGCCCTTCGGGAGGAATACGGCGACGTTCTGATCGAAGATCTTTGGCTTCCGTTCTTTGCGCTTTCGACCAATCTGAGCAGCCGTCAGCCCCACGTCCACCTTCGTGGGAAACTCTGGCAAGCCGTTCGGGCATCCGGCTCGCTCCCGGGTGTCCTGCCGCCGTTCTTTACGGCTGACGGCGATATGCTGGTGGACGGCGCCATCATGAACAATTTGCCGCTGGAACAGATGAGGGAACTCAAGACCGGCCCCAATGTCATCGTGAGCTTTGGGTCCAGTGGGCCGCAAAAATACCACGTCGATTACGACCGCATCCCCGGAAGATCGGAACTGGCGGTCGCCCTGCTGAATCCTTTCGGCCGTGCCCGCCTGCCGCAGGTTCCGAGCATGCTTCAGGTTATTGCCGCGAGTATGCTGGCACACGGGCCGCAGGACATTGCCGTCGGTGACGAGGATGTCTTGGTCTGTCCGCAGGTTTCGAGCACATTCATGGATTGGAGTCGGCATTCCGAGCTGTTTTCGGACGCCCACGACCGCACGGCGCAATGGATCGAGGAACGTCTCCGCCAGAACGACTCAGGGCTCCGGGCGGTGCTCGGTAACGCACATATTACTTAGCGCATCACCACTAGACTCTCCGCATTCCGTTGCTGCCCTGCATCGCGGTCCCATTGCCGAACTTACCGGCCCGGCGACTGAGCGATCATGTTGCAGTCGGCTGTGCGGTCGGAACGCGTGGTGTAGGCGGCGTGGATCACCTGACCCATGTTCATGGAAATTTCACGCACCAGCTTTAGCCGGACCGCGGTGGCGAACATGGTGGCCTCGGTGACGCCGATCGCAAATGCGTCTGGTCCGCCAATGACGCAGCGTTCGAAATAGGATTGCAGGTAGGAACGGTCGTAGATCGCAAACCCGCCGGCCCAGCCAATGCGGGGCAGTGCGATCGGCAGCCCGTTGATCGTCACGCCTTCCGCCAGAAGGACCTGCCGGACGGGATCAAGCGGCGCTCCGGCATTGTTGGGTCCATCGCCGGATACGTCAACAACCCTGCGCGGGCTGCGCAAGCCACTCTTCGCGAACAGATCACGCGCCGCCCACAATGCGCCGGAGATCGACGTTCCGCGACCTTCGGTCAACGGCAGCGCCGCGAGCCTGTCTGCCAAGATCAGAGCGTCCTCGCGGCCTTCAACAATTGTCCACGGCATGATGACTGTTTGCTGGTGTGGCCCTGCCCACTCCAGATAAAGCACTGCAATTCTGCCCCGCTCTCCCGACTTGATGGCCGTCGCGATGTCCGCGTGGCGGAAGGCACTGACGTAGCCGTCGCGTTGCACTCGTTGCTCAACGTTGCTCATCGAGGGCGAAACGTCCACGGCCAGGATCAATTGCAGATCGACTTCGGCCAGGTGGTCAGCGGGACGGTCGGTCGCGTGAGCCTGCGACGCCATCGCGAAGAGCAGCAGGCAGACGGCCGTGAGCCGCAGCACCGGTCTTGCACCCGCACATCGAGCAATCCGCACCAGGTCGTCCATGGCGAGCCTCTCGCTGACATGCAATTGTCGGTCCGAGGCGTCCCGCGCGTCACGAACAGCTTCCGATCATTCGCCGAAATCTGCGCTCCGCGCCCGTCCGGATGGTGATGACGCTTCGCAGTCCGTGCTAATATCGAAGCATTGGACTGCGGCTTCGTGCGTGAGGAAACCGGCTTGGATAGCTCGCCGCCCACGACGTTCGTACTCAACGGCATTACCGCCGACGTGAGCAGCGAGACCTTGCGCGACAAGTCCAACAGGACGATCGCGCTTCGCCAGCAGACCTTTGCGGTGCTTCGTCACCTTCTGGCGAACGCGGATCGCGTGGTCACCAAGGACGACCTGATGAGGGCGGTCTGGAACGGGATAGCCGTCACCGACGACAGCCTGGTGCAATGCATTCACGAGATCCGTGCGGCGCTCAACGACAGCCGGCAGACCGTCGTGCAGACAGTGCCGAGGCGCGGCTACAGGCTGGTCCTTCCCGCAAATGCCGGACCGAGGATGGCGACCATCCTGGCAGCCGAATTGGCCTCCGAGAGCCGGCCGACAGGCAAGCGGATTTCTGCCGCATCTCTCCGAGAGTACCGGCAGATCATCGATCGGCTGCTGGTCCAACATGCGGGTCGCGCGTTCTGGAACGGCGAAGGGAGTCTGGTCGCCGAGTTTGCCGGCCCTGTCGAGGCGATGCGGTGTGCGAGCGAGATCCAGCATGAGGTCGACAGGCGGGACTGCGAAGTTCCCGAGACAAAGCGCCTGCGCTTCCGCATCGGCGTTCACCTGGGCTATGTCGTCGCCGAGGGCGACCACCTCGCGGGCGAGGCCGCCGAGGTCGCCGCGCATCTGCAAATTCTGTCACGACCGGGTGGGATTTGCGTCACCGAAGCGGTCCACGCCCAGGCGCAAGACCGACTCTCGCTGGAATTCGTCGATCTCGGCGAGCACAAGCTGAAGAGCGTCGCGCGCGCCTTGCACATCTACCGCGTACCCCTTGCTTCGGAGGAACCGGTCAAGTCGCCATTTCGCGGCCTCGATGCCTTCGAATTCGAAGATGCCAACCTGTTCTTCGGCCGGGCGCGGGCGATTGCTGCCTGCACCGCAAGATTGGAGCAGCAGGCAGCCAGCGGCACGGCATTCCTGCTCATCTACGGGATGAGCGGTTGCGGCAAATCTTCCCTCCTGCGCGCCGGGCTGATGGCGTCATTGACGCGGCCTGGAGCCGTGGCGGGCATATCCCTGTGGCGCCGCTGCCTGATCCGCCTCTCCGAAGGACCGGATGCGTTCGCTGTGCTGGCTGCGGCACTGCTTGGCGAAGCTGCTGTGCCGGAACTGTCCCGCGAAGTAACAGCCGCGGAGCTGGCGCTGCTCTGCAGGAACGCGCCGGACCGGGCGCTGGCGAAGATCCGGCAGGCACTTGGCAAGGCCGCCGGATCGGCCCGCTCGCAGATCAGATTGCTGGTTGCCATCGATCAGCTCGAGGAGCTTTTCACCACGCAGAAGCAGCCGGCGACGCGCGAGGCCCTTGTGCGGCTCATGGCGGTGCTGGCCGCGAGCGGACTGGTCTGGGTGATCGCGGCGATCCGTTCGGACTTCTTTCACCGCTGCGGCGAGGTGCCGGGGTTCTCGGCGCTCAAGGACGGTCTCGCCAGCTACGAACTCCTGCCGCCGACCGGCCCGGAGATCGCGCAGATCATCCGCGAGCCCGCTGGCGTTGCCGGGCTCCGCTTCGAGCAGAATGCCGAGCTGGGGCGGCTCGATGATGTGCTGCAGGAGGCAGCCGCTGCCGATCCCGGATCATTGCCGCTTCTCGAGTTTGTGCTCGACGCGTTGTACGAGGCCGGTCGCGAGCGTCGGGTCCTCACCTTTGCGCATTATCGCGCGCTCGGCGGGCTCGAAGGCGCAATCGCGCGCCGCGCCGATGAAGTCGTAGACCTGCTGGCGCCCAACATCCAGGAGGCCTTGCCCGCGGTGCTGGGCGCCCTCACCACGGCAAATCCGGGCGATGAAACGGTGACGGCACGTCCTGCCCTGCTCACCGAAGTTGCAGGCACTCCCGCGCGATCGGCCCTGGTCAGGGCCCTGATCGACGCCCGGCTCCTCGTCAGCGATGAGGACGCCGCGGGCCATGTCGTCGTCCGCGTAGCACATGAAGCACTGTTGAGCCGTTGGCCGCGCGCCGGTGACATTGTGAACGCAAACCGGAACTTCCTCGAGACACGCGACCGCCTCAGGGCCGACGCTCACCGTTGGCAGCTGGAGAACAGGAATCGAGAGCTTCTCCTTCCGTCCGGCAAACGTCTCGCGGAGGGCGAAGAGCTGATGCTGTCAAGACGCGAGGAGGTCGACGATGCCGTCCTCGAATACATCGAGGCGTCCTTGCGTGCCCATCGGCAGAAAGAGGAGAAGGATCGGCACGCGGAGCTGGCGCTGATCGAGGCCGCCGAAGAGGCAAAACGCGAGCGCCTGGAGCGCGAGGCCGAGCGCCGGAGCCTCGCGGCTGTCGCAGCAAACCGGCTCGCCCGACGTACGCGCAATGCCGCGATCGTGGCGATCGCGCTCGCTCTCATGGCGGGCGCAGGCGCGCTGGTCGCCTTCAAAGCGCGGGAGGAGGCAAGGGGCCAACGCGATCAGGCGCTGCGCAATCAGTCTCTTTCGCTCTCGTTTCTTTCGGAGCAGTCCGCGTCGAGAGGCAACACCGAGGCTGCGATCCTGTTGGCGCTCGAAGCACTGTCCTCGAAAGACCAGCCCAAGCGGCCCTATCTCTTTGAGGCTGAGACAGCCCTCTACAAGGCTCTGCTGGCGCACCGACAGATCAAAATCTTCCGGCATGGGGCCGGCGTGACGGATGCGGCATTCAATCCGGCCGGCGATCGCATCGTCACCGCATCCCACGACAAGACTGCGGCCGTCTGGGACATCTCCAGCGGCGCCGAAACCGTAGTTCTAAAAGGACATGAAGAGGCCCTGGAGAGGGCTGAATTCAGCCCGGATGGGAGCCGTATCCTGACGGCCGCGAGGGATGGCACTGCACGCCTTTGGGAGGCCACATCGGGAGAACAGCTCTTCATCCTGCGGCCTGTAAGCAACTATCCGACGGCAATCTTCAGCCCGGATGGCACCCGGGTGCTGACGGCGGGGGAGAACAGCGATGCAACGCTCTGGGATGCTCGGACCGGAAAGAAAGTCCTAGGTGTAAGGAGCGACGCATATACGCGTGCTGCTTTCAGTTCAGACGGCCGCAGCTTCGCGACGGCAGGCAGGCATTTTGTTTCGATCTGGAATAGCGCAGACGGCGCGCTGACGCGGTCAATCCGAGTGACCTCCTGGCCCTACAGCCTGGCGTTCAGCCCGGACGGGAGCCGGATGCTGGCCGGCCCGTGGGGTTGGCATTCACACCGCGACACTTCCAGCCTTTTCGATGTGTCGAAAGGAACGGAGATCGCAAAGTTGGCCGGCAGCAAGAGCGACACGCAATTGAACGGCGTGATCTTCGGTCACGGGGTCAGCGAATCGCCACTGTATCCCTCGATGGCACTGCCCGGATTTGGGATGGAGTGTTGGGAACGCTGGATGATGTGCTCGGCCAGGAGGTTTCGGGATTGAAGGCAGACATCGACACGGATGAACGTGATGTGGAGATGAACGGTGCTTTCACCCCGGACGACCGCTTCCTGGCGACCGCCTCGGTCAATGGGCCGATCCGCATCTGGGACGTTGAACGCGCCTCGTTGGTGACGACGATCGCCGGCCATGAATCTTTGGTCGAGCATCTGGAATTCAGCCCGGTCGACGGCAACATTCTTCTCACTGCTTCACATGATGGCACTGCTCGGCTGTGGGATGTCGACGGCGCGCTGACGACCGCGCTCTCGCATGAATACCGGCCGACTTTCGCGGTCTTCAGTCCCGACAATGTCCACCTGCTGACCGGCGGCGGCGACAGCGCGGCGCACCTCTGGGATGTCGTGAGCGGGCGCGAGACAATCCGGTTCGATACACATGAGATCATTCAAAACGCGACGTTCAGTCCCGATGGACAGCAGGTCGCGACGGCATCTCTTGGGGGCAGGTCCGTATTTGGGATGTCGCCACGGGTTCGGAGACCGCCCAGTTCCGATCACATGGCGGCTTGGTCCAGATCCAGTTTGGTCGCGATGGCAAATCGCTTCTTGTCGCATCGATCAACGGCACCGCGCAGCAGTGGGACGCTGCGAACGGCACCGAGCTGGCCGTCATCAATACAAGCAGCAATCTGCCCCAGGCCATTCTTAGCCCCGACGGAAATCTGATCCTCTCGGCCAGGGAAGACAATGCGGGCCACCTGCTGACGACGGGCGGAGCCGAGCTCAGGGTTCTTGTGGGGCATCAGGATCGCATCACGGCAGCGGCCTTCAGCCCGGACGGTCAACTCGTCGCCACAGGCTCGCTCGACCACACGGCTCGCATTTGGTCGACCACGGACGGAGCAAACGTCGGAACGCTAGTGGGACACACCGGCGCGCTAACGGTCCTCGCCTTCAGCCCCGACGGTCAGTCGCTGCTGACCGGCTCGCGCGATGGAACCGTCCGCATCTGGAGCGTCGCTGGCGGACTGGAAAGTGCCGTTCTAAGGGGCCACGACGGCGCCGTCGACAGCGCCCAGTTCAGTCCTAACGGTTTGTATGTCGTGACCGCGTCCTCCAAAGATCGCACGGTGCGGCTATGGGCGACGCAATCGGGGCGCCAGATTGCCGTCCTTGGCAGCCACGACGAAGCAACCGTTCTACTGGGCTTTACACGCGCAGCTTTCAGTTCCGACGGCGCCCGCGTCGCAATTGTTGCCGGCGAAAAAAGTGTCCGTATCGTTCGTGTCTTCCAGGCGCCCAAGGACCTCATCGACTTCGCCCGGCGCACCGTGCCTCGCGAACTCACCGCTTGCGAGCGGCGAAGCTTCTTCCTGCCTGCGGACCCTGCAACCGGCACCTGTCCGGGCTGACGCCGGCGACCGGTCGGATGTTGTCGCTTGAGTCGGGAGGGTAGCTGCCTACAGATTGCCGATGCAGAGATATTTGATTTCCAGATAGTCGTCCGCGCCGTGGCGGGAGCCCTCGCGGCCGAGGCCGGACTGCTTGATGCCGCCGAAGGGCGCCGCTTCGCTGGAGATCAGGCCGGTGTTGATCCCGACCATGCCGTATTCCAGCGCCTCGGCTACCCGCCAGACCTTCTTCAAGTCGCCGGCGAAGAAATACGCCGCGAGTCCGAATTCGGTGTCGTTCGCCTGCGCGATCACATCCTCGACCGTGTCGAAGCGGAAAAGCGGCGCGACCGGGCCGAACGTCTCCTCGCGCGCCACCTGCATGCCGCTTGTGACACCCGTCAGCACTGTCGGCGAGAAGAACGTGCCGGCGCCTTCGATGCGCTTGCCGCCGGTAAGCACCTTGGCGCCTTTCGACACCGCATCCTCGACATGGCTCTCGACCTTCGCCAACCCCTTGTCGTCGATCAACGGCCCGACCATCACGCCAGCCTCGAAGCCGTCGCCAACCGGCATCGCGGCGACCTTTGCCGCGAGCCTGGCGGCGAAGGCGTCATAGACGCCGGACTGGACGTAGAGGCGGTTGGCGCAGACGCAGGTCTGGCCGGCATTGCGGTACTTGGAGGCGAGCGCGCCTTCGACCGCGGCGTCGAGATCGGCATCGTCGAAGACGATGAACGGCGCATTGCCGCCGAGCTCGAGGCTGACCTTCTTGATCTGGTCAGCGCACTGGCGCATCAGGATGCGGCCGACCTCGGTCGAGCCGGTGAAGCTGATCTTGCGCACCTTGTCGTTGCCGCACAGTTCCTTGCCGATGGCCGGACCATCTTCCCCGACGATGACGTTGAAGACGCCGGCAGGCACGCCGGCCTGCTCGGCGAGGACGGCCAGCGCCAGCGCCGAAAGCGGCGTCTGTTCGGCCGGCTTGGAGACGACCGTGCAGCCGACGGCGAGCGCAGGCGCGACCTTGCGCGCGATCATCGCGGCGGGGAAATTCCATGGCGTGATCGTGCCGACGACGCCGACAGGCTGCTTGATGACGATCATGCGCTTGTCGTTCGACGGTGCCGGGATCGTCTCGCCGTAGACGCGCTTGGCTTCCTCCGCGTACCACTCGACATAGGCTGCGGCGTAGAGGATCTCGCCGCGGGCCTCGGCGAAGGGCTTGCCCATCTCGGCGGTCAGGATGGCCGCCAGCTCGTCGGCGTTGGCGACCATCAGCTCGTGCCACTTGCGCAGGATCGCGGCGCGCTCCTTGGCCGGGCGCGCCGCCCAGGCCGGCTGCGCGGCATGGGCGGCGGCGATGGCGTCCCGCGTCTCGGCGGCACCCATATCGGACAGCGACGCCAGCACCTCGCCGGTTGCCGGGTTCAGCACGTCGAAGGTCCGGGTCGCGTCGCCCGCGGTCCAGACGCCGTCGATGTAGCCGGTGTCGCGCAGGAAGCGCGACGAGAAGGAAACATGCTTGGTCAACGCGGTCGTGAAGGCCATGTCATTTGCTCCGGAAAATGGACGGGGCTCCGGCTAGTTGCCGGCGCTTGCTTCGAGGATCGCGCTCTCCAGAATGTCGAGCGCCTCGCCGAAGACGCTGTCCTGGATGGTGATCGGGGCGAGGAAGCGGATGACGTTGCCATGCACGCCGCAGGTCAGCAGGATCAGGCCCTTATCGAGCGCGATCAGCCGCACCTTGTTGGCGAACTCGGCGCTCGGCAGCTTCGTCGTCCTGTCGTTGAACTCGACCGCGTTCATGAAGCCCGGACCGCGGATATCGACGATCTGCGGCGCCTTCTCGCGCAGCGATTCCAGGCGCTGCTTGAGCCGGTTGCCGAGCTGGTTGGCGCGGCCGCAGAGATCCTCGTCCTCGATGACGTCGAGCACGGCATGGGCGGCCGCGACGCCGATCGGGCTGCCGCCATAGGTGCCGCCCAGCCCGCCCGGTCCCGGCGCGTCCATGATTTCCGCGCGGCCGGTGACGGCGGCAAGCGGGAAACCGCCGGCGAGGCTCTTGGCCATCGTCACCAGATCGGGCGCCACGGCATGATGATCCATCGCAAACATCTTGCCGGTGCGGGCAAAGCCCGTCTGTACTTCATCGGCAATGAGCAAGATGCCATGCTGGTCGCAGAGTTCGCGCAGCGCTTTCATCAGCGAAGCCGGAGCCGGATAGAAGCCGCCCTCGCCCTGCACCGGCTCGATGATGATCGCGGCGACGCGCTGCGGATCGACATCGGCGGCAAATAGCTTCTTCAGCGCCGCCAGCGACTGTTCAGAAGTCACGCCATGGAGATCGATCGGAAACGGCACGTGGAAGACGTCAGCGGGCATGGCGCCGAAGCCGACCTTGTAGGGCACGACCTTGCCGGTCAGAGCCATGCCCATGAAGGTGCGGCCATGGAAGCCGCCGCCGAAGGCGATGACGGCGGAGCGGCCGGTCGCGGCGCGGGCGATCTTGACGGCGTTCTCGACAGCTTCGGCGCCGGTCGTGACGAAGATCGTCTTCTTGGCGAAATCGCCCGGCGTCAGCGCGTTGAGCCGCTCGGCCAGCCGCACGTAGCTTTCATAGGGAACGACCTGGTGGCAGGTGTGGGTGAAATGATCGAGCTGATCCTTCACCGCCGCGATCACGCGCGGATGGCGATGGCCGGTGTTGAGCACGGCGATGCCCGCGGCGAAATCGATGTAGCGGCGGCCCTCCTTGTCCCAGATTTCCGCGTTCTCGGCACGCTCGGCATAGATCTGCGTGGTCATGCCGACGCCGCGGGAAATCGCTGCATTCTTGCGGTCGGTGAGGGTGGTCGCGGCCATCATGCGCTCCTGCGCTCTGGGGTGGGATTTGATATCTTGCATAATTTCTGCAAGACATATACAAACTTCCTACATTTTTTCTGCAAGAATGCAAGCGGTGTTTTCGGCTTCAAACCGCCGCCGTTTTCGGCGATGGTCCTGAACAGGGCTGAGAGACAAACCAACCGGGAATATTCCGCTCATGAGCAATGCCACGCCGGTACGCTACAAGGTGGCGGAGGCGGCGAAATCCGCGGGCGTCTCGGCCTCGACCCTGCGCCTTTGGGAAAGCCAAGGGCTCGTCGTTCCGGGACGGTCGGATACCGGCCACCGGCAATACAGCGCCGAGGATGTGGCGCGGCTGAAGAAGATCGCCTGGTACAGGACCGAGCGCGGCCTCAACCCGGCGGCCATCCGCGAAGCGCTGGAAAGCGAGGCACCGTCCGACAGTGCCGACACCGCGGATACGTCCGACCTCGGCCGCAGGCTGCGCAGCCTTCGCCATGGCGCCGGCAAGACCCTGGACCAGATTGCCGCCGATGTCGGCATCGCCGCCTCCACGCTGTCCACCCTGGAGCGGACATCGCAGGGCGTCAGCTTCAAGACACTGCACGATCTGGCGCAGTATTACGGCACCACCGTTTCGCGCCTTTCCGGCGAGGAGCGGGACGACGTGCCGGCGCTCGTGCGTGCCGGGGCATGGCGCACCTGGCCGGAAACCACCCCCGGCGTGACCGTGCAGCTTCTCGCCGAGGGACGCACGATGATGGACTGCCACCGTTTCGTCCTGGCGCCTGGCGCCGCTAGCGAAGGCGCCTACCGCCACGAAGGCGAGGAGTTCATGCATGTGCTGTCCGGACGCCTGGAACTGGTCTTGGATTCCGACCAGTTCTTCGATCTAGGCCCCGGCGATTCCTTGTATTTCGAAAGCCGCCGCTACCATTCCTGGCGCAATCGCCACGACGGCGAAACCGTCCTGCTGTGGATCAACACCCCGCCGACCTTCTGACTGGGACGAGCCGTTGCCCACGGGCAGCAAGGCCGCCGAAAGGGAGGCAAGCTTCGGCGTCGTCACGGCGAGTGGACGAACGAATCCTCTCCCTTGGCGCCCAAAGCAGAGGCGGACATGCCCTTCGCACCACCGCACTACACGGCTCGGCTGAAGTAGAGAATCGAACGATTGCATAGATTTTTAGTAAAATCCTATGAATTAACTAACGATTAACGAATTGCTTAACTTTCCGCTGCTTTTACCTAGAATATTCGAGGGTGGAATACTTCTCGAATGCGCAGGGCAATGGAAAATCCGAAAAGAGACTTTGAAGGATCTGGACGCCCGTCCAATGCGGATGGGGCGGCAGCCGCGCGCCAGGAATCAGCACCTCTTCCCGAGAAGCTTTCCGCCTTCCCGACCGTTTTGATCGGCGGGCTGCCAATCACGGTGATCGATCGGCGGGAAGCGGCCCATCTGATGATCGCCGCGGCGCGCGGGCATCTGCCCGGCTGCCGTCCCTACTATTTCACGTCAGCCAATGGGGACGTCATCGCCCAGACGCGCGCCAATGCGGAAACGGCCGGGCTCTTTCGCGAGGCCGACCAGATCTTCGCCGACGGTCAGCCGCTCGTTTTCGCTTCACGCCTGCTGTGCGGCGTGCACCTGCCGGAGCGGGTCGCCACCACCGACCTCTTTCACGATGTGGCCAAGCTCGCCGAACGCGAGGGCACGACCTTCTACCTGCTGGGATCGACGGAGGCCGAGAACCGCAACGCCGTTGCCGGCATGAAGGCCAGATATCCCGGCCTGCGCATCGTCGGCAATTCGCATGGCTACCTTGCCGGCGAAACACTCGAACGCAAGCTCCACGAGATCAATGCACTCGCGCCCGATATATTATGGCTGGGCCTCGGCGTTCCGCGCGAGCAGATCTTCGTCCGCGACTTTGCCTCGCGACTTTCGAATGTCGGCGTCATCAAGACCTCGGGCGGGCTATTCGACCATCTTGCCGGCAAGGTGCCGAGGGCGCCGCTTTGGGTCCAGAAAGCCGGTTTCGAATGGCTGTGGCGCGTGCTGATGGAGCCGCGCCGGCTTTTCTGGCGCTATTTCACCACCAGCCCCCAGGCCATCTACGCCATATTGAGGTATTCCAAATGACCGCCGATCAGTCCCGCCCTTCGCTGCCAGCGGGGATCGACACGGAGATCGTCATCGTCGGCGGCGGCCTGTCCGGCACGCTTGCGGCGAACGTGCTCGGCCGTGCCGGCTTTCAGGTCACGCTGGTCGACCGCTATCCCGTCTTTCCCAGGGAATTCCGCGTCGAGAAGATCGCCGGCGACCAGATCGAAAAGTTACGCCGGATCGGCCTTCTGGACAGGCTGGCCAGCGCGGCGGTCGCGTTCGATGAGATCGTTAACATCCGTAAGGGGCGTCTTCTCGACCGCACGCATGCCCGGCACTTCGGCATCTTCTACGACGACCTCGTCGGCGCCATGCGGGCGGAACTGCCCGAAAACGTGCGCTTCATCGCCGGCCGGGTCAACGCTCTGGAGGCGGGAGCGGACCGTCAGCGCGTGTCGATCCTGGGGCAAGGCGACGTCACCGCCAGGCTGCTCGTGCTCGCCACGGGCATGGGCGACATTCTCAAGCGCGACCTTGGCATCGAGCGCCGGTTCGTCCACCAGCGGCAGTCGCTGACCTTCGGCTTCAACATTCGCCCGGCTGGGGACAGCACCTTCAGGCATCCGGCGCTCACCTACTATGGCGAACGGACCTCGGACGGCATCGACTATCTCAACCTGTTCCCGGCCGCCGATGTCACGCGCGCCAATCTGTTTGTCTTCAGGGATCATCGTGACCCCTGGGTAAAGGCCCTGCGCGAGCGGCCCAGGGAAACGCTGATCGACACCCTGCCGGGGCTCGTCAAGGCATTCGGCGATTTCGAGGTCATGGACAAGGTCGAGAGCTGGCTGACCGACATCACCGTCGCCGAGAATTGCGTTAAAGATGGCGTCGTCCTGATCGGCGATGCCTATCAGACATCCTGCCCCGCGGCCGGAACGGGCGTCAGCCGTCTGCTCACCGACGTCGAGCGCCTGTGCAAGGTGCACGTGCCGCAATGGATGGCCTCGCCAGGGATGGCGGCCGCGAAGATCGCGAGCTTCTACGGCGACCCTGCGAAGCGCGCGATGGATGCACGCGGGCTTCATCTGGCGGACTTCCGCCGTAGGCTGACGATCGAGAACGACCTACGCTGGCGCGCATGGCGGCAGCTTCACTTCAGCCGCCGCCGCATCATGCACGGGATCAACAGGCTGAGCCCCAGTTTCGCCGCCAGGCTACGCGGACTGAGCAGGCCGAGACTCGAAGCCGCGACGTGATGCGGGCCGATCCGAGACCGCGAACCACCCCGACCATCCAGCCGGCGCTTTTGTAGACAGTCCGCCGAGCGCGACGCGCTTCAGGTCTTTCGAGCTTCGGGACTCAATTCATCGTCCGCTTGGACCGGCGACACGCGATCGGGGAGGCCTTCTTGCCGTGCAGCACGCGCCGCGCAAGCGCCTTGGCCGCGGGCAGTTTCTCTACCGTCAAATGCGCCGCGTAGCCGAGCGGGCTCCCGGCCCGGAAGATCTGCCACATCGGCGACGGCCGGCCGCCGAAGATGCGCTTGTAGGGTTCGTCGCCGATGGTGAAGTCGAGGGAATGGTCGCCGCGCTCGATGCAGTCGCGCGCGATCTGTTCGAACAGCAGGCTGCCGATCGACTGCTTCCTGTAACCGGCCTCGTCGAAGCCGCCGAGGATGACGAGGAGAGAGCCTTTGTGAGCAAGCCCAAGCGCGCCGGCGATCGCCCTGTCATTCATCCAGAACGTATAGGTGCGCGCGAAGCCGTCGCACCCTTCTGCGGCCACGGCCAGATAGAAATCGAAATAGGATTGCTGCTGCAGCAGGTCGGCAGGGCCGTTGCTGCCGTCGAAACGCTTGCCGCGGTAGATCTTGAGCGCGTCGAATGTTGTGCGGATGGTGTCGATGTTCTGGGCGCATTCGAAGCGCGCCTCCCCCATGCGACCGAGCTGCCGGGATTTCTTGTCGAGTTCCTTGCGGTAGGACTGGTTGAGCTGATGTTCCCGCCAGGAGGCGAATGTCGGCTCCAGCTTGCTGGAATAGGCGCTCATGCCCATGCTTTCGCGCTTGGCTATGCCAAACAGGCGCTCCATGGCCAGCGAGCGATCCGCAAGCTTGCCGATGCGCAGGAGATCATAAGGCCGCAAATGCCTGCGGATCGCGGCGACTGCGCGGCTATCCGCCAGGATGCGCGACAAGGTCTCCTCGGTGGTGACCGGCGACACATAGTCGGAAACGCGCATGTCGGCGAATTCCACGACCTTGAGCAACGTGTATCGGCGCCTGACGAGTGGCAGGACCATGGCGAGCTTGCCGCCCGGCCGGGCGCGCACAACGATGATCAGCGGGGTGGCGGAGCTCTGCCGGACGATCCGCTCATAGAGCTGCGCCAGCCATATGGGGTGCTGAAAGGCCGTCGCCGCCGAGCTGGCGAACAGCTCGACATATTCCGTCGAGCGGAAGTCGAAGGAATCCTCGGCAGTGACTTCAAACATAAGAATCCGAACCGGCAGACAGCGGCCCGATCTATCGACGACGTCTTGCGTTCCGCGTCAAGGCAAATCGCAGGAAAGTTAGAAACTTGGTATATGCAAGAGTTCGGACGCCGGTTGCAAATCTGTCATGCATTCTACGTTCCGCAGGATCGGGCCGGGGCAGTCGAGATTTATTTTCCCGCAAATCACGCTTGCGGATTTCAAGTGTAACCGCAAGGTAAGCTTTTTCCGCCAAGTCATCTGTTTTCGAGTGTCTGCGGCCCGAGCACCAAAATAACCGCGAACGGGAATGACATGGTCTCGATCGACGTGATTGTTCCGCAAATTGCCCCTCGCCGATGGCAAGAGCTCGTCATCGAGCGGCTTCGGGCCGACGGTCATGACGTGGCCGTGTTGCATCAGGCCGAAGCGGCCGCCTGGCCGGCTGCGGCAAAGCTCGCCTTTGCCTTCGAGCAGCGCCTGTTTCGACGGAAAGGGCCCGGCCTCGGCGCTCCGCTTGACAGGCTCGAGGCACGATCCGGCGGCCGGCCCGTCGCGTTGAGGCTGGACCTTGCCGGCAACGCGGCGCTGTCGGATATCCCGACAGTCGGCCTTCGATTTGACGGCTCGGGCTTTGACCTCTCGGCGGCGATAGCGGTCGCGGCCGGCAGGCTGCCAGTGATCGAGGCCGTTCTCAACGGCGAGACGGTGGTGGGCCGGGCTCTGCCGATGGTGGACAGGCGGGAATCGGCGGCGCTTGGCACAGGGGATGTGCTTGCCCGCGCCGTGACTCTGATCGTTTCGATCGCGCGGGCGTTCGCTGAAGGCCGGCCTTTTCAGGGCGAAGGAACGCCTGACGACCGACACCTCAACAAGGCAACGGCGTTTGCCTTCGCCTCCGCCTATCTCGGCTCGGCGCTGCCGCGGCTTGGCCGGGAGGCCATGCGGCGCGTCGGTTATCGCCATGCGCATTGGCGCGTCGGCTACCGCTTCACCGATGCGCCCGGCGTGGCTGAGACAGGCCGGCTCGGGAGCGGCTGGTCGGTCTTGCCGGATCCGGGCGACCATTTCTACGCCGACCCTTTTCCGTTCCAGTGGCAAGGCCGGTCATTCCTCTTCGTCGAGGATTACCCTCATGCGACCGGCAAGGCCGTCATCTCCGTCGTGCCGTTCGATGCCAGCGGCGCCCCCGAGACGCCGAGGGTCGTGCTGGAGGAACCGCACCACCTCTCCTACCCGCAGGTGTTCGAGCGTGACGGCGCGGTCTGGATGCTTCCCGAGGCCAGCGCCGGCGGCAGGCTCACCCTCTATCGCGCCACGGGCTTCCCGGACCGCTGGGCCGCCGAGACGGTGCTGGTCGAAGGCGAGATATCCGACGCGACGCTGCTCGAGCATGGCGGGCAACTTTGGCTGTTCGCGACCGATCGCGACGGTTACGGCAGCACGTCCGACACGCTGGTGGTTTTCAGCGCTCAGGCGCTCTCCGGCCCGTGGACCCCGCATCCCATGAACCCTGTCCTGATCGACCTTCGTATGGCACGCCCAGGCGGAGCTTTCGTTCGCAACCGGGAGGGCCGTATCCTGCTTCCGGTTCAGGACGGAACGCTCGGCTATGGCGGCGGGCTTGGCCTGTCGGAATTGCTGGACCTCGACCAGCAGGCGGTTCGGCTTTCGCAGCCTCGGCCGGTCGATCCGGAAGGCGACTGGCCTTACCCGAAGATCCACACGCTTAACCGCGCCGGCATGCTGGAGGTTATCGACGGGATCGCGGCGGTGCGAAAGCACTCAGGAAAGCAGTAGCGCCTCGTAGCCCGCGCACATCCTCGCCGGCGAATATTTCTGTCCGAGTCGCCGCCCCGCCGCGGAGAGCGTGGCCATCAGTTCCGGCCTGGCGATCATCTCGGCAAGGCCCCCGGCCATGCCGTCGGCATCGGCCTTGACGAAGATCGCCGCCGCTTCGCCATCCTCGGCCGTCAGCACCTCGCGCATCACCGCAAGGTCGTTCGACACCACCGGCAGACCGGAAATCGCCGCTTCGACGCAGGCAAGGCCAAAGGTCTCGGTCATCGACGGAAACGCATAGGCATCGCCGGCCGCGAGGAATTCGAAAATGCGCGCCGTGGGCACTTCGCCGACCAAGTGCAGCCGATCCGCGATGCCCCGGCTCGCGGCAAAATCGACAAGGGCATCCCGCTCCGGTCCGACGCCGGCCAGCGCCACATGGATATCGGGAAGGTGCGCGAGCGCTCCGACAAGCGCGATCTGGTTCTTCATCTGCGTCAGACGCCCCGACGAGACAGCAAGCCATACGTCCCGGGGCAAGCCGAAGCCGGCGCGCGCGGCCACCTTGTTGAAGTCTCCATCTGGTGCGGGGACGCCGTGATCGATGCGCCGGATCCGCCGCCGGTAGGCTTGCGGGTAGCGATCGAACTGCGCTTCCGTCCAGGCCGAGTTGACGACGTTCGCCTGATAAAGCCCCGACATGCCCATCAGCTTGTCGATCTGCGAGAGCAGGCCCATGACCCCTTTGGTCTGCGGCGCGCCGCTCTGGTTGGCAACGATGTGCCGGACTCCGGCCACCCGGGCGCCGATCGTGCCGAAGATGTTGCCGTAGTGCTGATAGGAGATCACCGCGTCCGGCCGCGCCGCGCGCAGATAGGCCGCAAGGCCGATGGCCGCGCGCACCTGTCCGGGCAATCCTTTCGGGCGCCCGGCAAGGATGAAATCCGCATAGGGATCGCCGTCGAAAGCGTCGGTCTTCCGGTACATGAAGACGGTGCGCACATCATGCCCGCGAACCCGCAGGCCTTCACCCACCATGTCGGAAATTCGTTGCGCGCCCGCGGCCTCGGCCTGGGTCTGAACCTGGATGATCTTCACATACGCCCCTTCAGCGCCACGCGGGGAGCGGGCGCCGCCCTCCCCATCGCAAAGCCGAAGATAGATGGGTCGATGCCTATTCTACGCTTGGCGATCGACACCGCAATGGCGGTCCATGCGATGACGGTGCCAGCGATGCTGACCGCCGCGCCGATCGGCCCGAAGAAGTAGGTCGTCACGGCGGTCGCGCCGAGCCCCAGCGCGTTGACGATGACCAGCACCTTGAACAGCGCATGCTGGAGGCCGGTCAGTTGCAGCAGGACTTCGATCGGGCCGCAAGCCGTGCCGAACGTCGCGCCGATGCCGAAGATGACAAGCGTGGCGCGCATGGCGGGCGTGGCATAGGCCGGATTGAACATCGACAGGATGAAGCCGCCCAGGATCCAGAATGCCGCGAGCACGCACAGCGCGATCGCGAAGCTGCCAAGCGCGGCGAGGCTGGTGATGCGCTGAACATGCGCCCTGTCGCCGCTGTAGAAGGCGCTGGAGATCTGCGGCGCGAGCGCCTGGTTGATGCCGTTGAGCGCAAGCGCCACGAACCGTGTCGTCCGGTCGGCGACGAAGATCGCGCCGGCGGCCTCGGGCCCGAGGATCATGGCCACGAGCAGGGTGCTGACCTGCCCGAGCGCCGGCGGCAGCGAGGTGACGCCCCACAGGCCAAGCGTCACCGTCCTGAATTCCTGCTTCTGTCCTTCGCTCAGGGGGCCACGTTCGGCGCGCGCCGTGTCGCGCACCAGAGCCACGGTTTGCGGAACGACCGAAAGGACGAGCAGCAGGGCGGTCAGCCAGGTCGCCTCGACCGCGCTCATCTCGACGCGCATGGAATGGCAGACGAAAAGGATACCGATCGTCGCCGCGCGCCAGATGATATCGCGCGGCAAAAGGCCGGATATCAGCGCGTTCTTGGCCCGGAAGGCGCCGGAGGTGAACTCCGACCAGCCGAGCGAGAAGGACAAGACCGCGGCGGCCAGGCACAGCGAGAACCATTCCGGCGTGCCCTTGCCGATGAACGGCAGGAATCCGACCAGGAGGATGAGCAGGCTGGAGCCTATAAGCCCCGCCAGCGCCACGAGAATGGCGCGCGCCATCATGCCGTGAGCGGAGTTGAGATCGCCAAGCCCGACATATTGCGGCCAGAACCTGAGCACGGTGCTCTGCTGTCCGACCGAGGCGAAGAAGGACACCAGGCTGGCGCCGGCATAGGTCGCGCTGTAAAGGCCGAACTGCCGTCCGTCCATCACCATGGCGACGGCCACGAACATCAGGAAGGACAGGCCCGCGCTGGCAAGCTTGATGATGCCGGCCACCGCGCCGCTCTTGGCGAGCGCCACGATGGGCATGCGCATGCCGGCCCCGGGGCTGGCGCTCCCGGCCACGGCGTCGCGATCGGCTTGATTCTCACTCAACGTCGGCCCCTGTAGCAATCAACTGGCCTAACCCCCGCGGCAGGCGAGCCGACGCTGAAACCTGCCCCTGAATAGAGCAAAAGCCGGCAATTGCGCCAGCGCGAACGCTCTGCATGGTTACTGTTACCGCGAAATGAATCGCGTAAGCACCTCAGTAACCTTAACGAAAGGCTAACGTTAATCCTGAATACTGGACCGTGTAGAGTGGCGTCGGTACGCCGGCTCTGCAGGGGAAAGGTAATGAAGCCAGCCAGGATCGACGATCGCGCTCTTCCGCCATTGTTCGATATCGGACCGTTGTGGGCCATTCTTTGGGGGCGCCGACTGCTGGTGCTTGCCTTCACCGGCGCGGCGCTGCTTCTGGCGGTGCTCTACCTTGCCGTGACCAGTCCCAGCTACACCGCGACCGCCTCGATCCTGATCGATCCGCGCGACGCGCGCGCGACCAACTTCAACAACGTCCTTCCGGGCATCGGGGCCGACAGCGCAGCCATCGCGAGCCAGGTCTTCGTCATCGAATCGCAGGACCTGCTGGGCACCGTCTTCGACAGCCAGAAGCTCCGGAACGATCCCGAATTCTCGTCCCGCGGCCTGATATCGCGCGTCATGTCCCTGTTCGGCGGAGGTACCCCGCAGGACGCGGCCTTCAAGCGTTTCCAGAAGGCGGTATCGGTCGAGCGCGAAGGGCTGACCTATGTCATCAACGTCTCCTTCACCTCGCCGTCGCCGGAGAAGGCGGCCCGCATCGCCAACGCCATCGTCGACCGTTACAAGGCGAGCCTGGCCGGCGAGCGGGAAACCGCCAATGACGATGTGAATTCCCTTCTCAACGACAGGATCAAAGGCCTGCAGAAGGACGTCAGCGACGCCGAGCGCGCGGTCGAGGATTTCAAATCGCAGCACAGGATCGTTGACCCGACCGATGGCGGCACGCTGCAATCGCAGCTCGACCAGCTGACGACGCAGCTGATTGCCGCGCAGGGCGATGCCGACAAGGCCAAGGACAGATACAATCAGGCCTTGGCAGCTGGCACCTCCGCTGCCGGCCTGGCCAAGCTGTCGGAAATACTCTCCTCCAACGCGGCCGCCAATCTGCGCGACGATTACAACCAGCGCGCCACCGAGCTCGCAAATCTGGAAACCATGTACGGGCCGCGCCATCCGGCGATCGGCCGGCTGAGGTCCGAACTGGACCGCATCAACCGGCTTATGGCCGGTGAGGCGATGCGGATCAGGCAGCAGCTGAAGGCCAATTACGATCTCGCCGTCCAGAATGCCGGAAAGCTGCAGGACAAGCTCGAAGCCCTGCGCCAGCAGTCCCAGGACTCGAGCCTGGCGCAGGTGCAGTTAAGGCAACTCGATTCGAAAGCTCAGGCCGCCCGCACCGTGCTCGACGACTTCCTGAAACGCGCGCAGGAAACATCGCAGTTGCAGGGCGTCCAGACGTCCGAGGCACGCACCATCGGTGCCGCCGCGCCGCCGCTGCAGCCGACCTGGCCAAAGCCGGCCCTGCTGCTGCCGGTGAGCGTCTTTCTCGGCCTCATGGCCGGATGCGGCCTCGCGCTGATGCTGGGCCCGGTCGGTCGGCCGGAGGATGATCCGTCGAGCCAATGGCGGGACGCTCCGCAGGCGGTCGATCCAGCCAAGGATGGCCCGCAGGCCAAGCCCCGATCGTTGCCCGTGCCGGCCGATTTCGGCGAATACCGCTTGCCCGGGGTCGCCGGGGGCGCGGCGCTTGCAAATATCAAGGCGATGAGGAAGTCGCTGTTCGAGACCGGCAACGAAACACTGTCGCTGGCCGTGCTGAGACTGATGCGGCAGATCCTCGGACGCCTGAGCGACCACCCCAAACCCTTTGTGTTGCTGGTGTCCTCGATGCAAAGCAGCGCCGAGGCACGGCTCGCCGGCGCGATGGTCGGGATCGGCCTGCAGCGAGCCGAACAGAATGTGCTCGTGGTTGAAGTCGGAGACCTGCCGCATCGCGCCGGGTACGGCTCCGGCCTGTTCATCGACGGCGCCAGCGGCCTGCGTACGGTTGCAGCCGGTGGGGCGGCCGGACAGGGTCAGCAATCGCGCGATCGCAACAGCTTGCGCAGCATTCTTGCCGAAGCCGGCAACGCCTTCGATTTCGTGCTCGTGGTCGCCCCATCGCTTGGCGAAGAAGGTTGGGACCCGGAGCTTTTTGCCAAGGCCGATCTCACGCTGTTCGCGTTGAACCGGTCCGAAAGGGCATCCGACGCCGCCGATCTGATCGAGCGGCATCTCGGCGCTGGCCAGGTCGAACGCAGCGCCACGCTGGTGATCGCGCAGGACAGCGCCCAGCCCGGCAAGACCCCGCACGACGTCCCGTCGAAGGCCGGCGACTGGCGCCGCGGCGCCGTTGCGAGGACCTGATCCATGCGGGCGCCGGAGCAGGCTTTGCCGGCGCTGTCGCGGCGGCGTGCGCTTGCCCTGACCGGCGGCGCACTGCTTACAGCCTTGCCTTTTTCCGTCTCCGCCACGCTGCCGGCGGCGAACAAGCGCGCCGTTCCCTCGCATGGCTTCAACCTCCCCGGATGGTTCGAACGAGAAGGCGGGAGCGCCCCTACCCCGGCCGTTCTGGAGAAGCTTCGTCAAACTGGGTTCGAAACGATCCGGTTGCCGGTGAATGGCGATCTCGTCGCGGATGGCAACAGGGCGGCATTACGCGCCATTCAGCGTGGCGTGGCCGAGCTTGTCGGGCTGGGCTTCGCGGTGCTGGTGGACATGCATCCTTCGGGTGATCTGCGCGCCGCGTTCGAGCGCGATCCGGCAAGCGCGGCCGAACGCGTGGTTCAAGCCTGGACGGCGCTCCGCGTCGTCATTGCCGACCTGCCGGAGGACTCGGTCTATCCGGAGCTGCTCAACGAACCGCCGATGGAGCGGAGCGACTGGCTCGCGCTGCGCGAACACCTTGCCGCAACCTTGCGCGCCAAATGTCCGCTGCACGCGATGGTCTGGGGGCCGGCGCGCTTCCAGGGCATTTGGGAGATCGGCGACACCCCGCCGCTGGCCGACGACAGGCAGATCGCCGCCATCCACTACTACGCGCCTATGGCCTTCACGCATCAATGCGAGACCTGGGATCGATCGCCGCTCGCCCGTCTCGCCAACCTGCCCTTTCCTGCGACGAAGGACTCGCCGCCGGTCCGGGCGCTTGTCTCCAAACTCCAGGCGGCGGGCGACGAGGAGGCTGCCTCCCTTCTGGAGCAGGAACTGTCGAGGCCGTGGGGCGAAGCGCGGATTGCGTCGGACTTCGCCGGGCTCGGCCGCTGGTCGGCGGCCCAGCACTGCCCGGTCATGCTGAACGAGTTCGGCGTGCTCAATTTCTGCGTCGATGCCGACAGCCGCGCGCGCTGGGTTCGCGCCGTGCGCAGGGCGGCCGAGGCCAACCAGATCGGCTGGTCCCATTGGGAGCTCGACCAGGGCTTCGGCTTCATCGCCAACAGGCAGAGCGCGGAAGGGTTCGACAGCTCGATGATCGCCGCCCTGCTGGGCAGCGACGGCGAGGACTGACATGGACAAGGCTCAGCACATCCGGGCGCCGATGCCTGCGACGGTCAAGGCCGACCGGCAATGAGCGTCACCGGGACATATCCGCCGGTCGGCCTGGACGCGTCGAGCTTTGAGGCGCCGCGCGGCGACGCGCTGCTGCATGTCTGCGTGTCGCTTACCCTCGTTGCCTTGACGGTTTCGGCCTTTGCCGTCTGGACGCCGTTCGGCATCGCGGCGACCTTCCTGCTGACGCTGATCGTGGCCAACGCCATGCCCGCGGGCGTCCCCGTCCTGATCATCTGCGCCTTCCTCTACCAGAACCTCGTGGTGACCTGGTACACCCCTTACATCCCCGACAACGATACGTTCGACGCGCTGCGCGGCACCAACTTCGTCATCCTGATGACCGCCTTCTGCATCTTCCTTGCCGCGTCGTTCCAGCAGCGCGTGCGCGCCCTGACCGAATTGCGCTTCTGGCTGCTGCTGAGCATCGTTCTGTGCGGGACGATCTGTTTCTATCTTGCTTTGGGGATCGTGCACGGCCAGCCCAAGGATGCGGTCGTTTATTTCCGCAACACGATCACGCCGCTCGCCTGCTTCCACATCGCGGTTCTCGCCGCCAGCCTCTATCCGGTCGACCTGCGCAAGAGCATGTTCTGGCTCGGCGCCGGCGCCGTCATCTACGGCTATGTGGAGCTGACCTTCACGATGGATTTCCTCAGCCTGTTCCATGGCGACCTCTACATCCAGCGCAACATCGCCCGGCAAATCGAGACCGGCGTCTGGGAGAAGTCGCTCAAGGAAACGGGCTTCGTTTTCCGTGGCCTGCAGGACGTGATGACGACGACCTTCTTCAACACGCCGTTCTTCAACGACATCCTGCCCAGTGTCTTCCGCATCGGCGGCCCGAATTTCCATTCGATCAGCTACGCCTACGCGCTCAGCATCATCTCGGCCTGGCTCCTGTTCAGGGGCCGCTGGCTGCTGCCCATCGCCGCCCTACCGCTGCTTCTGGTCATCGGCTCCAAGGGCGCCACGTTCCTTTTGCTCATCGCACTCGCCATGCGCATCATCTACCGCCCTCCCCGCGCCCGCCTGACGCTCGCGGTCGCCCTGGCTCTGGCAGCAGCCTGGACGACGGCCGCGATCGCCTATGGCGCCACGCATGGCGACTACCACGTGCTTGGCCTGACCGCCGGTTTGCGCGACTTCCTGGCCAACCCGCTTGGGCAAGGATTGGGATTTGGCGGCAATTTGTCGAGCACCAGCCTCAATCTCAGCTGGGCGACCGCCCAGGCCGAGGGCGTCGCCTCGGTTCCCGTCGAGAGCGCCGTCGGCGTCATGCTCTACCAGATGGGCGTGGGCAGCTTCATCTTCTTCGGCTTCCTGGCGGCGCTCGCCGTGGCCGCCCGGCGGCAGCTGATCGAGACCGGCGACCCGGATTTCCTGTTCGCCTTTGTCGGCATCGTCACCATCTCGGCCAATGCCGTGCTGCAGGAAGAGGCGTTCTACTCTCCGCTCGCGCTCAGCTTCTGCCTGCTGCTCGTCGGTGTCTCGCTCGGAACGCACTGGCGCGAGGTAGCGGCGGCAAGGGCCAGGCCGCAGGACTGAACTTTCGGGAGCACAAAGGCAATGCCGACGAAAGACGGCGCTGCTGACCTGTCGTCGCCCTCTGGTTCAGGGGCCGAATATCACCAGTTCGGTGAATGTCAGGTCACCGGGCGAAGGCGGTTTCGGCCCTTTGAAATATTTCAGCCCCTTGTTCGCGAAGTAGCGGCCGAACAGGCCTGCGATCGGCCCGTTCGCATCGGCTAGGCAGAGCAGGATTCCGTGTCGCAGGAGAAAGCGTCCCAGCGCGCCGGCGCCGCGGCTCAGATCCGCGAGCGAACGGCAATAAACGATTTGGGCGCACGGGATCAGGCCGTGCAGGATGCGGCGCGGCATCAGCACCAGCGGGTATGCCGCCCCGTCGCGAATGCAGACGAATGACAGGCAGCCCAGCGCGGCATGATCCTCGAGGATGGATCTCTCGCTGTCCGACAGCATCGCCATTTCGGCGAGGTCGGAGCGGACCTCGAGCACGCGGCATGACGGCTGCGCCGAACTCAAGGCCGGCAGGAAGGCGAACTGGCCGCTGGCGAAGAGGCGAAAGCCGAGCGCCTTGTTGGCATTCAACGTCGAAGGCGCCGGCGAAATGTTGGTGTAGGTCACATCCCGTCGCCTGAGCACCGGCCAGATCAGCTTCATGGCATAGGGGCGGAATGCCTTATCCACCGACCAGCTTGAGATGTTGCAGCGGATTTCATCGCCCTCCCGGCCCGGGTAGCGGGAATAGAGGGTGAGCACGACCCCGACGATCCGGCCGGAACTCTCCAGGGCGAAACCGTATCGCGGACAGTCGTCGATCGCGGGCCGTTGCGACAGACGGGTCAGCGCATGTTCCCAGTACCTGCGGCGACGCATCGGAAAGCCCCTGCGGAGGCAGCCGATCACGCCATCCCAATCGCCCTCGCGAATTGGTCGACAGCTGAGATCGGAGGGAAGTGCGCCATCCATAATCGACTCGGGAATACTACCAAACTAGCTGGATAGCATCACGTTCGTACTTATGCTACTTGGCAAAAATTAACAATCTCTGCGCCTTAAAAGGTAATTCTGTAGTCGTTTCTGAAATACAACCTTGCACAACCATCGGCTTTTGGTCACGCAAGGACACGGCATCCCGTACGGGCCACGGCTTGCCAGGCCGAAGCGCCACGGCCCTTCCGCGTCGCCGCCGGCGGCTGTTCGAAGTCCGAGGCTTTGACCATGGCGCCAGCGCCTTTATTGCGAAGCTCCCTGCTTCGGATATTCGAGCTGCATGGCGACGAAATCCTTCGTGCCGGTGCCGTAGCGGTCGGCGATGTTCCGCAGCGTCTGGTCCAGCGCCTCGACCGGTGGCTGATGCTCGAAGCTGGCGATCCGCCGTTCCGAAGGCCAAGAGGCGGCCACCTGGTCGGGCAGGAAGCGTATGCCGTTGCGGCTCGTGATGGCTTCATTCGTCCCGGAAACCGTCACGGCGCGCGAACGGTAGGTGCGCGACCACGCATCCGCGACAAGGGCGAGCGACACCTCGTCCATGCCCGGCGTCAGTTCCAGACCCATTTGCTCGTGATCCCAGAAGGCAAGCGTGCTGCGAATCGCCGTCAACGCGAAGGGGCGCGTGAACTTGAAGGCGGCGCTGGCATGGCGCGCATCCCAGCCGGTCAGTCCAAGCTCAGTCGCGACGGCTTCGGCCTTCTGCCTGCCGGCAATGGCCTCAATCAGGGTCAGCATCATCGGCATCGACGCAGTGATCCCGGTCGTCGTCGCCACACCCTGGTCGACCACGAAGCGCCGGTCGGCGACATAGCGGATCGAGGGATGCCGATCGCGAAGCCCGCCCACGGAGTACCAATGCGTGGTCGCCCGCTTGCCGTCGAGCAACCCGCTGGCGCCGACGACCTTGGCTCCGGCGCAGATGCCGATGACGATGGCGCCCTTGGCCGACTGGCGCCTTATCCATTCAAGCACCGCAGGATCGTCGTCGCGGCTCATCGCCGGAACGATGACGTAGTCGGCGCCTTGCGGATGCCGCGCATCGAACGCCGCCACCGTCGCGTCCGGCTCCACCGTCATCACATCGGCCACATCGGCGCGCTTCAGGATGCCGTAGGGCATCAGATAGTCGGTGGTTTCGGTGGCGTCATTGATGCCGATGATGGCGACCAGCGGCCGCTGCCGCTTCGGCCCCAGCGCCGCTATCGTGGCGTCCGCCTCTTGCCGGCCGATCGCCGGCGCGGCGATGGCTTCGGGTGTCGGCGGCAGCGACAACAGCCATCCCGCGCCGAGAGCCAGGAAAAGCACAAAGATACCCAGCCCGCCCCACAAGACAGTCCGCAAGCGCATGGTGGATCCTCTGCTCGACCGAAGAGGTTGACCGAAAGTGTAAAGGCGCTAGGCTTTGGCCGAAATGACATAAATCGTGCGAAAACTGCCATGCAACGGACAGTCGCGATCGTTATCCACCCGGGCTTCCAGTTGCTCGATGCCGCGGGGCCGACGGCCGCCTTCGAGATCGCCGGGCGTTTCGCCCCCGGAAGCTACGAGCTGGCGATGCTGGCTCCGGGCGGCGGCGAGGTCGAAAGCTCGTCGGGCGTCCGCCTCACCACGGCGCCTCTGCGCGACGGGCGCTTCGACACGGTCATCATTTCCGGCGGCGAGATCGTGCGCTCCCTGGCTGCCGCCGAACAGATCGCCGCCTGGCTGAAGCGCGTCGGCGCGCGGCGGATCGCCAGCGTCTGCTCGGGCGCCTACCTGCTCGCGGAAGCGGGGCTGCTCAACGGCCGCCGCGCCACCACGCATTGGGCAAGCACGGACGATTTCGCCCGCCGCTATCCGAGGATCAGCGTCGATGCGGACCGCATCTTCGTTCACGATGGCGATGTCTGGACCTCGGCCGGCATTTCCGCCGGCATCGACCTCGCGCTCGCCCTCATCGAGGACGATCTCGGCCAGGATGTCGCGCGCCGCACGGCGCAGCAGCTTGTCGTCCACCAGCGCAGGTCCGGCCAGTCGCAGTTTTCCTCGCTGGTGGAGCTCGGCGGCCGCACCGGCCGCTTCGCCGATTTGATTGAGTGGATGCGGGACCATCTCGCCGAGCCGCTGACGGTCGAGGTTCTCGCCGACCGCGCAGCCATGAGCCCGCGCCACTTCGCCCGTGCCTTCACTGGAGAAACGGGAACTACGCCTGCCAAGGCCGTGGAGCGGCTGCGCCTGGAAACCGCCCGAACCGCGGTGGAGACCAGCTCCGCCTCTCTCGATCGCATCGCCGCCGCCACCGGTTTCGGCGATCCCGGCCGCATGCGCCGCGCCTTCATGCGCGGCTTCGGCCAGCCGCCCCAGGCGCTGCGGCGCTCGGCGCGGCGATAGCGGCCGCCCCGCGTCAGCCCAGCTCGAGCGTGGTTATGCCGAAGACCCTGGCTTGCGCGTTTGCCGGCACGCCTCCCCGATACATCCGGGTCGTGCTGAAGCCGGGCGACAGGCCGGCGGCCCGAAGCGCTGCGGTGAAATCCGCATTGGCCACCGGCACGTCGATGTGCAGCGTGCCCCTCATCATGTCGGCCAGCGCAGCCAGCAGCCGCAGCGCGGTCTCGGTATCGTCGGCGAACAGCGGCCCGACCTTGAAACCTTCCCGGCACTGACGCGCCACGCCGTAGCCGCAAATCCGGCCGGCTTTCATGGCCAGCAAGGCAACGCGCGGCGGCTGCAGCCATCCTTCGAGAAAAGCCGGCCGTGGCGCCGGGAAACAGCCGCGGTCATAGGCGAGGACGTCGGCAAGCCGATCGGGCGTCGGTGGCCGGATGTCGCCGCCCCGGGCAGACCCACGGCATGGCCGCTGTAGCGGAGCGTCTCGTAGACGGGCTGAAATCCCATGCGCCGGTAGTTGGGCTGCTGCTCGACGACACCGTCGAGGCCGATCGTGCGATTGCCGAGCCGCGCCATGCCGGCGTCCCAGACCGCCCTGCCATGCCCCTCGCCGCGCCGGTCGGGACGGCAGATATAGAGGCCGATGAAGCCGAAGCGGTCGCCATAGGCAACCGCCGAGATGCCGGCCACCATCTCGCCGTCGACGAAGGCGCCGATGAAACCTTCGGGATCTGCCGCCTGGAACACGGCGGCATCGCCAAAGCCTGGATTCCAGCCTTCGCCCGCGGCCCAGTCGACAAGCATTTCCACCTCTTGTGAGGCGAGCAAGCGGATTGTTCTCGGCATCGTATCACTCGGCGGCGACGTCACCCGGGGCGAAGGATTTCAGAACGCCACGATAGGGCTTTGCCAGCGGGTTTGCATAGGCGCCGCGTTTGGATGTTGACAGGCCAAGCGCAATCAGCGCCTCGGCTTGCTTGATCGCGGCGCCGACGCCGTCGATGACCGGCAGGCCGAAGTCCCGCTGCAACTCGGCCGCAAGGTCGGCCATGCCGGCGCAACCGAGTACGATCGCCTCGGCGCGATCCCGCTCGATCGCACGCGCGATCTCGTCACGCAGCTTGACGATGGCGCCTGATGCCGGGTCTTCCAGCGCCAGGACCGGAATGTCGGCGGCGCGCACGCGGGCCCGCGCGGCCATGCCGTAGCGCCGCACCAACTCCTCGACCGGCACGCGTGAGCGTTCGGTGGTGGTCACCACGCTGAAGCGCTGAGCAATGAAGGAGGCGAGGCTGAGCGCCGCCTCACAGATGCCGATGACCGGGATGTTCGCCATGGCGCGCGCCGCGTCCAGTCCGGTGTCGTCAAAACAGGCGATGATCGCCGCCTGCGCGCCGGCGCGCTCGCCGGCGGCGATCTCGACCAGCAGGCCGGGCACCGCAAGTGCCTCGTCATAATAGCCCTCTATAGACACAGGCCCCATCGACGAAGTGACGGCGAAGATCTCCGTCGAGGCGCTGGCAACGGAGCGGGCGGCCGCTGCGACGGTTTCGGTCATGCTGGCGGTCGTGTTCGGGTTCACCACGAGAATCTGCACGTTGGCTCCGTTCAGGCTCGCGCCCGGCGGCGGCCGACATAGACGATCGCGCCGAGCGTCAGCAGGATCACCAGGAAAGAGAACACGGTCGTCACCGTGCCAAGCGCATAGAGCACCGGCGTCGTTACATTCGTCGTCATGCCATAGATCTCGAGCGGCAGCGTGTTGAAGGTGCCCGACGTCATCAGCGTGCGGGCGAACTCGTCATAGGAGAGTGTGAAGCCAAACAGGCCGACGCCGATCAGGCTGGGCGCGATCATCGGCAGAACCACATGCGCGAAGGTCTGCCAGGCGGTGGCGCCAAGGTCGCGAGCGGCCTCCTCATAGGCCGGCGAGAACCGGTTGAAGACGGCGAACATGATCAGCACGCCGAAGGGCAAGGTCCAGGTCAGATGCGCGCCGAAGGCCGAGGTGTACCAGGCCGGACGAAAGCCGATCTGCTGGAAGACGACACCGATGCCGAGGCTGATGATGATCGACGGCACGACCAGGCTGGCGACGGCGAGATAGAACAGCGCCGTGGCGCCGCGGAACTTGCGGCGGAAGGCAAGCCCGGCGAGCAGTGAGACGATGACGGTCACCGCCATCACCATCAGGCCGAGCGCCAGCGAACGCCTGAAGCTGCCGCCGAAATCGCCCACCGCCTGCTTCTCGAACAGGGTGGCGAACCAGTGCAGCGAGACGCCGTTGAGCGGAAAGGTCAGGCCGCCATTCTCACCCTGGAAGGACAGGATCAGGATCGCCGACAGCGGCCCGTAGAGGAACAGCACGAACAGAGCGAAGAAGGCCGCCAGCCCGTAGAATTCGAGAGTGCGCTTCTCGCGGTTCATCGCCTCAGAGCTCCTTGCGGATGTCGACGATGCGCAGGATGCCGGCGACCATCAGGAGCACCAGCACCAGAAGCACGACCGCGTTGGCGGCGGCGGCCGGATATTGCAGAAGCGACATCTGGTTCTTCATCATCAGCGCGACGGAGGCGCTCTGTCCGCCCGACATCACCTGCACGGTGGAAAAATCGGCCATCACAAGCGTGACGACAAAGATGGTGCCGATCGCCATGCCGGGCTTCGCGAGTGGGATGACGACATTCCACAGGATCTGCCAGCCGGAAGCGCCGGCGTCGCGCGCGGCCTCGAACAGCGAGCGGTCGATGCGCATCAGCGTGTTGAAGATCGGCGTCACCATGAACAGCGTGTAGAGATGCACCATGGCGAGCACGACGGCGAATTCGGAATAGAGCAGCCATTCGATCGGCCTCGGTACCAGCCCCAGATGCACCAGCGTCGAGTTGACCAGGCCGTTGCGGCCGAGCACCGGAATCCACGAGATCATGCGGATGATGTTGGAGGTCAGGAACGGCACGGTGCAGACCAGGAACAGCACCATCTGCATGGCCGTGGTGCGGATGTGGAAGGCGAGGAAATAGGCGACCCAGAAGCCGATGAAGAGCGTCAACGCCCAGACGATGGCAGTGTATTTCAGCGTGTTGAGATAGGTCTTCCAGGTGACCCAGGAACCGAGCACGTCGGAATAGTTGGTCGTCAGGAAATCCGGATACATCGCCGCGAAGTCGTAGTCCCAGAAGCTGACGACGACGATCATCAGGATCGGCAGCAGCAGGAACGCGCCGAGGATCAGCGCGAGCGGCGTCGCCTGCAGATAGGGCGCGATCACGCCGATCGAGAACCGGCGGCGCCTGGCGGGCTTGGCCGCGGCCATTGCAGGGCGTTCGAGCGCGACTGTCATGCGTGATATCCGACGAGCGGTTGTGTTTGCGGATGACGGCGGCGTCGCCGCCGTCATCCGCGATCAGTGCATCACGCCGCGATGAACTCGTTCCAGCGCTTCACCATGTAGCGGTCCTCGTCCATCACCGAGTTCCAGCAGGCAACCTTGCCCATGCGCTCGACGAAGGAACCGCCGTCACGCACCGCGCCAGCCTTCTCCATCACCTTGCCGTCCGGCGCGACGATGTCGCCCTTTGCCGGCTTGCCCTCGACCCAGAAGCCCCATTCATCCTCGGACATGAACTGCTTGGCCGTGTCCATGGCGGCGGAATAGTAGCCCTGGCGGTTGAGATAGGCGCCGACCCAACCGGACAGGTACCAGTTGATGTATTCATAGGCCGCGTCGAGCTCGGCGCCCTTGAGATGCGCCGCGAGGCCGAGGCCGCCGCCCCACGAGCGATAGCCTTCCTTGAGCGGCTGATATTTGCAGGCGATGCCCTTGGAGCGCACCGCTGCCACCGCCGGCGACCACATCGACTGGATCACCACTTCGCCGGACGCCATCAGGTTGACGCTCTCGTCGAAGGATTTCCAGAAGGCGCGGAACTGACCGTCCTGCTTGGCCTTGATCAGGAAATCGATCGTCTTGTCGATCTCCTCCTTGGTCATGTTGCCCTTGTCTGCATATTTGATGTTGCCCATGGCTTCCATGATCATGGCCGCATCCATGATGCCGATCGACGGGATGTTGAGGATGGCGGCCTTGCCCTTGAAAGCCGGATCCATGATGTCGGCCCAGGTGGTGATGTCGCGGCCGACGAGGTCGGGGCGGATGCCCAGCGTGTCGGCATTGTAGATGGTCGGAACCATCGTCATCCACTGGGTCGGTTCCTTGGCGAAGGCCTTGGAATCCTGCGCCTCCACGAAGCCGACCGTGTGTGGTGCCGTGCCTTGCGCGATCACGCTGTCGGGCGTCAGCTTGCCGGTGATGAACAGCGGCACGATCTTGTCGTAATATTTCAGCTTCTTGACGTCCATCGGCTGCATGACGCCGGTCGGATATACCTTCTTGGCGATCCAGTATTCGATGTCTGCGATGTCGTAGCTGTCGGGCTGTGTCACCGCGCGCTGCGCGGCGGCATCGGAATCGGTCGCCGTCATCTCCAGCGTGATGCCGAGATCCGCCTTACACTTTTCGGCGATGGCATTGAGGTTAGACACGCCGGTACCGAACTGGCGCAGCGTGATGTTCGACTGCGCCCAGATGGTCGGGAAGCCGGTGATGACGCCGGAGCCGGCGGCAAGGCCGACCGCCGCTGCGCCCGTCTTGAGCAGCGAGCGGCGGGAAATGCCTGTCTTCTTGTCGGTTGTGTTGGTCATTGTCAGTTCCCCTTTTGGTTTGGTTGTGATGGTTCAGGAATCGAGACGACCGAGGATGATCGCATCCTCGGCGTCCCAGGCGATCGGCACCGCGTCGCCGACGGCGACCGGCCTGGCAAAAAAGCCCTCGTCGTCGAGGATGACTGTGAACTCCTCGATGCCAGCGCCGTTGACCGAGAGCTTCACGGTTGCGCCGCGATACTCGATGTTGGAAACGATGCCGCTGAAGCCGAGCCCCGCCGCCGGCGCCTCGCCGATGCGCACATGGTCGGTGCGGATGGCGATGTCGATCGGCTCGCCGGGCTCGCGGCCCTGCCCGCTCGCGGCGAGCGAGACGCCGCCCGGCACCTCAAAGAGAACCATGCCGTCGCTGCTGCCGCTGACGCGGCCGGACACGACATTGTGGTCGCCCATGAAGCGGGCGACGAAAGCGGTCGCCGGCCGTTCGAATACGGTGCGCGGCGGCGCCGCCTGCTCGATGCGGCCATTGTTCATCACCACGATCAGGTCGGCCAGCGCCATTGCCTCCTCCTGGCTGTGGGTGACGTGAACGAAGGTGATGGCGAGCGAGGTCTGCAGCTTCTTCAGCTCCGCCCGCATGCGTATCTTGAGGAACGGATCGAGCGCCGAAAGCGGCTCGTCGAGCAGCAGCGCCTCGGGATCGGTGATCAATGCGCGGGCCAGCGCCACGCGCTGCTGCTGCCCGCCTGAAAGCTGCGCCGGGCGGCGGCTTGCATAGGCTTCCATCTGCATCAGCTTCAGCATGTCGAGCGCCTTGGAGCGGCGCTCCTCCTTGCCGACACCCTTCATCTTCAGGCTAAAGGCGACATTGTCGACGAGGTCGAGATGCGGAAACAGCGCATAGGACTGGAACATCATGGCTGTGCCGCGCTTGGCAGGCGGCAGGTCGGTGACGACGGTGTTGCCGAGCCGCACGTCGCCGCTCGAGATGCTCTCATGCCCGGCGATCATGCGCAGCGTCGAGGTCTTGCCGCAGCCGGAAGGACCGAGCAGGCAGCAATAGGTGCCGGCCGGAATCTTGAGGCTGATGTCCTCGACGGCGGTGGTCGCGCCATAGACTTTCGAAACGGACACGATGTCGATTTCGGCGGCTTTGGACATCCGGGCTCCTCTTGGCTCGGATTAACCAAAGCATCATGCATGCCAGTTGCCCGCCGCCACCCTCAAGCGTTTGAATCCTCGAGCAAATTGTCGATCCGGCCTCGCGCCCAGCAAAGCAGCACTCGTGTGCGATGCACAAATTATGGGCGATTGTCGGCGATGTCAGCAGAAATCGTATGCAATCTTTTCTACTATTGCGTTCAATTTGGCTCTCGTGCAGGCGGCCCGATTCAGGCTACAAGAGCTGAGGACCTTGCCGCCATGAACATCGCCGACCAGACCTTCCCAGCCGTCGACAACGCCAACGAGGATCGCGCCCAGGCGATCCGCGACCAGTTGCGGGACGCCATCGTCGACCGCCGGCTTGCGCCCGGAACCAAACTGTCCGAAGGCGAGGTCGGCACCCTATTCGATGTCAGCCGCACCGTCGCACGCGCGGCGCTGCAGATGCTCTCCTTCGAAGGCTTGGTGCGCACCGAGCGCAATCGCGGCGCCTTCGTCGCCAATCCCTCGCCGGAAGAGGCGCGCCAGGTCTTTGCCTCGCGCCGGCTGATCGAGCCCGGCATCGCGGTCGCCGCCGCCGGGCGCATCACACCGGCTGACGTTGCCGCCTTCAAGGCACAGCTCGAGGAAGAGGGCCGCTTTATCGCCGAGCGCGGGCCGAGCGCAAGGCGCTCCGAGATCAAGGCCTCCGGCGATTTCCATCTGCTGTTGGCTTCCGTGGCCGGCAATGTCATCCTGCAGCGCTTTATGGAAGAGCTGGTCGCGCGCTCCTCGCTGGTGATCGCGCTCTATGGCCGCTCCGGCATTTCGAGCTGCGGCCACAACGAGCATCTGCAGATCCTGGACGCGCTGGAGAACGGCAACGCCGAACGCGCCAGCGCGCTGATGCTGCACCACATCGACCATATCGAGGCTGATCTCGACCTGCGCGTCAGGAGCGGTCCGGCGCTGCGGCAGGCCCTCGAGTCCTGACAACCTGCGCGAGCCGGCCGATGCCGTTGCTTGTTTCAATCTTGGCCTGGAACGCGCGCTCACCCCGGCCCGGATGGCGCGAAGCCTGTGCTTGCCCCTTGCGTGCGTCAATTCGGCCGGCGGCTGCCGGGCTGACTATCGTTGGGAGGAGTTTTGCGAACGTTTGCAAAGAGTTAGCGAGGAAATGGCCTCGGCCTGCATGCAGGCCGCCCTACTTTGGTACGGGGAGCGCAATACTGGACACCAACGATGAAGGCTGGAAATGTGCTTCATGTTTCACGGTTCGGAGGGCTGAATCGGAGCAGGAGCAGGATGGCGCTGAAAGCCGAAGACATTGCCGGCCATCCGGCTGTGCACCGTGGTGTCCAGGAGCAGTCACGGGCGCTTATCCAGATCTACGAAACGAGCCCTCGGCTGGCCGCGATCTTCGCCACGCAGCAACGCTGGCTGATGGGCCATGTCGGCCTTGCCCTGCATTTCAGGCGGAATCCGAACGACCATCACACCGCGCTGACCTTGGCGCGCTTCCTCAAGGTGATACGCCAGAATTCGGTAGCCAGCCGCAACACGGCGGAAGCCTTCATCAAGGAGATGTTGCATTACAACATCGCCGAATATCTGCCGACAAGCGAAGATGCGCGCGCCCATCCCATGCAGCCCACGGCAGCCACCATCAAGACATTCACGGGCTGGGTCCTCGCCCATCTCAGGACGCTGGATATGATCGACGGCGGCAACCGGCTGGCCACCTTCCTCGACCGGCCCGAAATGCTGGCCAGATTGCAGCCGCTTATCGCGGACGGTCTGTTGTCTTCAGCGCCGGTGCGTGAGCCCGAGCAGACCTTCTCGCTGTTCATCTGGCTCAACAATGGCGGCATCGTCATGGACTGGCTGATGTCCGGCATCGATCCAGAGAATGCCGGACTGGACAAGATCCCGACAAGCGTGGTCTCGATCGCAGAGTTCGCCCGATGGCTTAAGCTGTCGCGCACCCATCTCGCGCGCAAGCTGCATGACGCCGAGGAACTCGGCAGCATCGGCTGGGCCGGCCAGCGCGGCCATTCCCTGATGTGGGTTTCGAAGGAATTCTACCACGAATACATGGCCGTCCAGGCGGCCAAGCTCGCCGTTGTCGATGCGGCCTTCGAGGTCTGTTTTCCGGCACCGGAAAGAGGCTGAACGTTCTGCCCTCCGCACAACCCGCGATCTCACCGGCAAACGTCAGAAAGTGTCCGGCGTCGCGGCCGCCATGCGCGCTGTCGACCTGCGTGGCCTGATCGTGCAGGACAGGCGCCGCCATGAGCGGCGCCTGCGATCCTCAGTCGATGTCGAACGAGACGCCCTGGGCAAGCGGCAGCGCCTTGGAGTAGTTCACCGTGTTGGTGGCACGCCGCATATAGGCCTTCCAGGCATCCGAGCCGCTCTCGCGGCCGCCGCCGGTCTCCTTCTCGCCACCGAACGCGCCGCCGATCTCGGCGCCGGAGGTGCCGATGTTGACATTGGCGATGCCGCAATCCGAACCATCAACGCCTAGGAAGCGCTCGGACTCCTGCAGGTCGCGGGTGAAGATCGACGACGACAGTCCCGCGCCGACCGCGTTATGCTCGTCGAGCACGGCATCGAAGTCGGAGTACTTCATCACATAAAGGATCGGCGCGAAGGTTTCTTCCGTCACCGGCGCGACCTGCTTGGGCATCTCGACCAGCGCCGGGTGCACGTAATAGGCATCCGGATGGCCGTTCTCGACCCGCGAACCGCCGGTAACCTTGCCGCCATGGGCGGTGGCTTCCTGCAGCGCCTTCTGCATGTTGTCGAAGGCGGCCTTGTCGATCAGCGGACCGACCAGCGAAGACGTTTCCAGCGGATTGCCGACCGAGACGCTCTGATAGGCCTTCTTGAGACGCGGCAGCAGCGCGTCGTAGACGCTCTCGTGCACGAACAGGCGCCGCAGCGTCGTGCAGCGCTGGCCGGCCGTGCCCATGGCGCCAAACGCGATGGCCCGCAGCGCCATGTCGAGATCGGCGGTCGGGCAGACAATGCCGGCATTGTTGCCGCCGAGCTCCAGCACCGCGCGCGCGAAGCGCTTGGCCAGCCGCGGACCGACGTCGCGACCCATGCGGGTCGAGCCGGTGGCCGAGACCAGCGGCACCTTCGGGTGGTCGACCAGGATCTCGCCGACGGCGCGGTCGCCGATCAGCACCGGCGCCAGCCCTGCGGGCGCATCATTGCCGAAGCGCTCGACCGCGCGCTTGAAGATCGCCTCGCAGGCAAGCGCGGTCAGCGGCGTCTTTTCCGACGGCTTCCACACAACGGCGTCGCCGCAGACCAGCGCAAGGGCTGCATTCCACGACCATACCGCGACCGGAAAATTGAAGGCCGAAATGACGCCGACGACGCCCAGCGGATGCCAGGTCTCCATCATGCGGTGGCCGGGGCGTTCGGTGGCGATGGTCAGGCCATACAACTGCCTGGAAAGGCCGACGGCGAAATCGCAGATGTCGATCATCTCCTGCACCTCGCCGAGCCCTTCGGACGGGATCTTGCCGACCTCGATCGAAACCAGCCGGCCAAGCTCGGCCTTGTGGGCGCGCAGTTCCTCGCCAAGCAGGCGAACCAACTCGCCGCGCTTCGGTCCCGGCACCAGCCGCCAGGCCTGGAACGCCTTGTGGGCGGCGTCGATGGTTTTGGCCGCATCGCCCGGCAAGATCGTCTTCAGCGCTGCGATCCGCTCGCCGGTCACCGGGCTACGCACGATCAGGTCGCCGCCGGAAAGCGCGTCCTTGGCGACACCGAGCTTCTCCAGAAGTGCGGCCGTTTCCTTCGCTATCGTCATTTTTGTCCCTTTCAGATCCCGTCGCAAGGCAACGGGGCAAAGCCATGCGCCACCCTGTCCGTACCGTCGGGCCCGTCGGAGCGCTTTCATGGCGTGGCATTACTCGTTTCGGGGAAAAACCGCCACCCCGGCATGGTCTAAGCCCGGACCGCAGGGTTGGGCCAGACTTTCGAGACGGCCGCTCAGCGCGCCTTTTGCGCGGCCCGCTCGGCGCCTTCCTTCATCAGGCGGTCGATATGCATGCGGATATGGGCCGCCTCGGCGGCTGTGTTGGCAAGCGCGATCGCCCGGTCGAACGCAACGCGCGCCTCATCGCCGCGGTCGAGTTGCATCAGCAGGCCGCCCTTGAGGCCGAAGAAGTGGAAATAGCCGGACAGCCTATCCTCCAGCGGCTCGATCATGGCGAGCGCCGCCTCGGGGCCGCGCACCTTGGACACCGCTACGGCGCGATTGAGCGTCACCACCGGCGACGGCTGCATGCGCTCGAGCAGGCTGTAGAGCAGGTCGATCTCGGTCCAGTCGGTGTCTTCGGGCTTCACCGCCCGCGCATGCAGCGCGGCGATCGCCGCTTGCACCTGGTAGGGGCCGGGCTTCTGGTGGCGCAGCGCCTTGTCGACCAGCGCCAGGCCCTCGTCGATCATCTTGCGGCTCCAGAGACTGCGGTCCTGGTCCTCCAGCAGGACGATCTCGCCACTGACGTCGAAGCGTGCCGGCGCCCGCGCATGCTGCAGCAGGAGCAGTGCCGTCAGCCCCATGATCTCCGGCTCGGTCTGGAACAGCCGAAGCAAGAGCCGCGCCAGCCGGATCGCCTCCTCGCAGAGCGGCGCGCGCGCCGGCGCCTCGCCGCTGTTGGTCGAATAGCCCTCGTTGAAGATCAGGTAGACCATGGCGGCCACCGCCGCGAGCCGTTCCGAGCGCTCGACGGCGCCCGGCGTCTCGAAAGGCACGCCGGCATCCGCGATGCGCGCCTTGGCGCGGGTGATGCGCTGCTCCATGGCGCTTTCGCCGACCAGGAAGGCGCGCGCGATCTGTTTGACGGTAAGGCCGGAGACGATGCGCAATGCCACCGCGATCTGCTGCGTCGCCGGCAGGTCCGGATGGCAGCAGATGAACAGGAGCCGCAGGATGTCGTCGCGATAGTGGGCGCCGTCGAGACGCTCGGCGATATCGCTTTCGGTATCCTCCAGGTCGGAGATCTGGTCCTCTTCCGGCAGCGGCGCCTGCTTGGACCGCTTGCGGACCGCGTCGATGCCGCTGTTGCGGCCGACGAAGATCAGCCAGGCGGCGGGATCGCGCGGCGGGCCGTTCTTCGGCCAGTTCTTCAGCGCCCTCAGGCACGCATCCTGGAAAGCTTCTTCCGCGGCGTCGAGATCGCGGAAGTAGCGCAGCAGCGCACCCATCGCCTGCGGACGGGCGGTGCTGATCGCGGTGCTTATCCAGGCAAGCTCGGTCATGCGGGTACTCTGGCCGGATTGAAGAGGGAAACCGGGCGTATCTCGTAGGAGCCGCCGCTTGGATTGACCTCGGAAAGCTCGCGCGCGAAGTCGACGGCCTCGTCGAGGTCGGCGCATTCGAGCGTATAGAAGCCGAGGAACTGTTCCTTGGTTTCGGCGAACGGGCCGTCGATGACGACCGGCTCGCCCTTGACCGTGCGCAACGTCGTCGCGGCGGTGGTCGGCAAGAGACGCGCGACGGGCCCAAGCCGCCCGGCCTGGGCGTATTTTTCCTGCACGCCCAATAGCTTTGCCATGACCTCGTCGTCCTGTTCCTTGCTCCAGGAGCAGACGACGTCTTCGGAGGCGTAGCAGAGGATGGCGTAGAGCATGGCAAATCCTTTCCGTATCAAAGGACGCGACAGTAGGGCCCTTCCCGACACAACGTCGATAAAAAAATATTGAGCGATCACACGGGCTTGCCCGTCCACCCGTGCCACTGGTCAGGCGCCGCGCGTCTCAAGCCATCGCAACACCAGCGTCTCCTCTTCGTCGAGACCGGGTATCAGGCGTTTTCGCTTGCTTGCCTCCGCCATTTCGCTGAGCAGCCGGCCGTTTGCCCATGCTTCGAAGACCAGCGGGTGGATGTAGCATTTGCGGCAGATGGCACGCGTGTTGCCGAGGCGCTCGGCGACCCTGTCGATGATCCCGTTCATGACCCGCTTCATCTGCGCCTGGCTTTCCGGACGCTCGGCTTGTGCAAACAGCGACGCGGCGTGGATGGTGCCGCCCCAGGTTCGGAAATGCTTCGAGCTGAAATCCGCGTCGGCCGCGTCGCGGATATAGCGGTTGACGTCGCCCGAACCGACCGGATGCCTGTTGCCGTCCTCGTCAAGATACTGAAGCAGCTTCTGGCCCGGAAGTTCCTGCGCGCCGCGCACGATCCTGGCGATCCGGCGGTCGACCAGCTTCAGCTTCCATTCCTTGCCGGACTTGCCCTTGAAGGCAAAGCGCAAGTGCGATCCCTCGATGTCGACATGACGGTCGCGCAACGTCGTCAGGCCGAAACTCTTGTTGTCGCGGGCATAGGCGGCATTGCCGACGCGGATCATCGTATTGTCGAGCAGCCAGACGGTCGCCGCGACGACGCGCTCCGCCGGCAGACCGTGACGGCGCAGATCCGCATCGATGCGGCGCCGCAGTCCGGGCAGGCTTTTGGCAAAGGCGACCAAGCTTGAATATTTGGCGCCGTCGCGCTCGGCGGCCCACAGCGCATGATAGCGGTATTGCTTGCGCCCGCGCTGGTCCCGGCCGGTCGCCTGGATGTGCCCGCGGGCATCAGGCGAAATCCAGACATCGGTCCACGCCGGCGGAATGGCCAGTGCCTTGATGCGCGCAAGCGTGGCCGCTGAGACCGAACGGCCCTGGAGCCCGAGATAGGCAAAGCCCTTGCCTTTTCGCTTGCGGCGAATGCCGGGATCGGCATCGCTGACATAGGTGAGCGACGCGCGCTCGGCCGAATCTTGCGCGCCGTTCTTTCGGGTTTCGTCCTCTCCTGCTGAACGGTCAGGGGAGGATTGCGGTCGTTGCAGCATGATGCATCCCACGGAACTGGTCCGTAGATAAGCCGCATCGCCGGCGACTGGTTCCGTGCTGCTCTTAAGGGTTCACGCTCGCGCGACGGCCGACAGGTCCGCCATCCAGAGCCCGCCGTCATCGGATCTCTGCCCAGCGCGGGCAGGCGAGGCAATCCGCGGCAAGGAAGGCGACGAACGGGGCTTGTGTCGCCGCAGGCCGATATTTCGCGCAGCGCCGGCGAACAGTCGCTGCCCGACCTCGATGACCCTGACATCGAGTCCGGCACGACCCAGCAGTGCCTGGACATCCCCGCCGCCGGAATTCACGACCACGACCTCGAACGGTGCATTCTGGTCGAGCGCCGATCTTACTGCTGCGACCAACTCGGCAGGCGCCCGCAAACCAATCACCACGACTGCGAGTTCCGGCCTCTCGGCCATCAGGCGCTTTGCAACTGGACACGCGGCATGGAAAACCGGCGCCGCGCCGCAAGCTTGAACTGATAGCGCATGCAACGCCAGATGTCCGACGGCACCTTCGGCGCGGCCTTGGCCACGGCCAGGAACCGGGCCGCCGTATCCAGGTCGCCGCGCGCATAGTGGACGCGCGCGATCTTCAGGGCGACAAGCCCTTCCCTGGTCTTCAGCGTCGACTTCGCAATCCCGCAATCGGCGAGCCCGTGCAGCGCATTGCGCCATTCGAGGAAGCGCTTTGCCGGCAGCACGATGAAGCGGTCGTCGGAGCGTTCCGCCGAAACACAGTAGGTCATGACCGGTTGCGTGATGATCGCAAGCCGGGCCTTGCTCAACACCCTTGCCCAGAACAACGTGTCCTCGTCATAGGCGAGCCCGGTTGGGAACCGCGTTTCCCCGATCGCCTGCCGGGACACCAGCGCGCTTCCCACCGCAATCGAACGTATGTGACCTTCGATATAGGCCGAGGCATTGGCGATGCTCGCGGCCGTATAGCCGGCAGGCAGCTTGATCTGCCGGTCGACGCCGTCGGTCCGCCGACGATAGGCGCCGACCACCATGTCGGCCCTTGCCTGCATGCTGGCCTGAAGCAGCAATGACCGCAGCCCGCCCTCCAGATGCAGGTCGTCGGCATCGATCATGTAGATCCAGGGATGGTTCGCCTGCGACAGGGCGAGATTGCGGGCTCCGCCGGCGTCCCTGCAGTTGGACTGGATGACGCGCAACGGCAGGCCCAACCGTGAAGCAGCATCGCTGGCGACCGCTGCCGTGCCGTCCGAGGACAAATCGTCGACCAGCAGCACCTCGCCGATGGCGTCCGCTTCCGAACGCAGCGATCCCAGCGTCCTCACTATGGTCGCTGCTGCATTGTGTGCCGGAATGATGACGCTGACAGCTTTCAATGACAACTCCGCACCGGCGCAAAACCCATGCATCCGGCCGTACCGCCCCGAAGCGCAAGATAGCGACAGCGTCCGGATTTGAGAAGCAGTCTTTGCTCGCTCCGCCCGTACGGCACAGGCCTGGACCCCGATGTGTTCACAGCTTTTCGAGCACGACCGGAATGACATCGACCGCTTGCTCGGCCGCCTGGCCGCCGGTCGTCTTGAGCACGCCGACGATCGGCGCCACATCGGAATAGTCCCGCCCGTAGCCGACCGTGATGTGGTCGTTGCTCGCCCGCATGCCGTTGGTCGGATCGAATTCCTGCCATCCGGCGTCACGCCCGCACCAGGCCTTGACCCATGCATGCATGGCATCGGCACCTTCGAGCCGGGGCTTGCCCTTTGGCGGTATGGTGCGCAGGAAGCCGCTGACATAGCCAGCGGGAATGCCGAGGCCGCGCAGGCCGGCGATCATGATATGCGAGAAGTCCTGGCAGACGCCGCGCTTCAGGCCGAAGGCATCGCTGGCGCGGGTCTGCACGGTGGTGGCCTCGCCATCATAGGTGAAATCGCGATGGATGCGGTTGCACAGGTCCAGGACCGTGGCGACGGTCGAGCCGGCGATGCTGCCTTTCGCATAGGCGGTGATCGCGGAATCGATGCCGGCATGATCGCTGGCGGCAAGAAAATGATGCGGGGAATCCGGCGACAGCGACCGCACGCCGCCGAGTTCTTCCCGCAGCCGCTGGAGGTCGGGCGATACGTCCAGCCCCGGTTCCGGGCGCGACACCGACACGCGCGCGCTCATCCGGATGTCGAGCGCGTCATGTGCATCGCGAAAGGCGATCGAAGTGACGTTGTTGCCAAAGAAATCGGAAAAGTCGGAGCGCTCGCCTGGAGCCGGCACGAAGGACAGCGAAGCCGCGACTACCCGCTGCACGCCGACAATCGTCGGCGGCAGCACGCGCACCTGGTGCCGGCCGCCACCGGCCGCGGCATCATAGTCGTAGCTCAGATGAAGCCTGATGTCGTAGAGCATGCGCTATCCGAAAAAGGCCTTGGCGAGGCTGTTGTAGAGGCCGCCGATCTCATTGGCGAGATCGTCGATGACTTGCGCCGTCATGTCCGAGGGTTCCATGACGGCGATCGCCGTGTTGAGCTGAAGGATTTCCTTTGCCGCCGGCGACATGTGCCCTTCGCCGCCGCTCGAAGGCAGCATGCCGATCTCCGCCTTCAACCGCTCGAGCTGAAACAGGATGGAGCGCGGGTTGAGCGGGTCGAGCGCCAGGAGATCGATCACCGTGCGCCGGCCGGCCTGCACCGGGTACTGCCGGCGATGAGTCATGACGCTGTCGCCGATCTCCAGCATCATGTCGAGCGCGCCGTCGGGCGCGCCAGCCCTGGTCAGCCGGGCAAGCATGCGGGCGATCTGGATGCCGCGCTCCAGCCGCCGGCCGATTTCGAGAAAGCGCCAGCCGGTGAAGCGGTACATGTTCTCGTGCAGCAGGCCGGAGAAGCCGGCGAGCTTGCGCAGGATCACCGTCATCGCCCGGGTCGCGTCGTCGCCTGGCGCCACGGTCCTGGCGAACTGATGGATGGTCTTCGACAGGTCCTTCAGCGCCAGCCAGCCATCCGGCGAAAAACGGTCGCGAATCTGCCCGGCGCTGTAGACGGCGCTGTCTAGCGTGCCGATCAGGCCAAGCGGGATCGCCGTTTCGACGTCGATGCCGAACGGTTCGAGATAATCCCTGATATCGGCAAGCAGCGGCGTTTCAGGATCGGAGGTCTCAGCCAGCCGCACATGATAGGCGCGCAGCACGCGGGCCGTGTCTTCCGATCGCTCGATGTAGCGGCCGAGCCATGTCAGGTTCTCCGCCGCGCGGCTGGGCAGACTCCCAGGCATGGAGCGGGTGAAGCTGTCATGCTCCTGCGGCAGCAGTGTCTCGCGCTCGACCGGCCGGTCGCTGACCACCCAGACATCCGCCGCCTGGCCGCCGCGCTGCATGGCTATGGCTGTCGTGTCCTGCGAGAAGCCGACCCGGGCAAAACCGCCGGGCATCACCGTCCAGCCATCCGCCGTGCGCGCCAGATAGACGCGCAGGCTGGCCGGCCGCGGCTCCAGCCAGCCGCCGACATAGACGGGCGTTGTCGAAAGCGTCACTGCTTCCTGGCCGACGAAGTCGCCGCCGCTGCCCTTGATCCGCGCCACCAGTTCGGCCCGCTCGGCATCGGAGAGCATCGATCCCAGCCTGGTCGCATCGTCGTCCTCGAAGGCAAGCCGTGTCGACAGCGCCGGTCCGACCACCATGCGGTCGAAATTGGCAAGCACATGGTCGCGCTCGTTGTCCTGCCCGCACCACCAGGTGGCGACGCTCGGCAGCAGCAATTCTTCGCCGCGCAATTCCCTGGAAATCCTCGGCAGGAAGGATAGCAGCGCCCGCGTCTCCATCAGGCCCGAGCCCAGCGCATTGACGGCCGAGACCGTGCCGCTGCGGATCGCCTCGACCAGGCCGGGCGTGCCGATCTGAGAATCCGGCCTGAGTTCCAGCGGATCGGCGAAGGCGGCATCGAGCCGCCGCCACAGCACGCCGATCGGCTTCAACCCCGAGACGGTGCGCACCATCAGCTTGCCGCTGGAGACGGTCAGGTCCTCGCCTTCGAGCAGCATGATGCCGAGATAGCGCGCGATATAGGCGTGCTCGTAATAGGTCTCATTGAGCGGTCCCGGCGTCAGGATGGCGACGCGCCCGCCAGTGTCCTTGGCCATGCCGATCAGCGCGTCGCGAAAACGGCGGAAGAAGCCGGCGAGGCGATGGACATGCATCTCGCCATAGATGTCGGACAGCGCGCGCGTGGTGGCGACACGGTTCTCCAGCGCGAAGCCCGCGCCCGACGGCGCCTGCGTGCGGTCGCCCAGCACCCACCAGCGGCCGTCCGGACCGCGGCCAAGCTCGAAGGCCAGCATGTGGAGGAAATGGCCGCTGGCCGGCCTTGTGCCGGCGACGGGCCGCAAATATTCCGGGCTGGCGGCGATCAGGCTGGCCGGCAGGATGCCCTTTTGAATCAGCCGGTTCGGACCGTAGACGTCGGCCAGAATCTCCTCGAAAAGGTCGGCGCGCTGCACGAGGCCGGCGCTGATCGCGGCCCATTCCTTTTCCTCGATCAGCAGCGGGACATGCGCCAGGGGCCACTCGCGCTCATTGGCGCCCGCCTTGTCGTAGACGCGGTAATAGACGCCGGCGTCGCGCAGATACTGGTCGGCGCGGGCGAAGCGCTGGGCGAGCTTTTCAGGGCCAAGGTCCTCCAGCGCCTCGATGAAGGCGCGCCAGACCGGGCGCGGATTGCCCGAGGCGTCGACCATCTCGTCGACGACGCCGTCGATCGGCTGGTAGTGCTCCAGCAGACTGTGGCTCAGCGGCTTGCCGCCTATCTTCTTCTGATTCCCCTTCGCCATCGTCGATCAGAGTCTTGGAGGCCGCCTGAGGTCAAGGGTCATCGGGAAATCTTCAGAAGCTTCTTCGTTGTGGAGCACGTAACCCGCCGGTGTGTGGCCGCGTGGCTCGAAGCGGGCAAGCCGCCGCGCCTCCGCCTCGTTGCCATTGACCGGGAAGGTGTCGTAATTGCGCCCGCCGGGATGCGCGACATGGTAGACGCAGCCGCCCACCGCCCGGCCCGACCAGCGGTCGTAGATATCGAAGACCAGCGGCGTGTTGACCGGCAGCGCCGGATGCAGGCCCGAGGCTGGCTGCCAGGCCTTGAAGCGCACGCCCGCCACCGCAATCTCCCTGTTGTCCGTCACGTTCATCGGTACGACGCGGCCGTTGCAGACGACGGCGTGACGCTCCGGATTGAGGCCCTCCGTCTTCACCTGGAGCCGCTCGACGGAAGAATCGACGAAGCGCACGGTGCCGCCGATCGCGCCTTGCTCGCCCATCACGTGCCAAGGTTCCAGCGCCTGCCTGAGCTCCAGCTTGACGCCGGCATGCTGGACCTCGCCGCAGAAGGGAAAGCGGAATTCGAGCTGCGCGGCGAACCATTCCGGACGGAATTCGAAGCCGTTGAGCTTCAGGTCCTCCAGCACGTCGAGGAAATCCGCCCAGACATGGTGCGGCAGCATGAAGCGGTCGTGCAGCGAGGTGCCCCAGCGCACGAAGCGGCCATCGAGCGGGTTCTTCCACGCGCGGGCGATGATAGCGCGCACCAACAGTTGCTGCGCCAGGCTCATGCGCGCATTGGGGGGCATCTCGAAACCGCGGAACTCGACGAGGCCCAGCCGGCCGGTCGGGCCGTCGGGCGAGAACAATTTGTCGATGCAGATTTCGGAGCGGTGCGTGTTGCCGGTGACGTCGGTCAAGAGATTGCGGAACAGCCGATCGACCAGCCATGGCAACGGGGCCGCGCCCTTATCGGGATGCGGCACCTGCGCCATCGCGATTTCGAGTTCGTAGAGCGAGTCGTGGCGCGCCTCGTCGAAACGCGGCGCCTGGCTGGTCGGGCCGATGAACAGGCCCGAGAACAGGTAGGACAGCGACGGGTGGCGCTGCCATTGCAGCACCAGGCTCTTCAAGAGGTCGGGCCGGCGCAGGAACGGGCTGTCGTTCGGCGTCGCGCCGCCCACCACGACATGGTTGCCTCCGCCGGTGCCGGTATGGCGGCCGTCGATCATGAACTTGTCGGTGCCGAGTCGCGACTGCCGCGCCTCCTCGTAGATTGCCGTGGTCGTGGCAACGCATTCCTGCCAGTTGGCGGCGGGATGGATATTGACCTCGATGACGCCGGGATCGGGAGCAACGCGGATGACGTTGAGACGCGGATCGTGCGGCGGGCCGTAGCCCTCGATGTGCACCGGCAGTCCGATCGAGCGCGCGGCGTTCTCGGCCGCCGCGACCAGTTCGAGATAATCTTCCAGCGCCTCGACCGGCGGCATGAACACGCAGAGTCGGCCATCGCGCGGCTCGACGGTGAGCGCGGTGCGCACCGCGCCGCCGATCTCGGCGATCTGCTGTTCGACACGGTCCTGCTGGCCGACCACTGCGGTGAACGACACCGCCTGCTGGCGGCGCGCCATATCGTCGGCGCCTTCCAGTTCGGCCGGCGACGCTACCGGCAAAATGGCCGCGCGCTCCGGCAGCGGGCCACGCGGAACCGATGGGTCGACCGGCACGATGTAGGGGAATTGCGCCGGCGGCACATAGGGCAGAGTGCCAAGCGGCAAGCGATAGCCGACCGGCGAATCGCCGGGAACCAGGAACAACCGGCCACGCCTGGTCTTCCATTTCTCCGATCGCCAGCGCGGCCCCGCTGCCTGGCTGTTCCAGCGCTGCACCGGCAGCACATAGCCCGACGGTTTGGTCAGGCCGCGCTCGAACACCCGCGCCATGCGGCTGCGCTCTTCCGGGTCCTCCAGCTTGGAATTGGACGGATCGACATTGTCCGGCAGCTTGCCTTCCTTGAGCAGCCATTCGGCCGGATCCTCATAGGCCTCGCTGACCATCGCCTTGTCGATGCCGAGCTCGCCGGCGATCGCCGTCAGCAGGCTTTCGGCCTGCTGCGGCCCGATGTCCGTCTCGCTCCTTTCGCGCGCGATCAGGGACGGGTCGCGCCACACCGGCTCGCCATCGGTGCGCCAGTAGAGCGAGAAGGTCCAGCGCGGCAGGCTTTCGCCCGGATACCACTTGCCCTGGCCATAGTGGAGGAAGCCGCCCGGCGCGAAGCGTTCGCGCAGCCGGCGGATCAATGCATCAGCCTTCTCACGTTTGGTCGGGCCAACCGCCGCCGTGTTCCATTCCGCCGACTCGAAATCGTCGATCGACACGAAGGTCGGCTCGCCGCCCATGGTGAGGCGAACGTCGCCCGCGGTGAGCGCCGCGTCGACCTTGTTGCCCAGCGCGTCGAGCGCCTGCCAGCTTTCGTCCGAAAACGGCTTGGTGATGCGTGGATGCTCGGCGATGCGGTCGACCCGCATGTCGAAGCCGAAATCGACATTAGCGAAGCTCGCCATGCCGGAAATCGGCGCGGCGTTGCGGAAATGCGGAGTGGCGGCCAGCGGCACATGGCTCTCGCCGGTGAGCAGGCCCGAGGTCGGGTCGAAGCCGATCCAGCCGGCGCCCGGAATATAGACCTCGCACCAGGCATGCAGGTCGGTGAAGTCGACAGCGGTGCCGGGCGGCCCGTCCAGCGAGACGAGATCCGGCTTGAGCTGGATCAGGTAGCCGGAGACGAAGCGCGCGGCGATGCCGAGATTCCTCAGGATCTGCACCAGGAGCCAGCTGGTATCCCGGCACGAGCCCTTGGCCGCGGCCAGCGTCTCCTCCGGCGAAAAGACACCTGTCTCCATGCGCACGATGTAGGCGATCTCGCGTTGCAGTCGCGCGTTGAGGTCGACGAGGAAATTGACGGTGTTCCTCGGGCTGCGGTCGATCGTTCCGAGGAAAGCCGACAGCAGCGGCCCCGCCGGCTCCGGCGTCCGGTAGATGGCGAGGTCTTCCCTGATTTCTTCCGGATACTCGAACGGAAAATTCTCGGCCGATTCCTCGACGAAGAAATCGAACGGATTGTAGACCGTCATGTCGGCGACGAGATCGACCTCGATCTTGAGCTCGTTCACCGGCTCAGGGAAGACGAAGCGGGCGAGGAAGTTGCCGTAAGGGTCCTGCTGCAGGTTGACGAAGTGATTCTTCGGTTCGACCTTCAGCGAGTGGCTTAGCACCTTGGTGCGCGAATGCGGCGCCGGCTGCAGCCTGATCACCTGGGGCCCAAGCACGACCGGCCGGTCGTATTTGTAGTGGGTCAGGTGGTGGACAGCTGCCAGAATTGCCATGGTGCCCCGGGGTTCGGCGTTTCACTTCGCCGAACCCTGACACAAATGCAGGCCATTCTCCAAGCAGAGATGTTGCGCTGCACCTAATTTAAGCAGCGTTGCCGGCTTAGAAAAACGCCTGGATACCAGTCTGCGCCCGTCCGAGGATCAGCGCATGCACGTCATGCGTGCCTTCATAGGTGTTGACCGTCTCCAGGTTCTGCGCATGGCGCATGACGTGGTAGCCGATCTGGATGCCGTTGCCGCCGTGCATGTCGCGGGCCTGGCGGGCGATGTCGAGCGCCTTGCCGCAATTGTTGCGCTTGACGATCGAGATCATCTCCGGCGCCATCTTGCCTTCGTCCATGAGCCGCCCGACCCTGAGCGAGCCCTGCAGGCCCAGCGTGATCTCGGTCTGCATGTCGGCGAGCTTTTTTTGGAAGAGCTGCGTGCCGGCGAGCGGCTTGCCGAACTGCTTGCGGTCCAGGCCGTATTGCCGCGCCCGGTGCCAGCAATCCTCAGCGGCGCCCATCGCGCCCCAGGAGATACCGTAGCGCGCCCGGTTGAGACAGCCGAACGGCCCCTTGAGGCCCGAGACATTGGGCAGCAGCGCGTCTTCGCCGACCTCGACGCCATCCATCACCACCTCGCCGGTGATTGACGCGCGCAGCGACAGCTTGCCACCGATCTTCGGCGCCGACAGCCCCTTCATTCCCTTCTCCAGCACGAAACCGCGGATCTGGTTGTCGTGCGCCGCCGATTTCGCCCAGACGACGAAGACGTCGGCGATCGGGGCGTTGGAGATCCACATCTTCGAGCCGGAAAGCCTGTAGCCGCCCGCCGTCTTCTCGGCTCGCGTCTTCATGCCGCCCGGGTCGGAACCGGCATCCGGCTCGGTGAGGCCGAAGCAGCCGATCCATTCGCCGGAGGCGAGCTTCGGCAGGTACTTCTTGCGCTGCTCGTCCGAACCATAGGCATGGATCGGGTACATCACCAGCGACGACTGCACGCTCATCATCGAGCGGTAGCCGGAATCGATGCGCTCGACTTCCCGCGCCACCAGCCCATAGGTGACGTAGTTGGCGCCGAGCCCGCCATATTCCTCGGGAATGGTGATGCCGAGCAGGCCCGCCTCGCCCATCTCGCGGAAGATCGAGGGATCGGTCTTCTCGTCGAGATAGGCCTCCTCGATGCGAGGCGCGAGCTTGTCGGCGGCGAAAGCGGCGGCACCGTCGCGCACCATGCGCTCATCCTCGGAGAGTTGGTCCTCGATCAGGAAGGGATCTTCCCAGACGAATGCGTTCTTGTCGGCGGCCATGGCCTGTCTCTCCCGCGCAAAATCTTGAGGTGCGGGGCTTATCGGCCCCCGCCTGGAAAAAATCAAACGAAATTGCATCACCAATCAATGAGCGTTAGTAATAGATCATGAACGTCCAGCGCCGCCTTTTGCCGACCACCAGCGCCCTTGCCGCCTTCGAGGCGGTGGCGCGTCTGGGCTCCTTCACCGCCGCCGCCCGTGAGCTCGATCTCACCCAAGGCGCCATCAGCCGGCAAGTTGGCCTTTTGGAAGAACAGTTCGGACGCCGCCTGTTCGAGCGCGACAGCCGCAATGTCCGGCTGTCGACGGCAGGCGAGGCCTATGCCGAGGCGGTGCGATCAGCGCTCGGGCAACTGCGCAACGCAGCCCTTGGATTGATGAGCAATCGGCATGGGGGCATCCTTAACCTGGCGATTTTGCCGACCTTCGGCACGCGCTGGCTGATGCCGCTGATCCCCGATTTCGTCGCCAACAACCCCGACATCACCATCAACTTCGTCACTCGAGTCGGCCGCTTCGACTTCGCCCGCGAACGGCTCGACGCCGCCATCCATTACGGCCTGCCCGACTGGCCGGATGCCGATTCCACGCTGCTCGTGCGCGAGACGGTGGCGCCGGTGGCATCGCCCGAATTCGTGAAAGGGCAACGGATCGCCACGCCGGCCGACATCTGCCGCCTGCCACTGCTGCACATGGCGACGCGCCCCGGCGCCTGGACCGAATGGTTTGAGCATCAGGGGCTCAGCGCGCCGACCGGACCCGGTATGCAGTTCGAGCAGTTCGGCACCGCCGCCCAGGCCTGCATGGCCGGGCTCGGCGTGGCGTTGCTGCCGGAAATCCTGATTGCCGCAGAATTGCAGCGCGGCCAACTGCTGCCGGCGCCGGGTCAACCGATGCAGAGCCGCAGCGCCTATTACCTCGTTGTCCCGCATGACAAGCGCGGCCATCCGCCGGTCGCCAGTTTTCGCGACTGGCTGCTAGGCCAACTCGGCAAGGAGCCGGCTGTTCTGGCTTGGTAGCTACTTCCGCTTCATGGCCTCGGCAAGCGCCGCGCCGAACGCGCCCTGCGCGGCCGGCGGCTCCGGCTGGCGCGGCGGCGCCGGCGTGCGCGGCGCCGGCCTGCCGCCACCATTGTCGCGCGAGCCGCTCCGCGGGGCACCGCCGTCGCCGTCCTTGCGCATCGTGAGACCAATGCGGTTGCGCTTGATGTCGACGTCGACGACCCGCACCTTCACCACATCGCCCGCCTTCACCACCTCATGCGCATCCTTGATGAAGCGGTCAGCCAGTTGCGAGACATGGACCAGCCCGTCCTGATGCACGCCGATGTCGACAAAAGCGCCGAAGGCGGCGACATTGGTCACCGTGCCTTCGAGCAGCATGCCTGGCTTCAGGTCCTTGATATCGTCGACACCCTCGGCAAAGGTCGCCGTCTTGAAGCCGGGGCGCGGATCGCGGCCGGGCTTTTCCAGCTCCGCCAGGATGTCGCGCACCGTCGGCAGGCCAAAGCGCTCGTCGACGAAGACACGCGGGTCGAGCGCCTTGAGCGCGGCACTATCCCCATCAGCGCGCGCACGTCGCGGCCGCAGGCTGCGACGATCTTCTTCGCCACGCCATAGGCTTCGGGATGCACCGAGGAAGCATCGAGCGGCTCGGCGCCATTGGCAATGCGCAAAAAGCCGGCGGACTGTTCGAAGGCACGTGGTCCGAGCCGCGCCACCTTGAGCAGGTCCTTGCGGCTGGCAAACGGCCCGGTCGCATCGCGATGCGCAACGATCGCTTCGGCCAGCGATGGGCCTAGCCCCGAAACCCGTGCCAGCAACGGCGCCGACGCCGTGTTGAGATCGACGCCGACGGCATTCACCGCATCTTCGACCACCGCTTCCAGCGAGCGGCCGAGCCGGTACTGGTCGACATCGTGCTGATATTGGCCGACGCCGATCGACTTCGGCTCGATCTTGACCAGTTCGGCAAGCGGATCCTGCAAGCGGCGAGCGATCGACACGGCGCCGCGCAGTGACACGTCGAGGCCGGGGAATTCCGCCGCTGCCGTCGACGAGGCCGAATAGACCGAAGCGCCCGCCTCGCTGACGATCACCTTGAGCGGCTTCGGGCCGGAACCGGCTGGCAGGTCCGACAGCATGTCAGCGACCAACTTCTCGGTCTCGCGGCTGCCGGTGCCGTTACCGATCGAGATCAGCTCGACCTTGTGCTGGCGGATGAGCGCGGCGAGCTCGGCCTGCGTGCCGCGCACATCGTTCCTGGGCGGGAACGGATAAACCGTCGTCGTCGCCACCAGCTTGCCGGTGCCGTCGACCACCGCCACCTTGACGCCGGTGCGGATGCCGGGATCGAGCCCCATCGTCGGCCGCGAACCGGCGGGCGCCGCGAGCAGCAGGTCCTTCAAGTTGCGCGCGAAGACGTGGATCGCCTCTTCCTCGGCGCGCTCGCGCAGGTCGCGCATCAGGTCGAGCGTCAGATGCAGGGACAGCTTGATGCGCCAGGTCCAGCCGGCGACCTCCATCAGCCAGCGGTCGCCCGGCAGGCTGCCGCCGATCGCATAGGCATTGGCGATCATGCGCTCGGCCGGCTTCACCGGCGAGGCATCGTCGGCATCGACCTCGATGTCGAGCGACAGCACCTCCTCGTTGCGGCCGCGCAACATGGCGAGCGCCCGATGGCTGGGCACGTTCGCCCAGCGCTCGACATGGTCGAAATAGTCGGAGAACTTCGCACCCGCCTCCTGCTTGCCGTCGACGACCCTGGCGCGCAGGAAGGCACGCTCCTTCATATAGGCGCGCAGCTTGCCGACCAGATCGGCATTCTCGGCGAACTGTTCCGACAGAATGTCGCGCGCGCCCTCGAGCGCGGCCTTTGCGTCTGCCACTTCTTCGGTGATGTAGGCGAGCGCGAGATCGGCGGGCACCGCCGCGCGGTCGGCGAGGATCGCCTCGGCCAGCGGCCCGAGCCCCCGCTCCCTGGCGATCTCCGCCTTGGTGCGCCGCTTCGGCTTGTAGGGTAGGTAGATGTCTTCCAGCTCGGCCTTGGTTGCCGCGGCATTGATCTTGGCCTCGAGCTCCGCGGTCAACTTGCCCTGCTCACGGATCGAACCGAGGATCGTCTCGCGGCGCGCGTCGAGCTCGCGCAGATAGGCCAGACGCTCGGCAAGGTCGCGCAACTGCGTGTCGTCGAGCCCGCCGGTGACTTCCTTGCGGTAGCGCGCGACAAAGGGAACAGTCGCGCCCTCGTCCAAAAGCTCGATCGCCGCCGCCGCCTGCTCGGGCCGCGCGCCGATCTCGGACGCTATGATTGCCGCAATGCGCTTGATGTCGGATGCCATGCCGGTCCCTGTCGAAAAGAGCGGCGACCATAGGCCGGGATGCCGTCCTCGCCAACCGCGCTGTTCAGCCCCTGCAGCGAGGTTCCACAGAAAAGGGTTGCGAAGGCGGGCCGCCTGGAACGGCTTAGACCATCCGGCTCAGCGCCTCGAAGAACGCCACCAGCTCGACATCGAGCCGGTCGTCGACAGGCTCCGGCTGCGACGACATCTTGGCGATCACCACCTCGTCCCGCGGATTGACATAGAGCCACTGGCCGTGGATGCCGATACCGCAATAGGCGCCGCTGTCGTGACCGGTCTGGTACCATTTGTTGCGGTAGCGGCCCTTGGGAAAGAGAAACGCCATCGTGCCGCGCTGCCAGGCCTCGAAGCTGCCGCCGGTTGAAACCGTGTCACGGACCCAGGCATCCGGCACGATGCGGCGGCCATTGGCCATGCCGCCCTGCCGCATCATCTCGCCGACCCGCGCCAGGTCGCGCGGCGTCACCGAAATACCGCCGGCGGTGCGCGCCGTGCCTTCCATGTCGACGGCGATCGAGCCCTCGCTCGTCGCGCCGAGCGGCAGCCACAATTTATCTCGCAGAAGATCGGCGATGCGCTGGCCCGACGCCCGCTCCAGCAGCGCGCCGAGCAAATCGGAATTGGGCGAGCGGTAGCGATAGGTCCGGCCGTGTGGCTCGCCGAGACGCTGCAACGTCAGGAGAAACGCCTTGAGGCTTTCGGACCCGCCGCCCGGATTCCACAGCGTGGCGCGGCGATAGCGGGCAAATGCGCTCTCGGGATCGAGATAGGCCTCCTCGAAATCGAGGCTGACGGTCATGTCGAGCACGTGCCGGCAGCTTGCATCGCCATAGGCAGAGCTTTTGGCCTCAGGGATGTAGTTGACGACGGGCGCTTCCGGGTCGAACACCCCCTCGCCTTCCAGTATGCCGGCGAGAATGGCGGTGAACGACTTGCTGATCGAGAAGATGATGTGGCGGGCGCCAAATTCCATATGCGGCGCCAACCAGTCGCCGACCCATTTGCCGCCCTTCATAATGGTCAGCGCATCGGTATCCGAGCGCTGGAGAAATGCCGCGACCGTTTCCGGCGCATTTGCCGAGGCGACCTTTTCGTCGAGCAGCCCGCCAAGCGCCTGCGGGGGCGCCTCGCTGCCGCTGGCGGATGCGAAGGGCGCGCTCGGCACCAGCTCGCCGACATTCTGGAACGACCAGCGATTGAACGGGCTTTCGCGCCAGTTGGAGAGCAGCACCGCGTTGCGGGCAAAGCCATATCTTGTCTCGAACGCGGTCCTGCCGGTCATGACGGTCTCCGGGATCCTCTGCTTGCTTGTGGGTCAGGCCAGCGCGGCGGCTATGGCGTGCACGGCCTTCAGCGTCGCCACCGAATAGGCTGTGTTGGTGAAATCCGGATAGGTCGAAAGCTTCACCACGACCATTCTGTTGTCCCAGCCGATGTGGATAAGCTGCCCGAACACACCCCGGCACATTAGCGCGCGCGAGCGCGGATCCTCGATCCAGAACTGGTTGCGGTAGCTGCCTTCGGGCAGGCTGGGATTGAAGCCCGGGCCGTGCCTGCCGGTGCGCGTCGCCTCGATCCACTCGGCCAGCACCACGCCGCCGCCATTGTCCAGGATCAGCTTGCCGAAGCGGGCGTAGTCGCGCAGCGTCGCGTTGAAGCCGCCGTCGGCGAGCGCATAGCCGGCGCTGTCGACGGTGAAGCAGGCGCTTTCATCCGCGCCGAGCTTTTGCCAGAGTTCCTCGGAAACCAGTTGCGCCAGCCGCTTGCCGGTCACCCGCTCCATGATGAAGGCCAGCACATCGGTCTCGATCGAGCGATACTCGAACGCCTCGCCATGCGGTCGCACCTTGTCCTTAAGCCGCAGGATCAGCTCGAACAGATGCGACGGCCATTGGAAGGATGGGTCGCTGCCGGGCGGCACCGGCTTCCAGCCGGTGGCGACGTCGACCTGGGCGATCTCTGAGCAGGGATTTGTGTATTCCTCGGAAAAGCGCACGCCCGTCGTCATGTCGAGCACATGCTGCACGCTGGCGCCCGTCCAGGCGGTCGCGCCGAGTTCCGGAAGGTAGCTGGTGACCGGCTTTGCCGGATCGATCAGTCCTCGCCCGACGAGGATGCCGAATACCGAGCCGGTGACAGACTTCGCCATCGACTGAGACAGGTGCAGCGTGCGCTCGTCCATCCCGTTGAAATAGCGCTCATAGGCGATCCTGCCGTCCTTGAGCACCAGGAATCCGTCCGTGTAGGTCTCGTCGAGCAGCCCGGCGAGCGTCGTCGGCGCACCTGTGCTGTCCTCCACCGGCAATGCGTCGAGATCGACCTCGGCCCGTTCGAAACGATGGCGATGGCCGTGGCCACGCCAGACTTCGACGGTCGGCAGGAACTCGCGGATATGCTGGAATGCCCATCGGTTCCACGGCGGCCGGTCCCAGTCGAGCTTCGGCGGCACCAGCCTGGGCGGCGAGCCCTGCATGATCGGCGGCCGCGGATCCGAGTTGCGGTAGGAATCCATGATCAATGTCCCGACGACATGAAAACGGACCCGGCGGCGCCTGCCGCCGGGTCCGTCACGATGCGGCTACTTCTGCAGTTCGGTCCAGATCTTGGTGTAGAGTTCCTGGACGTCCGGCGGGCACATCAGCTGCAGCTCGGCTTGCGGCTTGGCATCGGCCGGAATGACCACTTCGGGCGCATCCTTCATGTCGGCCGGCATGTATTTGTCCGAACCGGTGATGGCATTGGCGTAGCGATGGAAAGCCGACAGCCCGGCGGCATTTTCCGGATCCATGATGAAGTTCTGGAACAGCTTGGCATTCTCGACATTCTTGGCTTCCTTGAGAACGACCACATTGTCACTCCACAGGCCAAAGCCTTCCTTCGGATAATTGTAATGGATGGCGGGATTCGCCAGCCGCTGGCGCAGCGCCGAACCGTTCCAGTCGCTGGTTGCCTTGAAGTCGCCGGCGCCCATCTTCTCGATGGTGTTGTATTCCATCGCGATCCAGTTGGGCTTGGCCGCGACAAGCGTGTCGCGCACCTTCTTCAGCAGCTCCTTGTCGGTGCTGCATTGCTTGCCACCGAGATATTTGGTCGCCGCGAACATGACGTCGTTCATTTCGGGTACGACATTGACCTTGCCCTTGAGCTCATCCGGCGTGTTGAAGATAATGCCCCAACTGTCGGCCGGTCCCTTGTAGGCATCGGTGTTGACAACGACTCCGATCGTGCCCCAGGCCCACGGCACCGAATATTTGCGGCCGGGGTCGAATTCGGGATTGGCCCATTCCGGCGCCACATTCTTGAAGTTCTCCATCTTTCCGGGATCGGTCTCAAGCAGGAGACCTTCCTTGATCCAGATCGGAACGTAGGTCTGCGACGGCACCGCAATGTCGAAGCCGGTGCCGCCCTGACGCACCTTGGCCAGCGCAGTGTCGTTCGAATCGTAGTCGGTGATCGTCACCTTGACGTTGTATTTCTGCTCGAACTTCTTGATGACGTCCGGGCTGGTGTAGTTACCCCAATTGTAGATGTTCAGCTCGCCATCGGCGAAGGCGCCGCCTGTCGAGGCGAGCAGCGCCAACCCCATGGCGGTCGCTGTGATCTTCCAGTTCATGGCTGTGCTCCCATTTCTCATGTCTAATCGCGTTTCCTGCTGATGAAGAAAAACAACGTCACGATGGCGACCGACAAAAGCAGGAATACGGTCGATATCGCGTTTATCTCGGGTGTTATCCCCCGACGGATCTGGCCAAGCATGTAGGTCGGCAGCGTGTCCTGGCCGCCCGACTTGACGAACTCGGTGATGACGACGTCATCGAGCGAGATCACGAAGGCCAGCATCAGCCCGGCCAGGATGCCGGGCCACAGCAGCGGCAGCGTGATGCGGCGGAACGTCCGCCACGGCGTCGCGTAGAGATCGGCGGCGGCGCGCTCCAGTGTCAGGTCCATGTTCTCCAACCGCGCCCGGATCGGCAGGTAGGCAAAGGGGATGCAGAATGCCGTGTGCGCGGCGATCAGATAGCCGAGGCCGGAATAGCCGGTGAAAATCTTGATGCGCGAAAAGAAGATCAGCAGCGCCACGCCGGTGACGATCTCCGGCACCATCAGCGGCTGGTTGATCGCCGCGTATTTGAAGGTCAGTCCGGGATAGGGCGCCGTGCGCGTCGTCGCCAGCGCCGCCATGGTTGCGGCGATGGTCGCCAGCACCGCGGCAACCGAACCGATCTGGAACGATCGCAGGGTGGCATCGATGACCTGCGTGTTCTGCCATGCCGACTGGAACCATTTCAGCGAGAAGCCGCCCCACTCCGAGGTCGATGTCGCGGCGTTGAAGGCGTAGAACACCAGGACGATGATCGGCAGATAGAGGACGACGAAGCAGGTCGCCGCGATCGCGGTGAAGCCCGGCTGGTGCTTGATCGAGAAATTAGCCATGGCGCACCTCCGGCCGTCCGGCATTGCGCACATAGGCCAGCAGCGCCACCATAACGATGATCATCACCGTGATCGACAGCGCCGAGCCGAGCGGCCAGTTGCGGCCCTGCCCGAACTGCAACTCGATCAGGTTGGATAGCATCATGTTCTTGCCGCCGCCGAGCACGCTGGGCGTGACATAGGCGCCGATCGCCGGAATGAAGACCAGGATCGAGCCGGCGATGACGCCCGGCCTGACCAGCGGGAAGATGATGCGCCGCAGCACCTGGAACCGGCTGGCATAGAGATCGTAGCCGGCCTCGACCAGCCGGAAGTCGAGTTTCTCCATGCTGGCATAGATCGGCAGCACCATCAGCGGCAGGTAGACATAGGCCATGCCGATCAGGATCGCCGTATCGGTGAACAGTATTTGGACAGGCGCCGAGACGATGCCGAGCTTGATCAGGATGGTGTTGATGATGCCCTCGTTGCGGATGATCTGCAGCACCGCGAAGGTGCGGATGAGCAGGTTCGTCCAGAACGGGATGGTGATCAGGAACAGCCAGATGTCGCGCGTCTTTTCACTGCGCGTCGCCATGAAATAGGCGGTCGGGAAACCCAGCGCCAGGGTGGCGATCGTCGTCACGATCGCCAGCTTGATGGAGCGCCAGAAGATGGTGACGTGAGCGGCGGCAAGCGAAAGCGTGTCGTCGAAAATGTCACGCTCCATGAACACCGACAGCCAGGCCTCCGGCGAGAATTGCCATTTCACGTCGCCGTACGCGCCGGGCGTCAGCAGCGAATAGACCAGCACGATCAGCAGCGGGCCGGTCGCCGCCAGAAAGATGATGATGAGCGCCGGCGCCGACAGCAGCCAGCGCGTGCGGACGTCGCGCCGTTCCGCTTCCTTGGCGACTTGTTCCGCGGTGGCCATCAGTCCCTCAGCACTTGCGCGGCGTCGTTGCCGATCAGGATGCCGACCTTGTCGCCGCGCTCGAAGCCGCAGCCGGCGCTGCGCGTATTCTGCTGACGCACGGTGAAGGCCTCGCCGCTGTTCAGCTGGACATGGATATGCGTGTCGGTGCCGAAATAGACGATGTTTTCGACCGTTCCCGACAGGTCGCCCTTGGCGTTGCTCAGCTTGGCGTGCTCCGGCCGCACCACCACGGTGGCGTTGTCCTTCGGCTGGAAGCCCTCGGCCACGGTCGCCTCGATGGTCGCGCCGGATTTGAGCGTCGCGCGCGCCTTGCCGTTGCCAATGTCCGATATGGCGGCGGTGAGAAAGTTGGTCTCGCCGATGAAGTCGGCGACGAAGCGTTCCGCCGGCTTGTCGTAGATGTCCCAGGGCGTGCCGACCTGCAGGATCTTGCCCGACGACATCACCGCGATGCGGTCCGACATCGTCAGCGCCTCTTCCTGGTCGTGGGTGACGAAGATGAAGGTGATGCCGGTCTCGTGCTGCAGCCGCTTCAGCTCGATCTGCATCTCTTTGCGCAGCTTGTAGTCGAGCGCCGACAGCGGCTCGTCGAGCAGCAGCACCTTCGGCTGCGGCGCCAGCGCGCGGGCGAGCGCCACGCGCTGCTGTTGGCCGCCGGAGATCTGGCTGGTGCGACGGCCGGCGAGCGCCTCCATCTTGACCAGCTTCAGCATCTCGCCGACGCGCGCCTTGATCTCGGCCTTGGGCTTGCCCAGCATTTCCAGGCCGAAGCCGATATTCTCGGCTACCGTCATGTGCGGGAACAGCGCGTAGGACTGGAACACGGTGTTGACCGGCCGCTTGAATGGCGGCAGCGGCGCGATGTCCTGGCCGTGCAGCAGGATCTCGCCGGCGGTTGGAAAGTCGAAGCCGGCGATCAGCCTCAGAAGCGTTGTCTTGCCGCAGCCGGAAGGCCCCAGCAGCGTGAAGAACTCGTTTTCGCGGATCGACACCGAAACCGTGTCGAGAGCGGCGACCTGGTTTTCACCGCTGCCAAATACCTTGCGAACGCCACGAACCTCGATCGCATTCTTATCCGGTTGTTCCGGCACGATTACCCCATTGAGATGGCTGCGGCAGGTTTTGTTCCTGTTTGATTGTCACCATAAGCCAATCGGCTTGGCAACTGCGGAGCTTGGACTGGACTAAAAAGCAATTCCCGTGCCACCGTCAGGCTTGATAAGTGACCTTTCCGCCGCAAACCGTGGTGACCGGCCGCACCTTGTGCAGATCTTCCGGCGCGGTCGCCTCGATATCGGCCGAGAGCACCACCAGGTCGGCCAGATAGCCCGGCTTCAGGCGGCCCTTTCGGTCCTCCATGAACTCGGCATAGGCCCCTTCCACCGTATAGCCGGCAATCGCCTCGTGCAGCGAGAATCTCTGGTCGGGGTCGGTGCTTGCCCATGGTTTGCGCAACACTGCCGCCTGGATGCCCAGGATCGGATCGATGGGCGCTACCGGCCAGTCGGAGGCGAAGACGACGCGCGCGCCGGCATTCTTCAGGGTCCGCCATGCATAGCTTAGCGGCCAGCGGGCCTGCCCGATGCGCGACACCGTCGGTTCCAGGGGAAAATCCATCGCGCCGGGCGGATGCGGCGGCTGCATGGAGGCGATGACGCCAAGATCTTCGAATCGTGGCACATCGGCGTCGGTGATGACCTCGATGTGCTCGACCCGGTGCCGGCTGTCGCGCTTGCCATTGGCCTTCGCGGCCGCCTCGTAGCCGTCGAGGACGGCACGCACCGCGCCGTCGCCGATCGAATGCACCGCCATCTGCAGCCCGCGCCTGTCGACGGCGACCGCAAGCTCGGCGAACTGGCGCGGCGTAAACAGCGGCTCGCCCACCCAGTTCGGCCGGTCGGCATAGGGTTCGACCATCACCGCCGTCCAAGAATCGAGCACACCGTCATAGAACACCTTGACCATGCCCGACGACAACCACTCGGTGTTGTAGCGTTCGGCCATGACGGACGCCTTGTCGAGGATGTCGAGCGTCATGAAATTCTTGTAGTGAAACGGTATCTGCGCACGGCAGGACAAGCCCTCCTCGGCCTCGATCTCGGCCAGCAGCTCGAGCTGGTAGAGATTGCCGTCCATGTTCTGGATCGAGGTGATGCCGTGGCGCGCGCACCAGGCGAGCCCGCGCCGCATGATGTCGCGGTCGGCGGCGCGCTCGGCGGCGGTCGGCGTCGGATCCGGCTCGCCGCCGGTCGCCAGCCCGAGCCGCACCCGGCCTTCGCCGGCAAGATCGAGCACCGGACCGAACGCTTCGCCCTCGCGCAGCTCGCCCGCGGCCAGGCCATCCTCGCCCATGACGATTTCGTTGCCCGGACCAAGCGTGCGTCCGTGCAGGATGCCTGCCAGTTCAAGCGCCTTGGTGTTGGCCCACATCGTGTGGTGGTCGGGAGCGGCCATGACGAAAGGCCGGTCCGGCAGGATCGCGTCGAGATGGTGGCGCGTCACCCGCTCGTCGCCGAGCACGGTATAGTCGACGCCCTGCCCGACCAGCATCTTCGTGTCGGGCCATGCCGATGCATAGTCGCGGATCGCTGCTTGCAGCGCCTCGAAGCCGTGGACGCCCGACAGTTGCAAATGCCCAAGCTCGGCCGCGCCCGAAAACAGATGCATGTGGGCTTCGATGAAACCCGGGACCACCGAACAGCCCTTGGCGTCGATGACTTTTGTGGCCGGTCCCTTGAGCTCTTCGATGGAGGCGCGACTGCCAACCGCGATGATGGCGCCGTCATGGACGGCAATGGCTTCGGCTGCGGGATTGTCGGCATCCATGGTCAGCACACGACCGTTGACGACGATCAGATCCGCATTGTGATCCGCACCCGTGACAGACATCGCGACTCCGCGCTTTTGACGACTGGCCGTGACCGGCAACCCCTTGGCCAACGGCGTTCCACTCCGCCGGAGCGGCGCGCCATGGGACAAGAATGATGCCAGCGCGCTGTCTTCGAAATTCCCCTTGTTATCCCGGCAGACAGCGTGGATAAAGAATGCGACTATTTATTCGCGTTTGTCAACGCTCCGAATTTCGAATGAATTGTGGACAGCACCCGGCGCCTGTCTTGAGACCGGGGCGGGGAACGAGGACCTAGAGCCGTGAAGCGCAACCTCAGCCGCGAAACCAGGATAGCGCTCGAACCGCGCAAGCAGCCGCGCCAGGAACGCTCGAGCAAGGTGGTCGACAGGATTCTCGACGCGGCGCTGACCTTGACGCGGGAGCAAGGAACCAAGGCGCCGACGACGCTCGCCATCGCCCAGCATGCCGGCCTGTCGGTCGGTTCGGTCTACCAGTACTTTCCCAACAAGGAGGCCATACTTCTCGACCTCGCCCGGCGCTGGCTGTCGTCGTTTCCGGAGGTGATCGCAAGGCGCATCGAGGTCGCCCCGCCCACCAACCGCGAAGAGTTTCGCCAGGAAGTGCGCAAGCTCTTCATCGACACCTCGAAGCTCTATCTCGACAACGCCAGCCTGATGCCGGTGATCGAGGCCATATCGGGAAACGCCGACCTGAGACCGATCCAGAACGAATATGACGACCAGATCATCGCCCTCTACGCCGCATGGCTGCAGCATGTGAACCCGGCTCTTGAAGACAAGGTCGCGAGCCGCCTCGGCTTGCTGATGATGGAGGTCGGGCACGCGTGCCGGCTTGTGGGGCTGAAAAGGGATCGCAAGACATACGACCTTATCGAGGACGATGTGGAAGTGATGTGGCTCGCCTTGGTGAACCCCTATCTCAATCTTGACTGATTTCGCACTTCGAGAGGAATTTCATGAAGACTGTCTATTCGCCGCTTCACGCCGGCCATGCAGGCCAGATGGAACTGGTCACGTCGGCGATCGTGCCGGGTTTCGAAAAGCCGTCGCGGGCGGAATTCATCAGGGCGCGCGTCGAGAGCGAGAAGCTGGGGCTGATCATCGGGCCGGTCGAGCATGATCTCGCCGCCGCCAAGCGCGTGCACAGTGCCGACTACATCGACTTCCTGCCGACCGTCTGGCCGCGATGGACGGCTGAGGGGCACAAGGGCTCGTCCATGGCGTTCACCTGGCCGACGCGCGGTTTGCGCGGCGACGTGCCGCCGCGGCGCATCGACGGCCTGCTCGGCTATTATTCCTTCGACGCCGGCGCCACCTTCGTCGAAGGCACCTGGGCGGCGATCAAGTCGTCCTATGAAGTGGCGCTGACGGCGGCTGAACTGGTCAAGGCCGGCGAGCCGGCCGCCTTCGCGCTCTGCCGCCCGCCCGGCCATCATGCGGGTGCCGCCTTCATGGGCGGCTATTGCTTCATCAACAACGCCGCCGTTGCCGCGCAGTGGTTCCTCGACCAGGGCGCTAGGCGCGTCTCGATCCTCGATGTCGACTACCATCACGGCAACGGCACGCAGGAGATCTTCTACGGCCGCGGCGACGTCCAGGTGATCAACCTGCACGGCGATCCGATGACCGAATATCCGTTCTTCCTCGGCCATGCCGACGAGCACGGCATCGGCGAAGGCGAAGGCTTCAACCTCAACTACCCGATGCCGTTCGGCACCGACTGGGACGGCTGGAACGCCTCCCTGGAGGATGCCTGCTCCAAGCTTGCCGCCTACGTCCCCGATGTCGTCGTGGTGTCGCTCGGCGTCGACACGTTCGAGAAGGACCCGATCAGCCAGTTCAAGCTGAAGAGCGCCGACTATCCCAAGATCGGTCGCCGCATCGCCAGGCTCGGCCTGCCGACGCTGTTCGTCATGGAAGGCGGCTACGCGGTGGAAGAGATCGGCATCAACGCCGTCGGCGTGCTGACCGGCTTCGAGGACAGGTAGGAGCCCAAGGGGCGGCAGCAGCCGCCCCTTGGAAACTCTACGCTATGCGGCAGCGCCGGGGCTCGGCGCGGCGGCCGGCACGGCCGGTTTGCGGGAACGCCCAAGCATGTACACCGCCGCCGCGGCAATAACGCCCGCGGCCAGGATGGCGGCCGCCAGCACCGGCCGATACCAGAACCAGGCGACGGCGATCGTCGTCGTCCCGACCAGGATCGCCAGGACGAAGGCGATGATGCCGGTGCCCAGCCGGGCCAGGCTGCCGAGGAAGGGTATGACGTCGAAGATCACCCCGATCGGGCCGAGCAGCAGGGCAAAGCCTATCGTCAGCAGGATCAGGCCGCCGGCGCGCAGCAGCCAGGTTATCAGCGTGTTCGCGCTGACCGCTTCGGCGAACATCCTGTCGGCAGGCACGTCGCCCGTATCCACCATCAGCAACGCATCGCCGGCCGCCGTCTGGTAGGACTCGAACCGGTCGCCGGCCTGGCGCGCGACGATGCTGACGGTGCCGAGCGGCGCCAGCTCGTAACCGATGCGATAGTCGCCCAGCGCCGGCGACGTCGTATCGGCGCCGAGATAGATCCTGCCGTCGACGATGTTGATCGGCTTTGCACCGGTATAGGCAGCCTCGATCGCGGCCGACTGGCTGGACGAGAGCGAAAATTCCTTGTCGCCCCCGATGCGGTCGAGCACCGGCCTGTCGAGCGTGAAGGCGCCGAGTTTGCCCTCCGCAATCTGGAAGCTCCTGCTGTGGATCGCCATCGGCGGGTTCTGGTGGCCGTCGGGCTTCTTGAAGTCGGATGAGTTGATCTGGCTGTCGTCCCACACCTTCGAATAGCTGTAGGTCGTCACCGTCTCCTCGCCGCCACCCAGCTTCTTCGTCGTCTCCGACTTGGAGTCTTCCTTCCACTGGTACATCTCGACGCTGCGCGACAGGCGCAGCCCCTCGGCCTGAATGCCGAAATCCGGATCGGCAAGACCGCTATCGGCCGTCACCGGTCCAGTCACATGCACCAGCCTGCCGTCATTGCCGGCGTCGATCTTGTCGACGCCGGCCGAGACGACGGTGCCGGCGCCTTCCGCCAGCGAGCGCGCCGTCTGCACCGCGCGGCCTTCGTTCCAGAACAGACCGATCACCATCAGCACGATCAGGATCAGGCCGAAGACCACCCCGCCGACCGCGCGCTTGATCCGTCCGAACCACGAGACGGACGTCACTTCCTGGAATGAATCGCTCATCGTTTCCCCCGCAAGACCACCGGCAACGGACGCCCATCCATTGCCGCCATGCGAATCCTAGCCGAATCGGCCGCGCCCCGATATGGCGGCCCGGCACCTGCCCCCGTTTTTCCATCGAAGAGACCGGTTGAAAGCAGCGCGAAACGGCCCCTGAGTCGCGATCCGAGTCCACCGGATTCGATTTTGTCAAATCGCGTTTGATGTCGGATTCATCTACGGGTAGATTAGACCCGAATCAGCCGGTCCTCGGGGGGCGCGGCGACCACCCAAAGTCTCAAGTTCCGGCACTCGGCCGGCACCAGACGCGGACGGCTTCGCGTTCCCTGTAGGGATTCCGACCTGGTTGGGCGCTGACCGCGCCTTGAGTGTGTCTTCGTGACAGTGACGCGTATTTCGGGTTCGGCCGCTGGCGACACCAGCACCGGGCACATGGATCGATTCCGGCCAAAGCATAAAATGAGCAGTCCCGCCGCGCTTCTCCAATCCGAACCATCGCGCCTGGCGTCTCGCGGCGACCTCACCAGCTTTTTCATGCAGCTTGCCGCCGAGATCGGCGCCGACAGCTACATGCTCGTCGCCATCATCCACGACCAGGATCGCAGCGATGCCCGCATCGTGTCCTCCAACTGGATTTTCGACGCCATCGAGCTCATCGGCAAACGGCTGATAGCCGGCCTCGCCCAAGGGCAGCTGACCGCGTCGCCCGGCAACCGCCCGAGGCCGCTGGTGGCTGCCCAAGCGCCTGACGCCGGCGCGCTGCTGAGCGGCGAGGAGGCCCGCCTGCTCGATGTGCTCGGCCACGCCGAGATCTACTCGCTGCGGCTGAATGTCGGTCGCCAGCGCCTGTTCGCGCTGTTTTCGGCCGCCGAGGTCGGCAAGATCGACCAGCCGGCTCTGATGAAAGCCCAGCTGAAGTGCTGCTATGCGCTGTCCGACATCCCGCAGCTGATCGCCGCCGCCGCCATGCAGGACCCGCTGTCCGACCGCGAGCGCGAATGCCTGTTCTGGGTGTCGGAGGGCAAGACCACCGACGAGGTCGCGCTGATCCTCGGCGTCTCGTCGAACACCGTCAACAGCTACATCACCCACGCGATCCAGAAATTCGCGGCCAGCAACCGCGCGATGGCCATCGCGACGGCGATCAGGAGCGGCATCATTTGAAACAGGCACAGGTCAAGGAGGCAGCCGAGGCCCTCTTCAACGAGCAGCGCAGCCCCTTCGGCGCCTTCTCGCTCGGCTCCGAAACGCACCACGCCGTCACCATTCCGGACGCCGTGCGCCGCTGCCGCTGGATCGCCGTCGACATCAACGCCGGGGCTTTCGGCCTGTTCTTCGTCAGCCCTTCGCTGGAACGGGCCCGCCTCGTGCCAAGCTTCGATTCGGACTACCCCGGCACCTCCGTGGCCACCAAATTCATCTCCGGCGCCAATGGCGAGGAGATGGTGCGCCACACCCGCATCTCGACGGCGCCGCGCTGGTGGGTGGACGACGGCATCGCCAGCTCGCAGCAGGTCTTCCAGGATCTTGCCTGGTCCGAGAGGACGGCGCCGCTCGCGCCCGGCACCAACGGCATCGCCTTTCCCGTCCATGCCGACCGCGGCCAGTGCGGGCTGGTCATCTTCCTCGGGCCGGACATCGCCCTGCCGCAGGAGGCGCTCTACGAGATCCACGCCCGCTGCTTCTCGCTGTTTGCCGCGGTTGCCCGCATCCGTCCGACCGACACCAGCCGGATGCGCTCGATCTCCAAGCGCGAGCTCGAATGCCTGAAGCTGACCGCCAACGGCAACACCAGCGAGGAGATCGCCGAGCTGCTGAAATTGTCGGTGCACACCGCCAACCAGTACCTGACCCAGTCGACGCAGAAGCTCAACGCCGTCAACCGCAACCAGGCGGTGGCCAAGGCGCTGCGGCTCGGCCTCATCGAATAGATCGTCCCGCGAAGGCTCCGAGCACGGACCGGCCGAACCTGCGCGACCGCGAGGGCCACGGCATGCCAAACCGCGCGCGGTCCATCACCGCCGCGCTTTGCTTCCCTCAAGGCAGATTTCAGTAGGCGATCGTCTCGGTCCTGCGGATGCGCGCCTGTTCGATCACCGCTTCCAGGAGCGCGGTGTTGTGCTCGGGATTCTCGCCGGGCTTTTCGAACGACACGTAGTTGACCACGACATGGTCCTTGTCTCCGCTCAACGTCAGCTGGAAATAGACGGTCACGCCGGGTGGCCTGAGCTCGAGGTCGAGCACGATGCGCGGACTGCCGCTCCAGTCGACATGGGCTTCGCCGCCGTGACCGAGCCTGAGCGTGCCCGGCATGAAGAACAGTTCGGCCGCCGAATCCACCAGATCCGACAGGCAGGCGAAATGCTCGAGCCGGATGAAGGCGATATAGTCGGCGACGTCGATCAGCCTGAGTTCGGTGATCACCTGCTCGATGGCGTTGGCGACGATGATCTCGCGGGATTTTGCGTAAGCTTGCCGGTTCATGAGGTCAGTCTGCGCTCAGCCTTTTTCGAATAGACGATCCGCACCAGCTCGGCGACGGCCTGGTAAAATTGCGACGGGATTACGCTATCAACCGAAACTTGCTTGTACATGGAGCGCGCGAGCGCCACATCCTCAAAGATCGGGATGTTGTGCTCCCTGGCGATCTCGCGGATCTTGAGCGCCACAAGATCCTGGCCCTTGGCCAGCACCATGGGCGCGGAATCCTCCTCGCGGACGTATTTCAGCGCGATGGAATAGTGCGTCGGATTGGCGATGATCAGCGTGGCGCGCGGCACCGCCGTCATCATGCGCCGCCGCGCACGATCACGCGCCAGCGACCTCAGCCGCGACTTGACGATCGGATCACCTTCGGACTGCTTCATCTCGTCCTTGATTTCCTGCTTGCTCATGCGCAGGTCGCGCCGCCAGTGGAAGCGCGACCAGACAAAGTCGGCCACCGCGATCAGCCCCATGACGAAAACGATCGCCACCAATATGTCGACGGCGATGCTCCTGATGACGAGACCGAAGGCGACCGGGTTGGTGATCATGCCGGCTAGCAGCCTGCGGTGGTCCTCCGACAACGTGAAGCCGAGCACGACGACGGCAAAGCCGAGCTTGCCCAGCGACTTCAGGAACTCGACAAGGCCCTGCACGCCGAACATGCGGCTCCAGCCCTTGGCGATCGAGATGCGCGACAGCTGCGGCCTGACCCGCTCGCCGACGAACTGCGGCATATTCTGGAACACCGAGGCGCCGACGCCGGCCACCACCAAAAGCACGAGCAGGCTGACGACGGCGCGGCCGATCTCGAAGATGACTGTCTTGTAGAGCGCGATGACGTCGGTCTCGGTATCCATCGGCCAGGCTTCGGGCTTCTCCAGGAACATCGACAAGAACATGCCGAGATCGATGATGGCGTCCTTGGCGTAGAAGACGGTGAACACCAATATGGCGACGAAGGAGGTGAAGATCGCCGCTTCGCGCGAATGGGGCAGCTTGCCCTGTTCGACGGTGTCGCGGATCTTCTTTTCTGTCGCTTCCTCGGTTTTGGAGTCCTTGTCGACCGATTCAGCCATGGCGTGCTAACCGAGCCGCCATCAGGCCGCTTCGCTCTGCGACGAGGAAGGGAGTTCGAACGCCCCTTCACGCGACAGGCGGATCGTCGCCACCGCGATTGTCTTGCGAGCCGCCATGATGTCGGCCAGCGCGATGCCTTCGGACCCCTGCCCGAGTTCGGATTCGATCATGCGCCGCGACCTTGCGCCGATCGCCGACAACACCGATTCGGTGAGTGCCGGCGGCGCGCCTCGCAGCGCCAGCGTGACCAGTTCGGTCGACAGCCCGTCGAACAGCAGCACCCGTGCCTTCTGGGCGAGCAGCGGCAAATCGTCGAAGGCGAACAGCCGCGACCTGACGCCGTCGAGATCCGGCGTGCCGGCCTCCTCCAGATCGTGCATGACCTCTTCGAGCTGAGGCTTGTCCATTTCGTTGAGCACGCTGGCGACACGCGCCTGTCCGGCCGAGATATCCTTCGTCGCGGTTTGCGACAGCAGGCTGCTGCGCAATTGGCTTTCGACGATCTTTGCGGCCGCATCCGGAACCGTGGCCAAAGTGACCATGCGTTTGATGATCTCGCTGCGGACGGGCTTCTCCATCGTCAACAGCACGTCGGCCGTGATCTGCGAGGAAAGCTTCGACAGCACCATGGCCGATGTCTGGGGGTGCTCGCCGGACAGGAAGGCGCCGAGGCGGCCGGGCTCCAGCTTCTCGAGGTCGGGCCAGATCGGCGGCGGGCCCTCGGGTGCCACCTCGAACCTCTTGTCGCCCATGATGGCGCTCATTTCCTCCGGCGACAGCGATTCGTTGAGGATGGTGTCCATCCGGTCGGCGGAATCGAGCAGGCCCGCGCCCTCGGTGAATTCGGCTTCGAATTCGGCGACGATGCGCTCGAGGTCGCTCTGCGGGATCGTGCGCAGCAGGCGCGCCCCTTCGATCAGTGCCTTCAGTTCTTCCTGCTTGAAGAATTTCAGGAGCCGGCTGGCTGAGGGCTTGCCCATCGCCACCAGAATGGCGGCTGCCTTTTGCGGGCGCGTCAGCGTGGTCAGCGTCGTCATGCTGTCTGTCCCTGCGGTCGATGGCGGTGCACGCCGGCCAAGCCTACGCGCTCTTGGTGGCGGCGATGATTTCGGTCAACCTGATGCCGAAGCGCGACGGGTCGCTTTCGAGCACGGTGATCTCGCCGCGGGCGATCTTGCGGCCGTTGACCACCACGTCGACAGGCTCGCCGATACGCCGGTTGAGCGCCACGGTCGAACCCTTCTGCAGCGCCATCAGCTCGGACACCGGCATCTCGGTGCTGCCGAGGATGATCTGCACGTCGACCGGAATGGCCATGATGATGCTGGAATTGGCGCCGCCGGAAGCGGCCCTGTAGGCAACGTCCGGGCGCTTCTCCTCTTCCTTGAGGACGCCGCGCAGCTCCTCGATGGCGCGATCGAGCTGCTCGTCCGGCTGATCGGGTTCGGCTTCCACCTTCGTCTTTGCCATGCGTCGTCTCCAAAAAGGTCAGGCCACCCGGCGTCAGCCCGGCATCAGCCCGTCGATGAAATCCTGTCCGGCATCGTAGGGATGCCGGACGCGGACGGTGTAATTCTGGCCGAGCTTGCCGAACTCGCAGACGAACAGCGTCTTGTCGCGCGCGCTGAGCCGCGCATGCGATTGCGCCGTCTCTTCGAATTCGATGATCTGCCCGACTTCGAGGCTGGCGAGGTCGCCGAGCGTCAGCCGGGCGAGCGGCATCGTCGCCTCCAGCGTTACTGTCGAGCGCATCACTTCTTCGGAGAAGCGCGCCCGCCAGTCCGAGCCGGCCGTGTGATCGTCGTCGTGGGCGCCGGCCGCGCCGCCACGGGTCGCAAGCAGGATGCGCTGCGGGATCATCACCGTGACAGTGCCGCTGTCGGTCGGCGTCGAGATGCCGAACAGCATGCGGACCGCCGCCCCATCGCGCAGCACCCGCCGCTTAGCCTCCATGCCGGACATTGCCCGCTGCACCGGCAGCCGCAATTCGAGCGAGCGCTTGCCCGATCCATTGAGCGCCTGCGCCACATGCTGGATCACCGTCGTCGCCACATCGGTCTCGATCTGTGACAGCTCGCGTTCGATTGGCGAGACCCGCGCGTCCGGGTCCCCGCCGAACAGGGCGCAAACCACGACGGCTATGGCCTGAGCGTCGATCACCAGGGTCATGGCGTCGGCCGAGGTCGGCGATGGAACGATGACCATGGCGAAGGTCTCGCCGGCATCGGCGCGTGCATGGGGAACCCGGCTCACCTCGACCGCCCGCAGATCCACCGTAACCGGCGCGCCAAGCTCGACGGCAAGGCTCTTCTGCAGCAGCGGCACGGCGCGTTCGGCCATCGCCCGCCCGGCACCAATGACATGACCGGCCTCGCCGCTGTCGCCGACGAGACGTTCGATGATCAGGGAACGGGTCTGCGACGGACTGCCCGGACTGGTCATGATGGCGAGCGGCCCTGGCTGTCTTGACGCATGCTCAGGCCGCCTTCTTTTCGGCCGTGCCGGTATTCATCGTGCTCTGCTCGACGGCGTCGATCGTCGGCCGCTCGTAGGATGAGATGGTCTTGCGGCCGAACTCGATCGCGACCTGCGGCAGCGCGCCGTTCATGTAGGCAAGCAGCGTCTGCTTGACGATGATGTAGAGGCGATTCTTCTTCTCGCGCACGGTCTTGATCTTGGTGGCGACGGGCCCCACCACGCCATAGGACAGGAAGATGCCGAGAAAGGTGCCGACGAGCGCGGCGCCGATCAGCCCGCCGAGGATTTCCGGCGACTGGTCGAGCGCGCCCATCGCCTTGACCACGCCGAGCACCGCGGCGACGATGCCGAGCGCCGGCAGGCCGTCGCCGACCGCCACCATCGCGTGGTAGGCCTTCAGCTTGTCGGTCCTGATGGTCTGGATCTCCTCGTCCATCAGCGCCTCGATCTCATGCGAACGCGCATTGCCGATGATGATGATGCGGCAGTAGTCGCAGATGAAATGCGTGAGATCGTGGTTCTTCAGCACCGTCGGGAATGCCTGGAAGATCGCCGATTCCTCGGGATTGTCGATATGCGCCTCGACCTCGCTGCGCGACTTGGAGCGCAATTCGCGCATCAGGCTGTGCAGAACGCCGAGCGTCTCGAGATAATCCCGTTCCTTCGGCACCGCCTGCTTGAACGCTTCGAGAATGCCCTTGCCGGTGTCCTTGACGGTCTTCATCGGGTTGGCGACCAGGAAGGTGCCGAGCGCCGCGCCGCAGATGACCACCGCTTCCCAGGGCTGCATGAGCACATGCAGATGACCGCCCATGGCCATGAAGCCGCCGAGGACGCAGCCGAGCGTCACCACCAGTCCGATCAGAATGCCCACGCAAGATCCTTCCGCATGTCACCGCAGGTCCCAACCGATAGTCCCCGTGCCTTGTGTGAGGCTTGAATCGACGAGGCTTCAACCCGCGAGGTCCGGATCGCGGGTTGCGGGGCCGATTCAGCTTCGCGCAAGGAAGTGACTGTATTTTCCTGGAATAGCTTCGCCGGAGGCGCACAGCGTGTTGAACACTTATACGAGCTACCAGCTTATCGCCAAGGACATACCCAAGGCGATCGATCAGGTTGAGGCGCAGCCCGTCGTCAAGCGCGATACCGACTACTATCTCGCCAATATCGGCAACATCAAAACCATCGATGACTTCGTCAAGGACACCCGCCTGTTCACCTATGCCATGAAGGCATACGGCCTGGGCGACATGGCCTATGCCAAGGCCTTCATGGTCAAGGCGCTCAAGGAAGGCGTCTCGGATTCGGACAGCTTCGCCAACAAGTTGAGCGACAAGCGCTACGCCGCCTTCGTCAAGGCGTTCAACTTCGCCGCCTATGGCTCGACCGCCACGCTCTTTCCCTCCGCCCAGCAGGGCACGGTCGACAAATACATGCGCCAGACCCTGGAGGAGAATGCCGGCGAGACCAATCAAGGCGTGCGGCTGGCACTCTACTTCCAGCGCAAGGCGCCCGACATCACCAACTGGTACGACGTGCTGGCCGATACGGCACTTTCGAGCGTGGTGCGCACCGCGCTCGGCCTGCCCGATTCCTTTGCCTCGGCCGACATCGACAAGCAGGCGCAGTTGTTCGAGCAGAAGCTCGACATCGCCGATTTCAAGGACACCGACAAGCTGAACAAGTTCCTGACCCGGTTCACCAGCCTGTGGGAGATCAACAACCCCACCTCAACGGCGCAGACATCGGTCAGCGTGCTCTTTGCCCAGCCGACCACGGTCGGCATCTCGACCGATCTGATGATGGCCATGCAGAAACTGAAGTTCTGAGAACACCATGCAGGACAGCCTCTACGTCGCCCTCTCCTCGCAGATCGCGCTCGAGCGCCGGCTCGACACCATCGCCGACAATGTTGCCAATGCCTCGACCATCGGCTTTCGCGCCACTGGCGTGAAATTCGAGGATGTCGTCTCCGGCACTGGTCCGAAGTCGGTCTCCTTCGCATCCTCCGGCAAAACCTATCTTTCGACGGCGCACGGTTCGATGACCGAGACCGGCAATCCTTTCGACTTCGCCATCCAGGGCGATGCATGGTTTGCCATCGAAACGCCGACCGGCACGGTGATGACCCGTGACGGCCGTTTCTCGATGAACGAGAACGGCGAGTTGATGTCGATCGAAGGCTATCCTGTGCTCGACGGCGGCGGCGCTCCGATCCAGCTCGATCCGCGCAACGGCCCGCCCAAGGCCGGCGCCGACGGCTCGCTCCGACAGAACGACCAACTGGTCGGCGCCATCGGCCTCTACAATTTCGATCCCGGGCAGAATTTCGTCCGCTACGGCAATTCCGGCATCGTGCCCGCGCGGACGCCTGAACCTGTCACCGATCGCTCCGACGTCGGCGTGGCGCAGGGCTTCCTCGAGGAATCCAACGTCAATCCGGTGCAGGAAATGACCCGCCTGATCATGGTCCAGCGCGCCTTCGAGAATACGGCGGCGCTGATACGGCAGACCGATGCGACCACCGACGACGCCATCAAGACGCTCGGTTCCAAGTAGCGGCATGTCGACCAGCCTGCCCTCGCTACGCGCCCTTGAAAGGCAGCCTGATGCAGCACCCCGCGACCGGCTTGCCGCGTTGGAACGCGTCCTGCGCCGCTTCGATAGCGCCGCGTCCCTGCTCCGGCGCGGCGGCCGCGTCGCCGAGATCTCGCCGACCCATTACAAGGTGCGCGGCCTTTCCGACATCGCCAGGCTGGGCGACATTGTCGAGCAGCGCGGCCATGCCGGCGCGCGGCGCGGTGAAATCGTCAAGATCGGCCGTGACGAGGTGGTCGTGGCCCCGTTCGAGCGCAGCGCCGATGCCGGCATAGGGGATGCCGTGTTTCGGCGCGGGCCGCTGGCGGTGGCGCCGCATATCTCGTGGCGCGGACGCGCCATCGACGCGCTCACCCGTTCAATCGACGGCGGCCCGCCGCTGGAAAGGTCCGCATACGCCCCGGGCGAGGACGCCACGACGCCAGGCGCCATGGCGCGACAGCGCGTCGGCACCGCCTTCACGACGGGGGTCAGGGTCATCGACATCTTCACCCCGCTCTGCTTCGGCCAGCGCCTCGGCATCTTTGCCGGTTCCGGCGTCGGCAAGTCGACGCTGCTCGCCATGCTCGCCGGAGCGGACGCCTTCGACACGGTCGTCGTCGCACTGATCGGCGAGCGCGGCCGCGAAGTGCGCGAATTCCTCGAGGATACGATCGGCGCCGAAAGCATGGCCAAGACCGTGGCCGTGGTTGCCACCAGCGACGAGAGCGCCATGATGCGCCGGCGCGCCCCGGACACCGCCATGCGCGTCGCCGAGCATTTCCGCGACCAGGGCCACCGCGTGCTCCTGGTGCTGGATTCCATTACCCGCTTTGCCCATGCGCTGCGCGAGGTGGCGACCGGAACCGGCGAGCCGCCGGTCGCGCGCGGCTATCCGGCCTCGGTGTTCACCGACCTGCCCAAGCTGCTCGAGCGCGCCGGGCCTGGCGCCGAGGGCAAGGGGTCGATCACCGCCATCATCTCGGTGCTGATCGACGGCGACGACCACAACGATCCGGTTGCCGATTCCGTGCGCGGCATCCTCGATGGCCATGTGGTGCTCGACCGCGCGATCGCAGAACAGGGCCGCTATCCGCCGGTCAATCCGCTGTCGTCGATCTCGCGCCTGGCCGACAAGGCCTGGAGCGCCGAGCAGCGGATGCTGGTGACCAGACTGAAATCGATGATCTCGCGCTTCGAGGACACGCGCGACATCCGCTTGCTCGGCGCCTACCAGGGCGGCGCCGACGCCGAGCTCGACATCGCCGTGCGCCAGGTGCCGCTGATCTACGAGGCGCTGACGCAGTCGCCGAAGGACCGCGCGTCCGTCGATCCGTTCGCCGACCTCGCCCGCTACCTGAAGGGAAAGCAGAATGGCGATGCAGGAGAGTGAGCGCCAGTACACCGAGCGCCTGCTGCGCGAGATGCTCGACGACGCCAGGGCCAAGGAAGACGCCAGGGCTGAGGAAGCACGGTCCGCCACAGCAAAGGCCGCTCGCGCTATGGCCGCCAAGGTCGCGGTCAGGACCGGGGCCGTCCTGGCCAAGGCGGCGAAGCCCGCTCTCCCGAGGACCGCCGGGCCCGCTAGGACCGTCGGGGATGATTTGCCCAAGGCTTCCCAGGTTGAGGTCGCCGAGACGATACAGGCAAGCCGCGATTCACTGATCGATGACCTGTTCTCGCGCACGGAATGGCCCACGCCGCCAAAGGCGGAATTTCCGCGGCTGGGCAAGAAGCCTGACCGGCGCAGCGATTTTGTCGTCGCCGCGCTCGGCGTCACGCTCGGTCTGATCTGCGCGCTATTTCCCTGGTACATCTTCTTCAATCAGGAACAGTTCGGCGTGCAGGCCATCAAGTTCGGCGGCAGCGGCACCAATGCCGGACGCGTCAGCGGCGGCTCGCAAATGGAAAATCCCGGCCAGCCGCTGACGGCCAAGGATGTTCCCGATGTCGACTTGTTCGCCACCGGCACGCTGCAGGACCCCGAGGACCCCGCCACGGCTCCGGGCGTCGACCAGCAGCCCTTTCCGGCGGACCCCAAGTTCCGCATGGTGCATGTCGCCAACGGCCGCGCCATGATTGAGGACGACGCCGGCCTGTGGATCGTCCAGCGCGGCTCGAAGCTGCCGGACTCCAGCATCGTCTCGTCGATTGAGCAACGTGGTGGCAAATGGGTCATGGTCACCAGCACCGACCAGGTGATCGAACTCTCCAAATAGCGGCGCGCGGGCCAGTAGCACGGCGCTGCGCCATGCCCGGCCCCGCGCAAGGTCCGCGCAAGACTGGCGGCCTAATCTTTGGGAACCCCGCCCGGAGATTCCCATGGAGCCCGTCACCCTTTTCGATCTCGCCACCAAGCAATCGCAGTGGCTGGCCGTGCGCCAGTCCGCAATTGCCTCCAACATCGCCAACGCCAATACGCCGGGCTACACGGCGGGCGATGTCGAGCCGTTCGAGAAGGTCCTCGACCGTACGGCGGTATCGCTGCAGGCCACGCAGGCCGGGCATCTCGGCACCCAGGCGACGAATGCCGGCTTCACCGTCAAGCCGGAGGAAGCCACCGGCTCGATCATGCCGTCGAAGAACACGGTGGCGCTGGAAGACGAACTGATGAAGGCCGGTGAGGTCCGCCGCTCTTTCGAACTCAACACCGCGATCGTCAAGGCCTTCCACTCGATGATGATGATGGCTGTGAAGAGCTGACCATGGACGCGCTTACCGCAGCCCTCAAAGTCGCAGCATCCGGCCTTGGTGCCCAGTCGGAGCGCCTGCGCGTGGTGTCGGAAAACCTCGCCAACGCGCAGTCGACCGGCACCACGCCGGGCGCCGATCCCTATCGCCGCAAGACGATCTCCTTTGCATCCGAGCTCGACCGCGCCACCGGCGGCCAGCTTGTCGAGGTCAGCTCGGTAGAGCGCGATCCATCCGATTTTCCGATCGAGTTCCAGCCCGGCAACGAAGCCGCCGACGAAAAGGGCTACGTCAAGATGCCCAACGTCAACGTGCTGATCGAAATGGCTGACATGACCGAGGCCAATCGCTCCTATGAGGCCAATCTCCAGGTCGTCAAGCAGGCGCGCGATCTGATTTCCATGACCATCGACCTGATGAGGAACCAGCAATGATCAGCGGCATCGGCAGCATTGGCGCGCTCAAACCGGCAACCGAAGGCGCCGGTGTGGCGACCGACGCCCTCCAGGGCATCGTCGCGCCGACGACAGCGACCGAGACGGTCGGCACATCCTTCGCCGAGGCGCTGAGCCAGGCAGCGTCGAAAACCGTCAACACCTTGCAGAATGCCGAGCAGGTGTCGATCCAGGCGCTGCGCGGCGACGCCGACACTCGCCAGGTGGTCGACGCGGTGATGAGTGCCCAGCAGGCCCTGCAGACGACCATCGCCATCCGCGACAAGGTTGTCTCCGCCTACCTCGAAATCAGCCGCATCAGTATCTAGGACCGCGTCATGAAAGCACTTGCCATCGCCGCCACCGGCATGAACGCCCAGCAGACCAACCTGGAAGTTATCGCCAACAACATCGCCAACATCAACACCACCGGCTACAAGCGCGCTCGCGCGGAATTCTCCGACCTGCTCTATCAGGTCGACCGCACGCAGGGCGTGCCCAATCGCTCCAACACCTCGCTGGTGCCGGAAGGTGTCTCGATCGGCCTCGGCGTCAAGACGACGGCGGTGCGCAACGTCCATACCCAGGGCGAGCTGACAAGCACCGGCAACAGCTTCGACCTCGCGCTGACCGGCCGGGGCTGGTTCCAGATCGAGGGTGCCGACGGCGGCACGCTCTACAGCCGCGCCGGCGCCTTCAACACCAACGCCACCGGACAGCTGGTGACGGTCGACGGCGCCAATGTCTTCCCCGCCATCACCGTGCCGACCGACGCGGTCGAGGTCATCGTCAACAAGACGGGCCAGGTCTTCGCCCGCATCGACGGCCAGACCGATCTCCAGCTTCTCGGCCAGCTGCAGCTCGCCAACTTCTCCAACGAGGCGGGGCTGGCGCCCCTCGGCGACAATCTGTTCCAGGAGACGGCGGCTTCCGGCCCGGCCAATGTCGGCGTGCCCGGCGACCCCGGCTTCGCCACGATCGAACAGGGCTACCTGGAATCGTCCAACGTCGATCCGGTCAAGGAGATCACCGAACTGATCTCGGCGCAGCGCGCCTATGAGATGAATTCGAAGGTCATCCAGGCCGCCGACGACATGGCCTCGGTCGTGTCCAAGAACATCAGGTAACAGATCATGCTTGCGCCGGCCCACCGCTCCCTGCTCCGCCGCGCCGCGCTGGCTCTCGCGCTGGTGGCCGGCGGCGTGCCGGCGTTTGCCCAGGAAGCCGGCGACAATCAGGCCGGCAACCAGAACGCCAGTCAGCTCGCAGCCCGCAATACCGGTCAGGCCGCCGGCGATGTCGTGCTGATCCCCAACCGGGTCATCTATCCCGGCGAGACGATCGACCTTGCCGCCCTGAAGCAGGTGACGCTCGTTCCCGGCAAGCACAAGCCGGAGGCCGTCGCCACCCTCGCGCAGGAACTCCAGGGCAAGGTCGCCAAGCGCACGCTGCTGCCGGGCCGCTACATTCCGACCGCCGCCATCCGCGACGCTTGGCTCGTCGAACAGGGCGCTGCGGTGCAGATCTATTTCACCGCCGGCGCCCTGACCATTTCGGCTTCCGGCGTTACCCTGCAGCCGGGCGCCGCCGGCGACCTGGTCAAGGTCCGCAATGTCGACAGCGGCAAGATCATATCCGGCACGGTGATGGGCGACGGCACCATCATGGTCGGCGCTTCATGATGCGCGGACTTGCCTTTCTTCTGGCGGCTGCCCTTGGTCTGCAGCCGGCGTTGGCCGACGGGCTCGCACCGAAGGCCAAGCGCGAGCTTGCCGCGAAGAATGGCGGCGCCTTCAATGATCCGGAATATGACCCGGCCACCACCACGCGGATGTTCCGCGTTTCGACCGGGCCAAGCACGCTGCCGCCGGGCCAGGTCGCGGCGCGCATCAAGGACATCGCCCAACTGCAGAGCGCGCGCGACAACCAACTCGTCGGCTACGGCCTGGTTATCGGCCTGGCGGGAACCGGCGACAGCCTGCGCAATTCGCCCTTCACCGAGCAGTCGATCCGCGCCATGCTGGAGAATCTCGGCATCGCCACCGAAGGCGGCAGCGCGCGCGCCAAGAACGTCGCCGCCGTCATCGTCACTGCCAACATGCCGCCCTTCGTGCAGTCGGGAGCCCGCATCGACATCGACGTTTCCTCGATGGGCGACGCCACCTCGCTTGCCGGTGGCACGCTGGTGATGACGCCACTGAAGGCGGCCGATGGCGAAATCTATGCCGTCGGCCAAGGCTCGGTGATCGTGGGCGGTTTCACCGCCCAGGGCCAGGCCGAGCAATTGACGCAAGGTGTGCCGACCGCGGGCCGCGTCCCCAACGGCGCCATCGTCGAACGCGCGGTGCCAGCCGAGTTCGACGATCAGGGCGTGCTGACGCTGCAATTGCGCAACCCCGACTTCTCGACCGCCATTCGCATCGCCGACGCTATCAACGATTACACCGCGCAGCGTTTCGGCATGCGCGTCGCGGCCGAGCGCGATGCCCGCACCGTCCAGATCAGGCGGCCGAAGAACGTCTCGGCGGCACGCTTTTATGCCGAGATCGAGAATCTGGTCGTGGAATCGGACACGCCGGCCCGCGTCGTCATCGACGAGCGCACCGGCACCATCGTCATCGGCAACAACGTCAAGATCTCGCGCGTGGCGATCAGCCACGGCACGCTCACGGTGCGCATCACCGAGGCGCCGAAAGTCGTCCAGCCCGAGCCCTTTTCCAAGGGCGTGACCGCTGTAGAGCCCTTCACCGCCATCGAGGCCACGCGGCCCGACGCGCGGGTCGCAGTGCTCGACGGGCCGAACCTCGAAACGCTGGTTTCTGGCCTCAACCGTCTTGGCGTCAAGCCGGACGGCATCATTGCCATCCTGCAAGGCATCAAATCGGCCGGCGCCCTGCAAGCCGATCTGGTCCTCCAATAGGCCATGCCGATGATCGCTCCCCGCCAACCGAACCGCAACGCCAGGCCGGCGTTGATTGCCCCGGCCCTCGCCGTCATGCTTCTTTCTGCCGGCGCAGCCCGCGCCGAAGAGGCCGTGCGCCAGGTGCTGCCCGGCGGGCAGGCGCCGGCTGCAACCCAGCAGATGACCCGGGAGAAGGCGCCGGACGAAAGCGAGATACAGCGCTTCTGCTCCAACATCGCCGACGCCGCCCGCGATCGCCGCTACGCCCTGCAGGCGCAGGAGCTGAAGGAGCTGCAGGCCGGCATCGACCAGCGCATGAAAGCGCTGGAGGACAAACGGGCCGAATACGAGCAATGGCTGAAGCGCCGCGAGGTGTTCCTCGCGCGCGCCGAGGACAGCGTTGTCAAGATCTATGCCGGCATGAAGCCGGACGCCGCGGCCGAACGCCTGGCGATGGTCAATGTCGAACTGGCCGCCGCCATCCTGATGAAGCTGGATTCGCGCAAGGCCGGCGTCATCCTCAACGAAATGGACCAGAAGGCGGCCGCCGCGCTTACCGGCATCATGGCCAGCGCGGCGCGAAGGACAGATCCGTCATGATCCGCAAAATGCTCATCCTCGTCGGAGTCGCGGCCTTGTCCGGCTGCGGTACCGATCTCAAGGAGGTCGGCAGGGAACCGGCGCTGTCGCCGGTCGGCTCCGGCATCGGCAATGGCGCGGCCGCGCCTTACAGCTATCCCGAGCCACCGGCGGCGCCAGTCAAGAAATTCTCGCTGTGGGACGATCGCCAGAGCCGCTTGTTCACCGACCCAAGGGCGCTGCGCGAAGGCGATATCCTCACCGTCAACATCAAGCTAAACGACAAGGCCAACTTCAAGAACCAGAACGACAGGAGCCGCACCGCCGCGCGCAAGCTCGGCTATGATGTCACTCTGGGATGGGAGGGCAACAGCACGAGCGGTAAGGGCGACGCCGGCCTGAGCTCCAGCACCGAAACCAACGCCGACGGCGAAATCAAGCGCTCGGAGAACCTGGAGCTCAACGTCGCCGCCGTCGTCACTGAGGTCTTGCCCAATGGCAACCTGATGATCAGGGGTTCGCAGGAGGTACGCGTCAACTACGAGCTCAGGGTGCTCACCATTGCCGGCATGGTGCGTCCGTCCGATATCGGCGCGGAGAACACCATCTCCTACGAACGCATCGCCGAAGCGCGCATCTCCTATGGCGGCCGCGGCCGAGTCAGCGAGATCCAGCAGCCGGCCTATGGCCAGCAGGTCCTCGATCAGGTTCTTCCCTTCTAAAACGGGCAGGCTCGGGAAATTACGCCATGGCCAATGTCGAGCAAGTCGGGCAGAAGAAGGGACCTTCCCTGGTCATCCAATTGGCCATGCTCGTGGCGGTGACGGCCGCCGCGATCGGCATGGGCTGGCTGTCCGGCGGCTATCTGAAGGGCACCGATGCTCCGGCGTCGGTGCCGGTGGCTCCGGAAAACGAAGGCAATACCGAGAGGCCGGCCGAGTCCGGCAAGGAAGCGGCCGGACCGACGCTTGTCCAGCTTGCGCCGATCACCACCAATCTGGCGTCGCCGGCAGAGGTCTGGATAAGGCTGGAGGCGTCGGTGTTCTACGACACGCCGCAGCCGGCGGAGATGACCGAGCAGATCCGCCAGGATCTGCTGGCGCTGGTGCGCACGCTGAAGATGCATCAGATCGAAGGCGCCAGCGGTTACCAGCATCTGAAGGCCGATCTCGAGGAGCGTGCCGCCATCCGCAGCGGCGGCCATGCCAAACAGATTCTGATCAGGACATTGCTGCTCGAATGAGAAAATACCTTCTCGCCGCCACGCTCCTGGTCCTTGCCACCTCCGTCGCCGCGGCCCAGCAGCTGGATCTCGGTGCCATCGGCAAGGCCGACGGCACGACCGTCGGCTACCTGATCCAGATGTTCGGCCTGCTCACCGTGCTGTCGGTGGCGCCGGGGCTTTTGATCATGGTGACGAGCTTCACCCGCTTCGTCATCGCCTTCTCGATCCTGCGCGCCGGCATCGGCCTGCAGTCGACGCCGGCCAACCTGATCCTGATCTCGCTGTCGCTGTTCATGACTTTCTACGTCATGGCGCCGACTTTCGATCAGGCCTGGAACACCGGCGTCAAGCCGCTGATGGACAACCAGATCACGCAGGCGGAAGCGTTCGAGAAGATCTCGGACCCGTTCCGCACCTTCATGCTGCACAATGTGCGCGACAAGGATTTCGACCTCTTCGCCGACCTTGCCCGCGAACGCGGCCAGACCGTCTCGCGCGACACCGTCGACCTGCGCATCCTGGTGCCCGCCTTCATGATCTCCGAAATCCGGCGCGGTTTCGAGATCGGCTTCCTGATCGTGCTGCCGTTCCTGGTCATCGATCTGATTGTCGCCACCATCACCATGGCGATGGGCATGATGATGCTGCCGCCGACCGTGGTGTCGCTGCCGTTCAAGATCCTGTTCTTCGTGCTGATCGACGGCTGGAACCTGCTTGTCGGCAGCCTGGTGCGATCCTTCACCTGACTTGTCGATATTGATCGCCAGCCTTGCCTGACTGGCGCCGCGCTGCCGCGCCCAGATTTCCTGCAATATATTTTCGGTTAACCGTCGCGTTTAGGCCTTTGGTAGGGACTTGCCAGCATAGTCCCCCAGATGGCGGGTGATCTCAATCAACGATCATTGGCATGATGCCGCACCGTCATACCGGAAAAGCCGGTATGTCAAAAAAACACGTGTAAAATCAAGGTACGAGTAGCCATGTCCAGTATCATGACCAATTCCTCGGCGCTGACCGCGCTGCAGAGCTTGAACAACACCAACAAGCAGCTCGAGACCACCCAGTCGCGTATTTCGACTGGTTACCGCGTCGCCACCGCCTCCGACAACGCCGCCTACTGGTCGATCGCCACCTCGATGAAGTCGGACAACAAGGCGCTCTCGGCCGTACAGGACTCGCTCGGTCTCGGCGCCGGCAAGGTCGACACCGCCTACACCGCCATTAACGACGTCAAGGACCAGGTCGACCTGATCAAGTCCAAGCTGGTCACCGCCCGCGGCGCCAGCCAGGAAGACCAGCAGAAGATCGCGACCGAAATCAACGCCATCCAGGCGCAGATCAAGTCGTCGGTCACCAACGCCAACTTCGCCGGCTCGAACCTGCTGCAGAACGACGGCCTCGCCGCGTCCGACCTTAAGATCGTCGCTTCCTACAACCGCACCGGCGCGACCGTCACCATCGACACCATCGACGTCAAGGCTGCGGACACGCAGGTCCTCGACGTCGCCGGCACGGGCGGCATCGTCGGCGGCCTTCTCGCCACGACCTTCTTCGATCCGAGCTCTGCCGCTGTCGCCGACACTGCCATCGACACCGCGCTCGGCAGCGTTGAAACGGCGCTTGGCAAGCTGTCCACCGGTGCCGCATCGCTCGGTGCCGCCAAGTCGCGCATCGACACCCAGAAGAGCTTCCTGTCGAACCTCTCGGACTCGATCGACAAGGGCGTCGGCTCGCTGGTCGATGCCGACATGAACAAGGAATCGACCCGCCTGCAGGCCCTCCAGGTCCAGCAGCAGCTCGGCATCCAGGCGCTGTCGATCGCCAACGGGAATTCGCAGTCGATCCTGTCGCTCTTCCGCGGCTGATCGCCTCCTGAACTCCAGTCATCTGCATCGGGCCGCGCCATCAGCGCGGCCCGATTTTCATTTGTGAAACCCTTGTCATTTTCCCTCGCCAAAGCATGGCTTTAACGCGCCATTAACGATGTCGCGCTAGTTATGGTTAACCATTCACTTATGACGGGCAGACCAGTTGGTCGACAGGCATGACGCCCCCGCCAAACGGGTTGACCGGCATGCGTAAGGCATGCCTGCTTTGAGAAGGGGTGTACCTTGGCAAGTATCATGACGAACGCCGCGGCGCTGACCGCGCTGCAGAGCCTAAACGCCACCAACAAGGCGCTTGAAACGACGCAGGCCCGCATCTCGACTGGCTACCGCGTCGCCACCGCTTCCGACAACGCCGCCTACTGGTCGATCGCTACCAGCATGCGTTCCGACAACAAGGCGCTGTCGGCGGTGCAGGACGCACTCGGCCTCGGCGCCGGCAAGGTCGACACCGCCTACACCGCCATCACCGACATCAAGGACCAGGTCGACGCGATCAAGGCCAAGCTGGTCACCGCCCGCGGCGCCAGCCAGGACAACCAGCAGAAGATCGCGACCGAAATCAAGGCCATCCAGGAGCAGATCAAGTCGTCGGTCACCAATGCCAGCTATGCCGGCTCGAACCTGCTGCAGAACGACGGCCTCGTCGCCTCCGACCTGCAGATCGTCGCTTCCTACAACCGCACCGGCACCACCGTCGCCATCGACACCATCAACGTCGCGGCCGCCGACACGCAGGTTCTCGATATTGCCGGCACGGGCGGCATCGTAGGCGGCCTTCTCGCCACGACCTTCTTCGACCCGAGCGCCGCTGCGGTCACCGACACCGCAATCGATACGGCGCTCGGCAGCGTTGAAACGGCGCTTGCCAAGCTCTCGACGGGCGCGGCCTATCTCGGTGCCGCCAAGTCGCGCATCGACACCCAGAAGAGCTTCCTGTCGAACCTCTCGGACTCGATCGACAAGGGCGTTGGCGCCCTGGTCGACGCCGACATGAACAAGGAATCGACCCGCCTGCAGGCGCTGCAGGTGCAGCAGCAGCTCGGGATCCAGTCGCTGTCGATCGCCAACGGCAACTCGCAGTCGATCCTGGCCCTGTTCAAGAGCTGATATTCCGGCTGATCTTTCCATTGCATCGAAGGCCGCGCCGCAAGCGCGGCCTTTTGCCTTCCGCCTATCATCCTCGCACAAGCTTCGCGGTCTAGTGTTCCGACGGACAGTCATGCTGGGAGCCGTTGGAACGTGCCGGAACAGATCCAGAGCATCATCTCGAATCTCAGGGCATTTGGCGTCAAGCGCCTCGCCATGCTGGGCGGCATCGCGGTGCTCGTCATGACCGTCATCGGCGTGGCCTCGATCTATCTCAACCGTCCCGCCTACGAGACGCTCTATGTCGGGCTCGAGCGCTCCGACGTGAACCAGATCGGCCTGGTGCTGGGCGAGGCCGGCATCGGCTTCGATGTCGGCGCCGACGGCACCTCAGTGCTGGTGCCGGCCGGCACCACCGCGCAGGCTCGCATGATGCTCGCCGAGAAGGGCCTGCCGACCAGCGCCAATGCCGGCTACGAGCTGTTCGACAATGTCGGCTCGCTCGGCCTGACATCCTTCATGCAGCAGATCACAAGGGTGCGCGCCCTGGAGGGCGAGATCGCGCGCACCATCCAGTCGATCGCCGGCATCAAGGCGGCGCGCGTCCACATCGTCATGTCCGAGCGCGCCAATTTCCGCCGCGACGAGCAGCAGCCCTCGGCCTCGGTGGTCATCCGCTATGCCGGTATCGACGCCGAAAAGAGCGCCATGTCGATCCGTCACCTGGTCGCCGCCGCCGTTCCCGGCCTGGCGGCCGACAAGGTGACGGTGCTCGATTCCAATGGCAACCTGCTGGCCGCCGGCGACGACCCGTCCAACACCAGCGCGGCCCGCACGCTGGGCGTCGAGCAGACGGTCGAGGCGCAGATCGGCGACAACATCCGCCGCGCGCTGACCCCCTATCTCGGCCCCGACAATTTCCGCGCCAGCGTCAAGGCCGACGTCAACACCGACACCCGCCAGACCGAAGAGACGATCTTCGATCCGGAGTCCCGCGTCGAGCGCTCCGTCCAGTCGGTGCGCACCAACGAGAACAGCAATCAGAAGCAGGCCTCGACCCCGACCAGCGTCGAGCAGAACCTGCCCGAGACCCAGGCGGCCAGCACCGAGGGACCGCAATCGACCTCGCAGAACGACCGCAAGGAGGAGATCACCAACTACGAGATCAACTCCAAGAAGATAGCTACCGTCTCCAACGGCTATACGGTCACCAAGATGTCGATCGCCGTTGTCGTCAACCAGCAGCGCCTGGCGACCATTCTCGGCAAGGACGCCACGCCCGAGCAGATCGCCAAGCGCGTCGCCGACATCCAGAAGATGGTGGCCTCGGCCACCGGCTTCGACGACAAACGCGGCGACGTCATCGACGTCTCCGCGGTCGAGTTCATCGACGGGCTCGACGGCGAGCCGATCGAGCAGCCGGGCATCATGGCCTCGATCGGGACATATACCGGCACCATGATCAATGCCGGGGCCTTCATCGTCGTGGTGTTCCTGGTCGCCTTCTTCGGCTTGAGGCCGATGGCCGCGGCCCTGACGGCGTCCGCCAAGCCGGCCATCGCCGGCCCGAGCTTCGACGAGGTCCAGCGCTCGCTGCCGACGCCCGAGCCCGCGGTGGCGGCGATCGGTTCCGACGGAACCGCCGCGCAGGCCGGCGCGCTGCCGGGCGGCCGCCCGGGCACCACCCCGCTTGACGACCTTCGCCAGAAGATCAGGCCCGCGCCGCAGGAGCGGCTCGCCCGCATGGTCGACCTTAACGAGGAGCGCACCGCGCAGATCCTGCGCAAATGGGCCGCCCAGGAAGTCGCCGGATAGACCATGCCCTCAGCAGCCCTCTTCGATCTTCTGCCCGATTTCGGAACCCGCAGTCCCCGCGCCGGCCACCCGCAGGCCGCGGCCGAACCCGAACGCAACCCGGACGAACCCGCGCCTCAGGCAGACATCGGCACTTTGATCGCCGAAGCGGTCGCCGATGCGGAAACGGCGCTCGAGGCGCGCCTCGCCGCTGCCCACCACGCCGCGCTCGACGCCGAGCGCCAGGCCAACGCCGACGAGGCAAAGGTCTTTCTCGAAGGCTTCGGCGGCGATGTCGGCCAGGCCGTCGCCACGCGCATCGATGCCATGGAGGCGCGTGTCACCGAACTCGTCGGCGCCACCCTTGCCCGCATCATCGGCGGCATGGTCAGCGATGACCTGCAGAAGCGCTCTCTGGACGCGCTTGCGCGCACGATCCGCGAGGCCGTCGCCGACTCCGAGGCGGTGCGCATCGCCGTGCGCGGTCCGCTGTCCCTGTTCGAAACGCTGGCGGCCTCGCTCGACACGCGCGCCTCCCAGCTCGATTTCGTCGAGTCGCCCGGCTTCGACCTGGCCGTCGTCATCGACGAGGCGGTGTTCGAGACGCGCATCGCCGAGTGGTCGGCTTCGCTGTCCGAGGTTCTCTCATGAGCGCTGTCGATGCCGGTGAGGCCAGGCACGAGATCATCATCGTCAAGCGCAATCATGACGGTCACGACGACGGTCATCATGGCGGCGTCTGGAAGATCGCCTTCGCCGACTTCATGACCGCCATGATGTGCTTTTTCCTGGTCATGTGGCTGATCAATGCCGCCAACGAGCAGACCAAGGCGGCCGTCGCCAGCTACTTCAATCCGGTCGAGCTGATCGACCGCAATTCCAGCCGCAAGGGCCTGGAGGACCTCGGCGACGGTCCGAGCAAGGTTGGGCTGACGGCCGACAACCCGCAGGACGGCGCCAGCAAGGCCGGCGAGGACGGCAAGGGCGGGGCCGGATCCTCGGATCGCAGGCAGACGAAGGAAGCCTCGCAGAACTCCGACCTTTCCGACGAACATTTGTTTGCCGATCCGTACGCCGTGCTGTCGGAGATCGCCACCGATACCGGTGTGATGCAGAATGTCAGCGCCAAGGGCGAAGGCGGCGCGCAGAATGCCGGCCCGGCGACCGGCGCTTCCGGCGGCGATTCCTACCGCGATCCCTTCGCGCCGGACTTCTGGTCGCAGCAGGTTGCCGCGCCCGGCGCCGAGGCAAGCGCCGAGCGCGCCAAGATCGATGGCGATCCAGCAAAGCCTGGCGAAAAGGTCGCTGAGACTCAGGTGCCGAAGGTCAAGGCCACGCCGCCGGTGATCGACGCGCCGCTCGAACCCCTGGCGAAAACGGCTCTCGACAAGGCGGATGCCAAGCCGGAGACGGCAAAGGCTGAAACCGCGAAGGTCGAAGCCGCCAAGGGCGAGGCTGCAAAAGGCGAAGCTACTAAGGGCGAAGCGGCGGCAGGCGAAGGCACCGAGAACAAGGAGCAGGCCGAGACCGCAAAGCCGGAAGCCGCGAAGGCCGAAGCGGCGGCAAGACCCGATGTCGGCGAAAAGGCGCCGAGCGCTGCCACCGTCGCGGCGGCAGCCGAGGTCAAGCAGCAGCTGGCCGAAGCCTTCAAGCCGGGCGACAAGCTGCATGACGGCGTCTCGGTCGAGGCGACCGACAAGGGCGTCGTCATCTCGATCACCGACCAGCTGGATTTCGGCATGTTCGAGATCGGCTCGGCCTTGCCGCGCCGCGAGCTGGTGCTGGCCATGGAGAAGATAGGCCGCATCGTCAACAGCCAGAAAGGCACGATCAGCATCAACGGCCATACCGATTCACGGCCGTTCCGCAGCGACACCTACGACAATTGGCGCCTGTCCACCGCGCGCGCGCATTCGGCCTATTACATGCTGGTGCGCGGCGGCGTCGACGAGCGCCGCATCACCGAGGTCGCGGGCTTCGCCGACCGCCAGCCGAAGGATGCGGCCGATCCGCTGGCGGCCGCCAACCGGCGTATCGAGATCCTGATGGCGACGGGCGGATGAGAGGTGCGACCGTCATCGGCCGCGCCATCGGCCTGCTGCTGCTGAGCGCCGCGGCGCCATCGGCGGGCATTGCCGAGGAGGCCCTGCAGCCGTACCAACTGGTGCGTTCGCTGCAGCTCGTGCAGGACCGCATCGCCGCCGGCGACCACGCGGCGCTGCCGATGCAGGCCAAGCTGCTCGAAATGACCGATGCGCGTCTGCGCGCGGCGGATGCGGCGGATTTCAAGGAACCGAAGAACTTTCGCGCCCTGCTCGTCTACGGCATGAGCGGCGGCAATCCCGTCACCGTCGAGGCTGCCGCCTCGCGTGCCGAGACCGACCCGCAAAGCCTCGCCATCGCCAGGGGCATCATCAGCTATCTCAACGGCCGGCCGGCCGAGGCGATCGAAACGCTTAAGCCGATCGACCCGATGGCGCTGCCCACCGACCTCGGCGCCTTCCTGGCGCTGGTCAAGGGCTCGCTGCTGGCCACCGAACAGCCGGCCGCGGCGCTCGCTTTGCTCGACAATGCCCGCCTGCTCAGCCCAGGCACGCTGGTCGAGGAAGCAGCGCTTCGCCGCTCGGTCGGCATTGCCGCGCAGCAGGGCGATGCGGCGCGCTTCGCACTCGCCTCCACCCAATATGTCGCCAGCTATCTCCACTCGCCCTATGCCAGCCAGTTCGCCGATTCCTTCGTCTCCGGCGTCATTCAACTGCACATGGCGGTCAGCCAGGACAAGCTGGCCGACATCACCTCGATGATGGATCCCGAGCGCGAGAAGGTGATCTATCTGCGTATCGCCCGCCGGGCGGCGATCGACGGTCTGACCGCGCTCTCCACCTTCGCCTCGGCCATGGCTGAGAAAGGCCGCGACGGTAACGGCAATGAGGACGACCCGCGCGCCCAGCTCTATTCCAGCCTGTCCACGGTGACTTCGAGCACCATCGACGATGTGCGCGCCAAGCTGAAGAAGATCGATCGCGGCAAGCTCTCGGAAAGCGACCGTGCGCTGCTCGATGCCGCGCAAGCCGTCGCCGGCGAAGTTGTCGCGCGGCCGGCGGTCCCGGCCGTCGAGAAGCCCGACACCGACGCCGCCAAATCTGCGCCTGGGAAACCCGCCGCCGAGATCGCTGCGGCGGAGAGACAGGAAGACGCTGACTTGCCGCCGGTCGAGGGCGCGATGTCCGAGCAGCCGGCGGTCGAGGCCTCCGCTTCCGCAACGAAACCGGCGGACGCGCAGCCCTCGGCATCGTTCGCCCCGGATATGCCGGCCCCGGCAACGGCCGCGCCGTCGGCGCCGGAGCCGGCCGCGGCCGAAGCGCCGGCAGTGGCAGCGGCATCTGCCGGGACGGCGGCGGCTCAGCCCTCGCCGACGCCGGAATCGTCAGCCGGCCTCGATCCGCAGGACGCCACCGACGCCGCGATGTTGCAGACGCGCCGCCAACTCAACAAGATCGACCAACTGCTTGGAGCAGCTCCCAAATGACCTCCAGCCTCGGCCATGCCCTCACGGGACTTGTCTCCACAAACGTGACGTCCAAGTCGGCGGCGCCGGCGGCGAAGAACGAGGCCACGAGCTTCGGCGACCTGCTGCGCGACGCCGAAAAGCAGTCCGCCCAGGAAAACCAGCAACCGGCCGAGACTGGACCCCACGATGCGCGATGGAACCGGCGGGCGTTTGCCAACGCCGGCAAGGCGCAGCCTGACGGCAACGCTACGGCGACGACCGCCGCGCCAAAGCCGCCAGCCGGCAAGGCCGTCGACAGCGATGCCGATACTGATACGGACAAGGCCTCGAAGGAGACCGACACGGCCGCGCGGAGCGCAAATGCGAGCCCACTTCAGGACAGCCTGCCATTGCTGATGGCGCTCAACGATATCGGCCGCTTCCAGGCGTCGGCCAAGGCGGGCGGACAGGAAGACGCCGGCGATGGCCAGGCGAGTGAGCCGGCGCCGGACGGCCAGCCGCCGGCTCAGTTGCTCTCCACCTTGAAGAAATCGGACGCAACGCCCGGCCTCCAGATCCCTGATCCCGGTGCATTCTCGCGATCCGAGCGCGCCGCGAGCGCCGAAGACTTCCCCGGGAAGCTCCGGCAGCCGGAAGCCATCAGAGCCGTCTTCAAGGACCTGCCGCGCCGGGACGATGGAGCCGCATCGCCACCGGAGGACCAGACGCCCGCGGACGTGCCGGCATCGCCGGCAAAGCGATCTGCGCCGTCGTCGAAAGCCCTTGACGCGATCCGTTCGGCCACGCCTTCGGAACAGGCAAAGCAGTCATCGTCGGCCGCACGCATCGACGTCGTCGCCGAGCAGAGCTTCCCGGCTCCGGCGCAGAACCCGCTAAGTCAGACGGCATCGGCGCTGATCGACGCGCTGGCCTCGGACAAGGGTCTGCCGCAGGCGTTTTCGACCACCTCGACAGGCTCGCAACCGGCCGCTTCTGTTGCCATTCCGACACATATATTGAAGATTGAGCTTCACCCTGCCGAACTCGGCATGGTCACCGCCAGCCTGCGGCTTTCCGGGGACCAACTTTCGATTGAGCTGAAGCCGGAAACGCACGAGGCGCACCGCCGTCTCACCGCCGACAGCGAGGCGATCACCAGGTCCTTGCGCGACCTTGGCTTCGACGTCGACACGGTCACGGTGATGCAACCTTCGATAGCAACGCCAGCCGCCGCGCGCGTCGACGCCAACAGCTCGCTGCCGATGTCGCCAGGCCGCGAGCAATCCGCCTTTCAGCCCGGCAACTCGAGCGGCAACAATGCCGGCTCCGGCGGTCAGCAGCCGGGAAGGAACAACAGCAATGACACACCGGACAGCGGCCGCGCTGCTTCGCCTGCTCGCGAGCGCACTGGCGACGGCATGTTTATCTAGCGCCGCCATCAGCGCCGCGAGCGCCGCCGCCAATCCTTGCGAACCCGAGATCCTGCGCGCCGCCGACCGCTACGGCGTGCCGGCCGGCATCCTCTATGCGGTTGGCCTGACGGAAACCGGAAACAAGGGCAGCCTCCAGCCTAACGCTATGAATATAGAAGGAAAAGCTGTTTTTCCGCGGAGCCGTGCCGAAGCCATGGCGACGTTCGAGAACGCCCGCCGCGAGGGCAAGACGCTGATCGATCTCGGCTGCATGCAGATCAACCATCACTATCACGCGTCGCATTTCCGCAGCGTCGACGACATGCTCGACCCACGCCAGAATGTCGACTACGCGGCGCGCTTCCTGGCCAGCCTGCATGCCCGCCACGTGACCTGGTCGATGGCGGTGGCCCGCTATCACGCCGGCCCCGACAACGACCCCGCGCAGAAGGTCTATGTCTGTCGCGTCATCGCCAACATGGTCGCCACCGGCTTCGGCAAATGGACGCCCAACGCCCGCGCCTTCTGCAATCCATAGATGCATGGTCACTCACGGGCGCACAGGATCTTTCTGACCTCGCGGCGCCTGCCGCTTCGCTCGAAACGGCAAGCGTCGACACACAGTCGATAGACCCATGCGACCGCGCTTATTTTCGGGTCCCCAAAAAACTCCCAAGAAAATAGCTACAAGAAATGACGGTTGTTCAGGATTCCCGCCACCGGTTACGCCTCCTTCCACGGGGCAAATGAGATGATTCGGAGGGCGGGCCGATGATCGTGATCGTAGACGAGCGTGAGCTCGTAACTGAAGGCTACAGCTCACTTTTCGATCGCGAGGGGGTCGCCAGCGCGGGCTTCGCGCCGAGCGAGTTCGGGGAGTGGGTGAGCTCGGCCGCCGACACCGATCTGCGCTCGGTCAGGGCCTTCCTCATCGGCGACTGCCGCGAGGGTGCGATCTCGCCGCGACAGATCCGCGACCGCACCGGCGCACCGGTGATCGCGCTCAGCGAACAGCACTCGCTCGAAAACACGCTGCGGCTGTTCGAGAGCGGCGTCGACGACGTCATCCGCAAGCCGGTTCACATCCGCGAGATTCTGGCCCGCATCACCGCCATCCGCCGCCGCGCGCATGAGGACGTGACCTATACCGAGGTCGGCTCGATGCGCATCTTCATGGACGGCCGTGATCCGGAGATCGACGGCGAGCCGCTGCCTCTGCCGCGCCGCGAGCGACGCATCCTCGAATATCTCGCCAGCAACCGCGGCCGACGGGTCACCAAGACCCAGGTATTCAACGCCATCTACGGCATCTTCGACGAAGAGGTCGAGGAGAACGTGGTGGAAAGCCACATCAGCAAGCTGCGCAAGAAGCTGCGCGAAAAGCTCGGCCATGATCCGATCGATTCCAAGCGCTTCCTCGGCTACCGGCTGGTGTTCTGATGGCCGAAACCCGCGCCAGCCTCGCGCAAGACACGCGGCATAGGCTCGCGGCCACTGTCATGGGCCCCACCGTCGTGGGTATTGAGGAGACGTTTCGATGAGCCTCTACGGAATGATGCGGACCGGCGTCTCCGGCATGAACGCGCAGGCCAATCGCCTGTCCACGGTCGCCGACAACATCGCCAACTCCGACACTACGGGCTACAAGCGCTCCTCCGCCGAATTCTCGACGCTGATCATGCCGGGCACCGGCGGCGCCTACAATTCGGGCGGCGTCACGACGACGATCCGCTCCGCCATCAGCTCGCAAGGCGTGCTGCAATACACCACCTCGGTATCCGACCTTGCCGTAAACGGCGATGGCTTCTTTGTCGTGCAGGATCCGAGCGGCACGCCCTATCTGACCCGCGCCGGCGCCTTTGTCGCCGACGCCCAGGGCAGGCTGGTCAATGCCGCCGGCTATCAGCTGATGGCCTACAGCTACGCCAATGGCGATCCTGCGGCGACGGCCAACGGTTTCGAGGGCCTGGAGCCCGTGCAGATCTCCGACCAGGAAATGACCGCGACGCCGAGCACCGAAGGCGTCTTCAGCGGCAATCTGCCGGCGGGTGCCACCCCGCCTGCGGGCGCCTTGCCGTCCAGCAACAGCGCGACCGCTGAATACACCTCGAAGTCGTCGCTGGTCGCCTACGACAATCTCGGCAACAAGGTGCTGCTCGACGTCTATTTCACCAACACCGGCTCAGGCGCCTGGGAGGTCTCGGTCTTCGACCAGTCCAAGGCCACGGCCGGCACGTCCTTCCCCTATACCGGCGGCGCGCTGGCCTCGGCCAACCTGACTTTCGACACCACCACCGGCAAGCTCACCGGCGCCACCACCGGCATCTCCTTCACCGTGCCGAACGGCTCCACCCTCGACCTCGACATGTCGAAGCTGACCCAGCTCGGCACCGGCTTCACGGTTTCCGAGGCCGAGGTCAACGGCAACGCGCCGAGCACGATCGAGAAAATCCAGATCGGCCAGGACGGCATCATCTACGCACAGTATGAGGACGGCTCCACCAAGCCGCTCTACAAGATCCCGCTGGCCGACGTGACGAGCCCGGACCGGCTCACCGCCCTGCCTGGCAACGTCTACGCGCAGAGCACCGATTCCGGCGCGGTGCGCATCGGCTTCGCCAATGAAGGCAAGCTCGGCTCGATCGTCTCCGGCGCGCTGGAAAATTCCAACGTCGATATCGCCGAGGAACTGACCAACATGATCGCGGCGCAGCGCAGCTACACCGCCAATTCGAAAGTCTTCCAGACCGGTTCCGACCTGATGGATGTCCTTGTCAACCTGAAGAGATAACTGTCGGGCCCCGGCCCGTGAAAGACCCGCATGTCGCTGACCTCCGCCTTGAGCATCGCACAGTCGGCGCTCCTGACCACCTCGAAGCAGACCAGCATCGTCTCGCGCAATGTCGCCGATGCTTCCAATAGCGACTATGCCCGCCGCACGGCTGTCGTCACCAGCACGGCGCCGGGCGCCCGCTCGGTGGAGATCCAGCGGGCGGCCAACGACCTCCTGTTCCGGCAGAATTTGAGCGCGCTCTCCGCATGGAGCGGCCAGAGCGCGCTTTACAGCGGTATGGACCAGCTGGAGCTGGCCGTCAACGGCGTCGACAACGCGTCCTCGCCCTCGACCGCGATCGCCAATCTGCAGCAGGCGCTGCAACTCTACGCGACGACGCCGTCCAACCAGAATCTGGGCGCCAGCGTCATCGACGCGGCCAGGGACGTCGTGCGCTCGCTGAATGACGGCACCCAGGCGATCCAGGATTTCCGCACCCAGACCGACGGTCAGATCGCCACCGCGGTCGATGACCTCAACAAGCTGCTCAGCCAGTTCCAGGACGCCAACAAGGCCGTCATTTCCGGAACCCGTTCGGGCACCGACGTGTCCGACGCACTCGACCAGCGCGACGCGATCCTGAAGAAGATCGCCGAATATGTTCCCGTCTCGACCTTCACGCGCGGCGACAACGACATGGTCATCACCACCACGGACGGCACGACGCTGTTCGAGACGGTGCCGCGCTCGGTGACCTTCACGCCCTCGTCCGGCTACACCGCCGGCACTCCCGGCAACACCATCTCCATCGACAACGTGCCGCTCTCGGCCGGCAGCGGCGGCAATACCAGCGCCGTCGGCAAGCTCGCCGGCCTGATCACCTTGCGCGACGGCGTCGCCGCCACCATGCAGAGCCAGCTCGACGAGACCGCCCGCGGGCTCATCACCGCCTTTGCCGAGACCTCCTCGTCGCAGCCCGATGCCGCCGGCCTGTTTACTTGGTCCGGCGCGCCCGGCATTCCCGCCGCCGGCACGCTGGTCGACGGCCTTGCCGGCTCGATCAGCGTCAACGCCGCCATGACCCCGGCGCTGCTGCGCGACGGCGGCGCCAATGGCGCTGCCTATGTCCTCAACACTTCCGGCTCGTCCTACGCCAACCTCCTGATCGCCTATGGCGACCGGCTCGACCAGCCGATGGCTTTCGATGCCGCCGCCGGTATCACGGCGACATCCAGCGTCGCCGACTACGCCGCCAACTCGATCGGCTGGTTCGAAGGCGTGCGCCAGCAGGCCTCGACCACCGCCGACGCCAAGGAGGCGCTGGCGACGCGCACGGCCGAGGCGCTGTCCAACGACACTGGCGTCAATGTCGATCAGGAAATGTCGCTGCTGCTCGACCTCGAACACACCTACCAGGCCTCCGCCCGCATGATGAAGACCGTCGACGACATGCTGGACGCCCTGATGAATGCCGTGGGATAATCGATGAAAGCGACAGCCGTCTCCTCAGCCGCAATATCCAACGCCATGCGCTACCAGCAGATGCGCATGCAGTCCGATCTGGTCAAGGCGACGAAGGAGTCAACGACCGGCAAGGTCGCCGATGTCGGCCTGGCGCTCGGCGGGCGCACGACCCAGGCCGTGACCTTCCAGCGCGATCTCGACCGGCTGAACGGCATCATCGATTCCAACGCGCTGGTCGCCGCCCGGCTGACATCGACGCAGGATGCGCTTGGCCAGCTCTCCGACGTCGCGCAGAACTTTCTTTCGGCCTTGACCAGCGCCGTGTCCGGCGATTCCTCGACCAGCATCACCCAGCAGGCCGGCGCGTCGGCGCTGCAGCAGATGACCGGCATCCTAAACACCAGCGTGAATGGCGAGTATCTGTTCGCCGGCACCAACACCGACGTCAAGCCGGTCGACGATTTCACCGCCGCCGGCTCGCCCGCCAAGGCCGCTTTCGACGCCTCCTTCGTCGCCTATTTCGGCTTCACCCAGAGCGACCCGGCCGCGGCCAACATCACTGCCGCCCAGATGGACGACTTCATCACCACCAGCATCGAGCCGCAATTCCTCGGCTCGGGCTGGCAAGGCACCTGGTCGAACGCCACCGACGAGCAGATCACCAGCCGCATCGCGCTGAACGAAACCACGCAGACCTCGGTCAGCGCCAATGAGGACGGCATCCGCAAGCTCGCCATGGCGGCGGCGATGGTCGCCAACCTGTTCTCCGGCAACATCAGCGATGCCGCCAAGAACACCGTCGTCAGCCGCGCCCAGACATTGGTCGGCGAGGCCATCGGCGGCATCGTCCAGGTGCGCTCGGAGGTCGGCCTAACCCAGAAACGTGTCTCCGACGCCAGCGACCGCATGAAGACCCAGGTCGACCTGTTCGAGAAGCATATCATCGATCTCGAGGGCGTCGATCCCGCCGAGGCCGCGACCCGCGTCGCCGACCTGACGCAGCATATCGAGACCTCTTTCGCGTTGACCGCGCGCCTGCAGCAGCTCAGCCTGCTGAATTACCTGACCTGAAAACTTCCACCGGAACGGCAGAGCCCCGACGATGTATCAATTCTCCTACGCCGACATCCAGACCGACTCCGTCACCGACGCCAAGGACCGCGAGCGGGAATTGCTCACCCGCTCGATCGACATGCTGTCGGCCGCGGCCGCGGTCGGCCAGGATTCCATGGAAGCGATCGAGGCGCTGCACTTCACCAACCGCATCTGGACCACCTTCGTCGAGGATCTCGGCTCCAGCGACAACGCCCTGCCCAAGGAACTGCGCGCCAACCTGATCTCCATCGGCCTGTGGCTGCTGCGCGAGGCCGAGGACATCCGCCAGGGCCGCACCAACAATTTCGAGGGCCTGATCGAGGTGTCCCAGATCATCCGGGATGGCATTCAATGACCAACACGCTGAAGATATCGCTGAAGCCGAACGAGAAGATCTACATCAACGGCGCCGTCATCCGCGTCGACCGCAAGGTCACGATCGAGCTGATGAACGACGTGCAGTTCCTGCTCGAAAGCCACGTCATCCAGGCCGACCAGGCGTCGACTCCGCTCAGGCAGCTCTACTTCATCCTGCAGGTCATGCTGATGAACCCGTCGGGCGCGTCGGAGGCGCGTGACATGTTCCGACGCTCGCTGCCCATGCTGCTGGCGAGCTTCGAGGACGCCGAAATCTGCAGTGCGCTGAAGCAGATCGACCGCATGGTCGGCGAGGACCATATCTATGAGGCGTTGAAGGCGATCCGCGCGCTCTATCCGCTCGAACGCCGCGCGCTTGGCGGCAACGACGATGTTCCGGGCGCGCCGCGCCCAATGGCCGTGGGAGCTCGATACTGATGAACGTGGACATGACGACCGCCATACCGACCGGTGCCAATTCGACCACCACGTCGACCTCCAAGACCGCCGTCGATTACCAGTCGTTCCTGAAGCTCCTCATCGCCGAGATGAAGAACCAGGATCCGACAAAGCCGATGGACTCGACGCAGTATGTCGCCCAGCTCGCCACCTTCTCGCAGGTCGAGCAATCGGTGCAGACCAACACCAAGCTCGACCAGATCATGCAGTCCTCGGCCCTGTCGCAGGCCGATGCGCTGATCGGCCGTTCGATCACATCCGCTGACGGCAAGACGTCGGGCACGGTGGCCTCCGTGCGCCTGGCCAGCAGTGGTCTTATCGCGGTGCTGCAGAACGGCACGGAAGTCGCTGTCGGCCCCGGCGTCACGATCAAGCCGGCCAGCTAGCGACCGGCTTGGGTCACAACGCATGAACGAGGCCGACGCGCTCGATATCGTCCAGTACGCGGTGTGGACGGTGCTGACCGCTTCCGCGCCGGTGGTGCTGGTGGCAATGGCGGTCGGCATCGGCATCGCGCTGATCCAGGCGCTGACCCAGATCCAGGAAATCACCCTGACCTTCGTGCCGAAGATCGTCGCCATCATGCTGGTGGTGGCACTGACCGGCCCGTTCATCGGCGGCCAGATATCGGCCTTCACCAACGTCATCTTCGAGCGTATCGAGCACGGCTTCTGAGGCGGGAGGCGGAGTGCCTACTCCTTGCGCTCACCGGACGGCTTGCGGGCAGCCCTGTTGCGGCTAGATTGTGAATTGCGCGGCGTGGGCGCCACTGGTCTCAGGCGGTCTTCGAAAATCATGGGGCAGACTAAACCGGCCGGCAGGCCATGTGCGGAATAGCCGGCGTCTGGCGAAAGCGCGACCCGATCGGCGCCGGCGACCTGTCGGACATCGCCCGCATGATGCAGGCGCTGGCGCATCGCGGACCGGACGACCACGACAGCTGGAGCAGCAGCCGGCTCGCCCTGGGGCACCGCCGGCTTGCCATCATCGATCCCTCGCCCGCCGCCCGCGAGCCGATGCTGACCGCATGCGGCGAGGGCGTGCTCGCCTACAATGGCGAGGTCTACAACTACCGCTCGCTGCGCCAGACGATCGAGACGGAAGGCTGCGTTTTCCGCAGCGTCTCCGACACCGAAGTGGTTCTGCAGGCCCTGCATCATTGGGGTCCTGAAAAGGCCGTGCCGTTGTTCGACGGCATGTTTTCCTTTGCCTACTTCGACGCGCGCGACAACGCCCTGTGGCTCGCCCGCGACCGCCTCGGCATCAAGCCGATGGCGGTGGCCGAGACGGCCGAGCGGATCCTGTTCGCTTCCGAGGACAAGGCGATCCTCGCCAGCGACGGTTTTGCCCGCCGCATCGATGCGCGCGAGATCACCTTGCGGCTCGCCTGGCAGCACCGCGATTCGAGCCACAGCCTGTTCGACGGCATCGAACGGCTGCCACCGGCCGGCCTCTGGAAGATCACCGAAGCGGGCATCGAGAAGCGCTGCTTCTGGCACGTCCTCGACGTGCTGGAGGCGGCGCGCATCATCGGCGACCGGACCTCCGACGACGAGCATATGGCGCGGCTCGAAGCGCTGATCGAGGACAGCGTCGATATCCACTGCATCGCCGACGCCAGCATCGCCACGGCCTGTAGCAGCGGCGTCGATTCCGGTCTGATTACGGCGCTGTCGAAGCGCTTCAGGCCGGAGATTCACGGCTATGTCGTCGATCCCCGGCTTGGCCGCAGCGAGGCGGAAAACGCCGAACGGACCGGCCGTCGCGCCGGCGTCCCCCTGCGCCGGGTGCCGGTCGACAGGAACCGGTTCCTCGAGCTCTGGCCGAAAGCGGTCTGGCATCTTGAGAGCGACGGCTGGCACGCAAGCCATGTCGGGCTTCTGGCGCTTGCCGAGCAATGCCGGACCGACGGCGTCAAGGTGCTGCTTACCGGCGAAGGCGCCGACGAGCTTTTCGGCGGCTACAAATGGCAGGCCGAAAGCATGCGGCCCTGGCGCGCATGGTCATGGCCGGGACGGCTGTTCCGCTCGCGGCGCTGGCTCGATCGCAAATTCGGGCGCATGCGCCATGCGCCCTTCAAGACATCGACCGGCAATAGCTCCGCCTCGGAGCGCAATCTCGTGCTCAGGGCGCTGTCGCCGGAACTCAACTTCCTCCAGACCAGGATATTCGACCGGCTTGAGCCAGTGACGCCGCTCGGCGATCGCGCCTTCCTCGGAGCTTGCCTCTACGATCTCTATTCGCATCTGCAGGACTTGCTCAACCGACACGACAGGCTGAGCATGGCTGCCTCGGTGGAACTCAGGGTTCCCTTCCTCGAAAACCGGCTGATCGATTTCGCGATCCATTTGCCGAGGCGTCAGAAATTGCGCGGCAGGACCGGCAAGTGGCTTTTGAAGAAGGTCGCCGAAAAGCACCTGCCGCGCGAGAATGTCTACGCGCCGAAGAAAGGTTTCGAGATCTCGTCGGGCTTCACCCAGGGTAGCCAGGGCCTGCTGCGCGGCGGCTATCTGCGCGATGCCTTGAAATGGCCGGCCGCCGCCGTCGAAGACCTTGTCGACCTGGCAAAGCGCGACGAGGCCTCGAGGCTGCGCCTCGTCGGCATGGAACTGTTCCTGCGCCTCAATGCCGGCGGCGAGACGGCGGACAGCCTGACCCAGGCGCTGCATGCGGCCGCCGCGGATGCGCGCGCGCATTGAGCAGCGGTTGGTCCAAGGCGGCCAGACCATTGGCTTAGCCGCGCCAGGACGTATTTTTGCCTCGCTATCCTGTTGTTGGAGCATAATCTTTTTCAGGCAAGGGTCCGCCCCGCGTCGCCATGCTCCATCTCCGGAGATGGACATCCGCGTCGGCTGGGCCAACGACATGTGAAGCGGGACAGCACGGATGATCGACGACGAGCCGGACAGCGAACGCGTCTCGGCGCTGGCGCCGTTCCGGCACGGCATCTTCCGCGCCGTCTGGTCGGCCAGCCTTGTTTCGAACTTCGGCGGCCTCATCCAGGGCGTCGGCGCCGCATGGATGATGACCACGATCGCCACCTCCTCCTACCAGGTGGCGCTGGTCCAGGCCTCGACCACCTTGCCGATCATGCTGTTCGCGCTCATTGCCGGTGCCATCGCCGACAGCTTCAACCGGCGCAAGGTGATGCTGGTGGCGCAGTCGTTCATGCTGGTCGTCTCGGCGCTGCTCACCGTGTTCACCTGGTTCGGCTGGATGACACCTTGGACGCTGCTTGCCTTTACCTTCCTGATCGACAGCGGTACGGCGCTCAACAGCCCGTCATGGCAGGCCTCGGTGGGCGACATGGTGCCCCGCGCCAAGGTGCCGGCGGCGATCGCGCTCAACTCGATGGGCTTCAACATCACACGCAGCGTTGGCCCGGCGATCGGCGGCGTCATCGTTGCCGCCGCGGGTGCAGCCGCCGCCTTTGCCGCCAATGCCGTCAGCTATATCGGACTGATCGTCGTGCTGTTCCGCTGGAAGCCGGAAGTACCCGCGCCGACGTTGCCGCGCGAGGCACTCGGCGCGGCGATGGGCGCGGGGCTGCGCTACGTCGCGATGTCGCCCAATATCGGCAAGGTGCTGGCGAGAGGCTCGGCCTTCGGCTTCAGCGCCGGCGCCGTGCTGGCGCTCCTGCCGCTGGTGGCGCGCGACGTCGTCAAGGGCGATGCCTTGACCTATGGCATCATGCTCGGCGCTTTCGGCATCGGCGCGGTCGGCGGCGCGCTGATCAGCGTGCGGCTGAGGCAGTTGCTCTCCAGCGAAACGATGGTGCGCGCCGCCTTTGCCGGCTTTGCGCTCTGCGCCTTCAACGCTGCCGTCAGCCACAATGCCTGGCAGACGTCGGCCGGCCTGCTTGTCGGCGGTGCCTGCTGGGTGATCGCGCTCTCGCATTTCAACGTCACGGTGCAGATGTCGACGCCGCGCTGGGTGGTGGGCCGTGTGCTGTCGATTTACCAGACGGCGACCTTCGGCGGCATTGCCCTGGGCAGCTGGATCTGGGGCGTCGTCGCCGACGCCCATGGCGCCGAGGCTGCGTTGATGGCGGCCGCCATCGCCATGCTGGCGGGTGGCGCGATTGGCTTCTTCCTGCCTTTGCCGAAGCAGACCGTCCTCAACCTCGATCCACTCAACAGGTTCAAGGAGCCGATGCTGGCGCTCGACTTGAAGCCGCGCAGCGGCCCGATCGCCATTATGATCGAATACGTCATCCGCGCGGAGGACGAGCCGGAATTCCTCGCCACCATGGCCGAACGCGGGCGCATCCGCCGCCGCGACGGCGCCCGCAACTGGACGCTTGCCCGCGATCTTGAAAATCCAGGCATCTGGATCGAGCACTACCACACGCCGACCTGGGTCGAGTACATCCGTCACAACAGGCGTGCCACCCATGCCGACGCCGTGGTCGGCGAGCGCATCCGCGCGCTTCACAGCGGCGAGGAGCCGCCGCGCGTACGCCGCATGATCGAGCGCCCGACTACTGCCGGCACGACCCTTGTCTCACCCAAGGGGCCGATCGATCACTAACCTGCGTCTTTCGGCTCGGAAGATCGACCTCGCCATTCAGCCGGCGCTCTGGATCATGTAGAGCTTGCGTGTCGTCTCGTGGATCAGCCATTCGCCCTTCCACCCTTGCGGCAGGACGAGCAGGTCTCCCGGTCCGAGTTCGCGCATTTTGCCGTCGGCACGGCTCACTTCAGCGCGGCCGGAAATGATATGGCAGATCTCCGACGAGCCGGAACGATCGGCGGTGAAGCGGCCGGGCGTGCACTCCCAGATGCCGATATCGATGGTCCCGTCAGGCGACCGGAAGAGCGAGCGCACCGCCTCGACCTGACCTCCCTCAATGGAGGTCGGCTTGGGTGAGAACGCCCCGATAAGGGCCGTGGCGAGGTCGTGGAAGGTCGAAAGGTCGATCAAGTTGGGCTCCATGGGTCAAAGCGATTCCAGGAAAAGCAAGCAGCTGTTTCCTGTCCGCAATTGCGAAACGCTCTAGTGGCCGGTGATGGCGTCGGCGAGGGCGGCAAGCTTCGAGGTGTGCGAAAGCCCGGCGGCCTCACGGCGATCGGCGAGATGGTAGAGCTGGTACATCGAGTGCACGCCGAGCCAGCGGAAGGGCTCCGGCTCCCAGCGCCGCACCTTGCGGTTGACCCAAGGCAGGCGCGTAAGCTCCGTGTCCTGGCCAAGGATCAGGTCGGCGAGCGTGCGCCCCGACAGGTTGGAGCTAGAGACGCCGAGCCCGACATAGCCGCCGGCCCAGCCGATGCGGGTCGTCGGGTCGAGGCCAACCGTCGTGCACCAGTCGCGCGGCACGCCGAGCACGCCGCACCAGGCATGCTCGATGCGGCAGCCCGCCGTCTGCGGCAGCAGCGTCGTCAGGATCTGATGCAGCTGGTCGATCGTCGCCTGCTGCGTCTGGCCGTTGACGTCGGTGCGCGAGCCGTAGCGATAGGGCACGCCGCGCCCGCCCATGGTGATGCGCCCCTCGCGCGTGCGCTGGGCATAGCAATAGGCATGGGCGGCGCTGCCGAGCAGCTCATGCCCTTCCCAGCCGATCGCGCGCCACAGTTCAGGCGACAGCGGCTCGGTCACGATCTGCGCGCTGTTGAGGGCCAGCCAGGTCCGTTCCTCGCCGGGAATGCCAGCCGTAAAACCCTCGGTGGCGCGGATGATGGTTTCTGCCCGCACCGTGCCGCGGTTGGTCGTCACGCAGCCCTTGGCGGTGGCGGTCACCGTCGTCTTCTCGTAGATCGGCACACCCAGCCGCTCGACGGCGGCGGCAAGGCCGCGCACCAGCTTGGCCGGCTGCACCCGCGCCTGGCCATGGACGACGAAGCCGCCAAGGACGTTGCGGACATTGATGCGCGCCCGGGTCGCCGCTTGATCGAGCATCTCGACGCGGTTCGGATCGACGTCCCAGGCGCGGATCGTCTCGCACTCCTCGCGGGCGCGTTCGAGCTGCGCCGGGTTGGTGGCCACCGTCAGATTGTCGACGCGGCGAATGTCGGCATCGATGCTCTCAGCGGCCGCCACCCGGATCACCTCGTCGACGCAGCCGGCCATGGCCGCCTGCATGGCGCTGACACCTCGCCGGGTCGAGGTCTTGAGATATTTCTCGCGCGACCAGGTGAAGCCGCCCGACAGCCAGCCGCCATTGCGGCCCGACGCGCCGAAGCCGGCGAATTCGCGCTCGATCAGCGCGATGCGCAGCGACGGTCTCGCCTTCTTCAGATAGTAGGCGGTCCAAAGGCCGGTGTAGCCTGCGCCGACGATGGCGACATCGGCCTCGATATCGCCGGGCAAGGGCGGCCGCGGCGCGGGAACCCCGCCGATATCCGCATACCAGAACGATATGTCGCCGTTGCGCTTGGCTTGCATGGGATGACTTCCGGATTGGTTGGCGGATTGATCGGGATCAGGTCAGCGTCGTGTCGGCGGCGCTGTCGTCGGCCAAAAGCTTGGCGTCGGCGCCGTCGAAGCAAAGCTCCACCTGCTCTCCCAGCCCAAAGCTGTCGCCGGTTAGCGGCGAGCGCACGATCGCCGTGGAGCCGTCGGCGAGCCTGACTTCGTATTTCGATCCTGAGCCGAGATAGATGGCTTCCGCAATTGTCCCCGGCAGCCGGTTGGCGCCATTTGCCCCGTTGTGGCCGGGCCGGCGGATGGCCAGCTTTTCTGGACGCAGCAGCATCACCGGGCTGGCCTCCCCGTTGATGCGCCTTGGCGCCGTCACCGTCTCGCCGGCGATGCTGAGCGCGGTGCTCGTGCCGTCGCTCCGCGCCTCGCCGCGCAACACCGTGGAGTCGCCGATGAAGCGGCCGACGAACAGCGTCGCCGGTTCGTCGTAGAGCTGCCGGCCGGTGCCGACCTGCTCGATCTGGCCGCGATTGAACACCGCAATGCGGTCCGAGAGCACCAGCGCCTCTTCCTGGTCGTGCGTGACATAGACGAAGGTGGTGCCGAGCTCGCGATGGATGCGCTTGATCTCAAGCTGCAGCCATTCGCGCAGCTTTTTGTCGAGCGCGCCGAGCGGCTCGTCCATCAACAGCAGCGGGGGGTCGAAGACGATGGCGCGGGCCAGCGCCACGCGCTGCTGCTGGCCGCCCGACAATTCGCTAGGGTAGCGATGCGCGAAGTCGCCCATTTTGACCATGTCGAGCGCCCGCGTCACCCGCGCCTTGCGCTCATCCTGCCCGACGCCGCGCAACGTCAGTGGATAGGCCACGTTGCGGCCGACCGTCATGTGCGGGAACAGCGCGTAGTGCTGGAAGACGACGCCGATGTTGCGCTTGTGCGCCGGCACGCCGACCACGCTTTTGTCCCCGACCAGGAGCTTGCCGCTGGTCACATCGGTGAAGCCGGCGATGACGTTGAGCGTCGTCGTCTTGCCGGAGCCGCTTGGCCCGAGCAGCGTCATGAATTCGCCGGGCTCGATGCGAAGCGAGACGCCGTCCAGCGCCTTGAAGCCGCCATAGGCCTTGCTGATCGACTCCAGGTCGATCGCCGCGCCCTTGCTCGCCTGCCTTGGGTTCATTGGCGTCCCTTCCGCTCGCGGCCAAGGAGAAGCATGCCGCCACCGATCAGGATCGTGGTGGCGCACAAAAGGATCGTGCCGACCGCGGCGACCGTCGGGTCGGCGTCGCGCGTGATGGAAGAGAAGATCTGCACGGGCAATGTCTTCAGGTAGGGATTGGTGATGAACAGCGACACGACGATCTCGTCGAAGGAGGTGGCGAAGGCGAACAGCAGGCCGGATAGGATGCCGGGCAGGATCAGCGGCAGCGTTACCGTGCGGAACGTCGTCAGCGCACCGGCGCCGAGGCTCGCCGCCGCCGTCTCCAGCCGCCTGTCGAACACTTCGAGACTGGCTGAGACGGCGATCAGCACGAAAGGAAGCGCAAGGATGGTGTGGGCAAGCACGAAGCCCAGCATCGTTCCGACCAGGTGGGTGTCGAGATAGACGGCATAAATGCCGATGGCCAGCACCACGCCGGGCACCACCATCGGCGTCAGCATCAGCATCCGCAAAAGGTTGGCCGGCCGCGCCTTCATGCGGTCGAGGCCAAAGGCCGCCAGCGTGCCGAGCACCGTCGCCAGCACCGCCACCAACGAGGCAACCTTGAGCGAGTTCAGGAAGCTGGTGGACCATTCCGGGCTGGTGGCGAAGTTCTGGTACCATTGCCAGGAGAAGCCTTGCGGCGGAAACGCCAGCGACTTGTTGGCGTTGAACGACATCGGCACGACGACGAGCGTCGGCGCCACCAGCCATATCGCCACCAGCAGGCAGACGAGCCCGAGGACGACGCGCGTGAGGGGCTTCATCTCCATCAGCGTCGCCCCGCTTCCCGGTGCCTGGAGCGCATCACCGGCGCCGCCAGCGCCAGCAGCAGGAAGGTGGCGACGAGCAGCACCACGCCCATCGCGCCGCCACGGCCCCATTGCAGCAGGCTGAGCACCTGCGTCTGCACCAGCGTCGACAGCATGGTCGAGCGCGGGCCGCCGAGCAGCGCCGGCGTGATGTAGAAGCCCAGCGCCAGGATGAAGACGATGATGGCACCGGCATGGACGCCCGGCAGCGACAGCGGCAGGTAGACGGTGAAGAACGCGCGGAACGGTGACGCGCCGAGGCTCCGCGCCGCTCGCATTAGCCTGAGGTCGATGCCTTTCATGACCGAATAGAGCGGCAGGATCATGAATGGCAAAAGCACCTGCGCCATGCCGATCACCACGCCGGTCTGGGTGCGGATCAGCTTGACGCCGCTGAAGCCAGCCGCGCGCAGCAGCGAATTGATGACGCCCGAATCCTGCAGCAGGATCACCCATGACAACGTGCGCACCACCCCGCTCACCCAGAACGGGATCAGCACGCAAAGCACCAGCATCAACCGGACGCGCGGTCCGACCGCAGTCATGAGATAGGCGTAAGGATAGGCCGAGACCACGCACACCAGCGTCACCCAGGCCGAGATGGTGAAAGTCCGCCGCAGAACCGTGAGATTGACGGGCGCGCCGAAGAACCAGGCATAGTTCTGCACGCCCCATTCCGGCTCCGATAGGCTGCGCAGCACGATGGTGAGCAGCGGATAGCCGATCACCGCGATGAGCAGGATGAGCGCCGGCAGCGCGAGCGCGTACGGCCTCCACGCCCGTCCCGGCCACCCTAGGGCGGCGGGCTGGATCGTGGAATCGGACGCGCTCACGACCTTTGTCTCCGTTCGCCCCTTAGTTGCCGGCCATCATCGCCGACCACTTCTCCTGCGCCGCCTGGAAGTTCTCGACCCAGAACTTGATGTTCTGCTTGTAGCCCTGGCTCTGGCGATCGGGCGTGTTGGTCAGGAAGGCGGCGACGGAGGCGTCGACCTTCGGCTGCGCCTCATTGTTGATCGGCGTATAGGAGGTCGTCTGCGTCAGCACCTCCTGCGACTGCTTGCCGAGATAGGCATTGAGCAGCGCATAGGCGGCATCCGTGTCCTTGACGCCGACGGGAATGGTCATCTGGTCCATCACCACCAGCCAGTCCTGCCAAGCCGGCGCGTATTTGGCGCCGTTCTTGACCGCGGTCATGGCGCGGCCGGTCCACATCATCAGCATGTCGGCCTCGCCGGATTCGGCGAGCTGCTGCGATTCGGCGCCCGTCTTCCAGTAGATGGTGTCGGGGCCGAGCTTACGCACCACGTCGATGGCCTTGTCGATATCGGCTGCCGTCATCGCCTTCGGATCGCCGCCGCCGACCTTGAGGGCCTGCTCCAAGAGGCCCCCGGTGAAGTCGCCGGAGCCGTCGATGCCGCGCACGCCCGGGAACTTTGCCGTGTCGAAGAAGTCGGCCCAGCTCTTGGGCGGGTTATCCTTGTACTTCTCGGTGTTGTACATCAGCACGACGCCATAGTTCATCGCCGGCACCGAGCACTCGCTGACCTGGCCCTCTGGAATGTGCGAGACGTCGAGCTTGGAGAGGTCGAGCTTCTGGAACAGCTTGCCGCAATAGACGTAAGGCGGGAAGTCGGCGGTATCGACCACGTCCCAGGTCACGTTGCCGGACTCCACCTGCGCCTGCAGCTTGGCGATCTCGGTCGGGCCGTCATTGAGCAAGGTGACGCCGGACTTTTCGACGAACTCCTTAAGCGCGGCCACCTGGCCGTCCTGGTAGATGCCGCCGAAGGAGACGAACGTCAGGGTCTTGCCCTTCAGCGAACCTTCCTTGACCGCGCCGGCGACAGGGTTCTCCTGCGCCATCGCAGCCGTGCCCAGAAAGCCGAGCACCATCGCCGCGCCAAATGCCAAAACGTGTCGACTTCAGCATGATTGTCATTCTCCCATTGCTACCCGCGTTTGATCGGAACTACCTGGCCGCGAGCGGTTTCCAGGCCGTATATTGGTCGAGCTCGGCGCGCGCCGAGGTCGGTGGCGCGATGATCCACATCACCTCGGCGCGGCCGCTGCCGATGTTCTCGCTGCGATGCGGCGTCGAGGTCGCGTATTCGATGCTGTCGCCTTCCTCGAGCACGTGGCGCGCGTCGCCGAGCGAAACCTCCAGGACCCCACGCAGGACGACAAGCATCTCGTGCGCGTCGCCATGGGTGTAGAGATCGGGCCCGGTCGAGCCGCCAATGTCGAATTCGCCGATATAGACTTCCATGTCGCTGAGCGGCGGGCGCGACAAAAGCATCTTGCGGCAGCCGTCGCTGGGCGGCAGGCTCGGCCGCTCGCTGCGCCGCAAGACCCCATGGTTCTGCTCGGCACTTTCCTCGAACAGCATCGCCACGCTGACGCCGAGCGCCGAAGCCATCTGGTTGAGCGAGGCAGTGCTGGCGCCGGTCAGGCCGCGCTCGAGCTGGCTGATGAAGCTGGCGCTGGTTCCGGTTGCCTCGGCAAGCTCCCGCAGTGACAGCCTGCGGGCGAGCCGAAGGGTTTTCAGGCGCATTCCCAGCACCTGATGGGCATGCGTAGCGGCCGGTGCGTCGCCCGTCTTTGCCGAAGCTTGGCCGGAAGCCTTGCTCATGCCGTCTCCTCCTCCACTTAACAGACTGTACAGTGCCACTGTACATCTGACAAGTCGCGCGTGGCGCCAGAGCCGCGCCTATGGCTAGGCCAGGCAAGTCGGCGGGTTGAGGTCGGCAGATCGATAAGGGAGGTGCGGGAGACGCGCTAGCCTTCGCCGGAGAGGTCCCGTCGCGCCTTGTCCAGTTCCTCGGCATAGCGCCGCATCAGATGGCTTTCGGTCAAAAGGCCGAGCACGACGCGGTCGGCGAAATCCTCGACCACGGCCAGTTCCTCGGCACCGGCGCGCTGGAAGGTTTCGGCCGCCGTCTGGACGTTCATGGAAGGCACCAGCACGGCGTCCTTGAACCGGGCAAGCGACCACACCGGCGTCTCGCCGTCCGCAAGCTCGCTGTGCAGTTCCGCCACGATCAGCACGCCGACATAGTGCTGGCCTTCATCCACGGCGATGACGCGCTGCGCCGAGCCCAGCGGCACCGCCTTGCGAAAGGCGCCGAGCGTCGTCGCGGCATCGATGGTGCGGACATCCTTGCGCATCATCGAGCCGACGGTGAGGCTGCGCATCCAGCCGACGTCGTGGGCGCTGCGGATGGTCTCGCCGCGCAGGTGGAAACGCCAGGTCGAGAAGGAGTAGCCGAAGGTCTCGCGCACCAGCATCGCCGCCATGATCGAAGCCGCCAGCACGACGCCGGTCAGCGTCAGGTCGCGTGTCGATTCCAGCGCCAGGAAGGTCATCGTCAGCGGCGCGCCGACGACGCCGACGGCGAGCGAGGTCATGCCGACGACGGCGGCGACGGCCGGGTCGATGCCGGTCGCCGGCGAGACGGTGGCCATCACGCCGGCGAAGACCTTGCCGAGCAGCGCGCCGAGAAACAGCGAGGCGAAGAACAGGCCGCCGCGAAACCCCGAGCCGAGCGAGATCGCCGAGGCCGCCAGCTTCAGCACGAAGACGCTGGCGACGACGCCAAGCCCATAGTTCATCGCGAATTCGCGATGCAGCGCGCCATGGCCGCTGGACAGCACCTGCGGCGTGACTAGGCCGAGCAGCCCGACAAGGATGCCGCCGATGAAGGGCCGCAGCGACGCATCGACCGACAGCCGGGCAAAGCCGTGCTCGATCAGGCTGACCAGATGCATGATGGCGATCGAGGCGGCGCCCCCGAGCAGGCCGAGCAGCAGGAACGGGATGTACTGGCTGGCGGTCAGCGCCGGCAGGCCGGACAGTTCCAGCGGAAAAGGCACGACGCCGAACACCTCGGCGGTCAGCGAGGCGCAGATGGCCGCCGTCATCACCGGCGCGACATTGGCGACCGAATAGATGCCGATGATCAGCTCGAAGCCGTAGAAAGCGCCGGTCAGCGGCGCGTCGAAGGCGGCGGCGATGGCGCCGGCGGCGCCGCAGCCGACGAGGATGCGCACGTCGTTGCGGCGCAGCCTGAAGGCGCGCGCCAGCCGCGACGCCAGACCAGAGCCAACCTGCGTGTAGCCGGCCTCCAGCCCGACCGAGGCGCCGAAGCCGCTGGACAGCACCGTCTGGCCGACGATGATGAACGTGTCGGTGAGCGACATACGCCCGCCATAGAGCGCGTTGGCCTCGATCGGATCGACCGGAGTGCGGAACTTGCGCCTCCTGAGCCAGATCACGGTCAGCCCAAGCAGGATGCCGCCGATCGCCGGGATCAGCGCCTGCATCGGGCTTGCCAGCGAGAACATCGCCGACAGCCGGCCGCCCGGCTGCACACCGTACAGCATCCAGTGCATGCCTTGCACCAGTTCGCTCATGCCGGTGACCAGCGCGCCCGACATCACCCCGACGACACCCGCAAGCACGACGATGACGATGCCGCGCGCCTCGAGCAGCGGGATCGATCGGGTCAGCACCGCGCGAAGCCGGCGGGCGTAGACTTGGCTGTGGTTTGTGGCAGTCATCGGAGCGGTTGGCCGATTTCCGAAGGGAATGGAAAGCTGCCGTGCCTGATACGCCGGGCGGCATGCGTGGCTATTGCAATGCCGCCTGCTTGTGGCGCCATTTTGGCGCCGCTCGATCGGAATGATATCGATGAGGGGGGCCCGCTTCAGATCGGCCTGGCGTCGCCGGCTTCGTAGAGCACGAGGTTGCGGTCGCCGATGCCGAGGGCCGCCCAGCTCGCGCGCCAGTCGGCGATGTGCGGCGTGCGGAAATGCGCCTCGAGCGCGGCCCTGTCGTTCCACACTTCCGTGACGCGGATCAGCCCTGCGTCGAGGATGTCCTGCGCATATGAATATTCGAGGCAGCCCGGCTCGGCGTGGCTCGCCGAAACCATCTTCTCCATGGCCGGCCTTGCCTCGTCCAGCCTATGCGCCGGCAGGCGGATGGTGCCGATAATCACGAGCATGCCGGTCCCCTTCTGAAGGTTGCGCGCGGCTGAGGATGCCGCCCATCGGCAGTAGCCAGTCTCCCACCCTCGCGCAAGCTTGGCTGGTTAGGCTCGAAAGGCTGCCGCGCGTTCGGCGCGCTGGAGACTTGAGGACGATATGGCGATCAGCGAAACAATCCCGGCCGGCCTGGTGGCCAAGAACGGCCGCGACGTCTTCTTCGCGCTGGGCATCGTCGTCATCCTGGCGGTGCTGTTCTTGCCGATCCCGGCCTTCCTCATCGACATCGGCCTTGCCTTCTCGATCGCGCTGTCGGTGCTGATCCTGATGGTGGCGCTGTGGATCCAGCGGCCGCTCGACTTCTCCTCCTTCCCGACCGTGCTGCTGATCGCCACCATGCTCAGGCTGTCGCTCAACATCGCCACCACGCGCATGATCCTCTCGCACGGCAGTGAGGGCACGCACGCGGCCGGCTATGTCATCTCCGGCTTCTCGAAGCTGGTGATGTCGAGCGACTTCGTCATCGGCCTGATCGTCTTCCTGATCCTGATCGTGGTGAATTTCATCGTCATCACCAAGGGCGCCACCCGTATCGCCGAGGTTGGCGCCCGCTTCACCCTCGACGCCATCCCCGGCAAGCAGATGTCGATCGACGCCGACCTCTCCGCCGGCATGATCGACGAGAAGACGGCGCAGCTGCGCCGCCGCGAGCTGGAAGAGGAATCCTCCTTCTTCGGCTCTATGGACGGCGCCTCGAAATTCGTGCGCGGCGACGCCATCGCCGGCCTCATCATCACCGCCATCAACATCGTCGGCGGCATCGCCATCGGCTACATCCGCCACGGCATGGGTATGGGCGAAGCCGCCGACGTGTTCATCAAACTGTCGGTCGGTGACGGCCTCGTCACCCAGATCCCGGCGCTGATCGTCTCGCTCGCCGCCGGCATGCTGGTCTCCAAGGGCGGCACCCGCGGCTCGGCCAACCAGGCCGTGTTCGGCCAGCTCGGCGCCCATCCGCGCGCGCTCTACGTCGCGGCGTTCCTGCTGGTCATCCTCGGCCTCATGCCCGGCCTGCCGCTGTTCCCGTTCTTCGCGCTTGCTGGCGGCATGGCCGGTCTCGGCTACGTCATTCCGATGCGCCAGAACCGCGCCATGGCCGCCGCCGAAGCACTGAGGGACGAGGAGAAGGCCAAGAAGGCCGAGGAAGAGAAGAACTCAGTCAAGGCCTCGCTCGCCACCGCCGAGATCGAGCTGCTGATCGGCAAGCAGCTGTCGACGCGCTTGCTTGTGTCACATCAGGAGCTGGTCTTCCGCATGGCCAAGATGCGCAAGAAGTTCGCCCAGCAATACGGCTTCGTCGTGCCGGAAGTGCGCGTCGCCGACGACTTCGCCATCCCGCCGAAGAGCTACCAGATCAAGGTCCACGGCACGGTCGTCGCCGAGTACCAGATGCGCGTCGGCGAGATCATGGTGCTGCTCGGCACCCGCGACGTGCCGGACCTGCCCGGCGAGGAGATCCGCGAGCCGGCTTTCGGCATGCGCGCCTTCTCGGTGCTGGAGACCTTCGCCGAGGACCTGAAGCGTGAGAACTACACCTATGCCGACAACATGTCGGTGCTGCTCACCCATCTCTCCGAGGTCATCCGCAACAACCTGCCGCAGCTTCTCTCCTACAAGGACATGAAGGCGCTGCTCGAGAGGCAGGATCCGGAATACCGCAAGCTCGCCGACGAGATCTGCACCTCGCACATCTCCTATCCCGGCCTGCAGGCGGTGCTGAAGCTTCTGCTCGCCGAGCGCGTCTCGATCCGCAACCTGCATCTGATCATCGAAGCCATCGCCGAGATCGCGCCGCATGTGCGCCGCACCGAACAGATTGTCGAGCACGTGCGCATCCGCATGGCGCAGCAGATCTGCGGCGATCTTTCCGAGGGCGGCGTGCTCAAGGTTCTGCGTCTCGGCAACCGCTGGGACCTCGCCTTCCACCAGAGCCTCAAGCGCGACGCCAAGGGCGAGGTGCGCGAGTTCGACATCGACCCGCGTCAGCTCGAGGAATTCGGCCAGGATGCGACCAAGGCGATCCGCAAGCATCTGGAAGCCGGCGAGCGCTTCGTGCTGGTCACCGCGCCGGACGCGCGCCCCTATGTGCGCATGATCATCGAGCGCCTGTTCACCACGTTGCCGGTGCTCTCCCATGTCGAGATCGCCAAGGGCGTCGAGATCAAGGTGCTCGGGACGATCTCGTGAGCGCGCTCTCGCAAGGCGTCGTCATCGCCGCCTTCCTGGCTTTCTGCCGCATCGGCGCCTGTTTCATGCTGATGCCAGGCCTGTCGAGTGCGCGCGTGCCGATCCAGGTCCGGCTCTTCGTGGCGGTCGCCGCCACCGGCGGCCTGCTCGCCTTCCTCTGGGACCGCATCTACCCGTATGTCGATCCCCGCCCGCAGGTCCTGGCGCCGATGATCGTCTCGGAACTCTTGGTCGGCGGGCTGATCGGCGCCATGACCCGGCTCTATATGGAGGCGCTGCGCTTCATGGGCTCGGCCATCGCCACGCTGATCGGCTATGGCGGCGCCGGCGGCCCGGCGATCGAGGAGCCGGAGCCGCAGGCGGCGCTGGCCGCCATCATCTCCTTCTCGGCATTGCTGCTGCTCTTCGTCTTCGACTTCGACCACGAGATCGTGCGCGCTCTGGTCGCCTCCTACACGGTCGCGCCGGTCAACGTCTTCTTCAATCCGCAGGCGGCGCTCGTCGATCTCACCGACACCGTGTCGGACGCCTTCTTCCTGGTCATCCGCCTCGGCAGCCCGTTCGTCGCCTATGCCATCCTGGTCAATCTGACCATCGGCTTCGTCAACAAGCTGACGCCGCAGATCCCCGTCTACTTCATCTCGCTGCCTTTCGTCATCGCCGGCGGCCTGATCCTCTTCTACCTCGCCATCGGCACCATGCTGTCGCTGTTCGTCGACGGCTTTGTCGACCTGACACTGGCACGGTGACGCAATGACCACGCGCAAGGAACGGCTGCGGAAACTGGTCAAGGTGCAGGAGCAGCTCAAGGCCCTGCACGAGACGCGCCATGCGACATTCCTGGCGCAGGCGGGAGCGGCCGAGACCGAGGCAAGGGAACTGGTCGAGCACTTCGACGCTGACCAATCGCTGGCCGGCCAGTTCCCCGACCTTTACCATCGCCGCATCGCCAATGCCCTGGTCCGCCAGCAGGCAAGCCTGGAAAGCGCCAGGCAGGAAGCAACTCTCATCGCCACCGCGACGGCGCGCACCAACATGGTCGAGCGCGCCTACAAGGACGTGCGCCGCCGCGACGAGCGCGAACGCATCGACCGCGAGCGGCTCGATCTGATCGCGCAGAAGCGACGCGACGATACTAACTAGCGACTCGGTATCAAAGTCAGATCGAGAGTGCTGCCCTCGGGCACATCAGCTAGATCAACATGACGCAGCACGAACACTTCGAATTCGTGAGCGACATCGTCGATCCGCCGGAGCGCATACTCTTTCTCCGCGGCCGTCGAGGTTTTAGAGCCGTCCGGCCTCATGACAATCGCGTTGAGTTTTTGGCCCATCCGGAAGTCGGTCTGTAGGTCACCGACGACTACGACGCCTCGCCCGGAAATCTGAAATCTCTCGATAATCTTCATCCAACACTTTGGCCCCTAACCGCTGGCAAGAACGATCTCCCATTTCGTAGCACAGCAAAATCGCGATGGCGAAAGACGAGCCACTCGATGCTTGGGCTCGCAAGCCTGCCACAAGCTTGTTCAGTCATTGTGCGGATAGCAAAAACCGGCAAGAGGCGGACTTTTTTGGCAATCTCTCCACCCAGCGACATCGTCTTGGACGTCGCTCGCGCTGCCGAGCCGACGGACGTCGAAGCCGCGCGCGCGGCGCTGGCCAAACGGACTGGTGGCGCCTCGGCCGCCTTTTCAGTCGACACCGCCGGCACCATGCTTTCCCGGGCCACGGCGGACAAAGCCGAGGTGGCGAACCCGGAGAAGAAGTTCCAGCGCTTCGAGGCGATGGTGCTGCAGACCTTCATCCAGAACATGATGCCCAAGGACACCGAGGGCGTTTACGGCAAGGGTCTCGCCGGCGACATGTGGAAATCGCAGATGGCCGAGCAACTGGCCAATGTCATGGCCGCGCGCGGCGGCATCGGCATCGCCAGATCACTGCTCGCCGACCACTATATGGACGGCAAGCGCATCGTGCCGGTCGGCCCGGTTTCGGGTGGGCCGGAGAAGGCCGAGATCGACCAACAGATCCGGCTGTCGACGTCCATGGTGCAGGAGTTGCAGCGCCAGGCCGCGCGGTCGATGACCGGCGACGATACGACCATAGAAACCGATACAAAAATCTAGGGAGCCTCATGGCCGACCAATCCGAATTCTCCACCCTTCCGGCGCGGACCTCGGAAGCGCCCATCCCGCTCGCTCGCCCCGGAAACCTCGCCGCCATCATCGGCCGCATCGAGGAAGCGGTCGACGAGGAGACGGCTGGTATCCGTGCCAGCACCGGCTTCGACCTCAAGGCGTCCAACGCCCGCAAGAGCCGCTATCTCTATGAGCTGACCCGCGCCATGAAGGGCGCCAACGAGATCGAATTCCTGGAGCAGCATCGCGAAGGCCTGGCGCGGCTGCGCCAGAAGCTGGCCAGGAACGAGGCGGCGATCCTCGCCCATCTCAACGCCGTCAACGAGGTCGCCAATCTGCTGAAGAGCGCCATTCAGCGCGCCGAGGCCGACGGCACTTATTCGGCCGGCGAGTTCGGCTGGGCAAGAGCATGATCCCGGTCGCCAGGGTAGGGAAAGACCGGTGATCAAGTTCATCGCCGCCGCGATCTGGATCTGCGCAGCGACGCTCGGCGCCGTGTTCTATTCGTTCCAGGCTGCAGGCAAGGCCGGCGTGGGCGAGCCGCCGAAGCCGATGCTGGGCGGCCTCGACTACGTCAAGACCGATATTATCTCGGTGCCTTTGATCCGCGACGCCAGGATCGACGGCTATTTTCTCACCAAGCTCGTCTACACGGTCGAGCCAGAGCAGATAAAGAAGCTGTCGATACCGGCCGACGCGCTGATCACCGACCAGGTCTACTCCTATCTCTACGCCAATCCGCAGGTCGATTTCACCAAGAAGGACACAATCGATCTCGATGCCTTCCGCAAGTCCATCCAGGACAGCATCAACGCCCGCGTCGGCGTCGAGCTGGTGCATGAGGTGCTGATCGACCAGGTCAACTTCCTGTCCAAGGACGAGATCCGCGACAACGCCATTCGCCGCCGCAAGGGCGCTGGCGAGACCGCCTCGGAAATGACCAAGCCCTTCAAGCAGCACTGATCGCGGCGCGGACGCATTCGCCGCCGCTAGCCAAGCTGATGCGAGATGACGCATGGTCACCACGTTGACGTAAACGTCAATGCGAAGGTATATGCGTCAGCGACCGTGATCGCGACATGCGCCGGCAATGCGCCGCCGCGTATCAAACGCAACAAGATGAGGAGAACCGCCGTGAGCGTTCAGGAGATTGCCGACAGGATCAAGTCGCGCGTGGCAAGCGCGGGCTTCGAGCATTCGGTCAAGTTCGACACCGGCAGCGACGGTGTCATCGTCATCGACGGCGCCACGGTCTCCACCACCGATGCGCCGACCGACTGCACCGTCAAGCTGTCGCTCGACGATCTGGATTCGCTGATCGCCGGCGACCTCAACCCGACCATGGCCTTCATGTCCGGCAAGATAAAGGTCGAGGGCGACATGACCGTCGCCATGGCGCTAAGCCAGTTGCTTGGTTGACGACAGCGCCAAGATCAAAGCAAAACGCCGCCTCGATGGGCGGCGTTTTCTTTCGGTTTGACCGTGACCTTGCACAAAACCGGTTCCCACTCTTTGGGATGATGTCTAGGCGGCCAGCGACTGCGCCTTTTGCTTGCGTCCCGCAGCCTTAAGCGTGCCGTGTGCGTCGTCGAGCACGCCTTCCATCAGTTCCAGCGCCAGCAGGCGGTGCCGCTCATAGGGGCCGGGCATCGCGAGGGCGCCGGTCTTCGCCGCCGAAAATCCGAAGCGCCCGTAGTAGGGCGCGTCGCCGACGAGCAGGATGGCGCCATGGCCGAGGCGCGCCGCTTCAGTCACCGCATGCCGCATCAGCGCCGAACCGACACCGGAGCCCTTGAGCGCCGGTTCGACGGCAAGCGGTCCGAGTAGAAGGGCCGCCGGACCGCCTTCGCCCAACGTCACATCCCAAAGCCTCACGGTGCCGAGGACCGCGCCCGAGGCATCGCGTGCGACAAAGGCCAGGCCTTCCGAGGGCCGGCGGCCGCGCCGCAGCTTCTCCGACGACTTCCTACGACGGCCAGGTCCCATGGCGCGGTCGAGCAGGTCCTCGCGCGCCTCGATATCGCCGGCGCTTTCCGCCACGACGGTGAATGCCGGAGCCTGTGAGGCCCCCTCACCCGGCTCGCCGCGCGAGCCAGCCTGTGCCCGTTGGGCCAGGGAGGGCGCAAGCGCTGCCATCGGGCTCTTCTCCCCCGCGAAGAAGAGCTGATCCGAAGGGCCGGATGAGGGGGCAATGTCGGTGGCCGCGATGGCCGATTTGATCAGGTATTCCATGTCCGCGATCCTTCACGAGCGGAGGTCTGTTCCACAGGCGAGCCCGGGTGGGCGAACATGCGCCCACCTGGGATGATCAGAACGGTTCTTGCGAACCGGTCAGATCACGTAGGATCGGAGCGGCTCGAATCCGTTGAAGGCGACCGAGGAATAGGTCGTCGTGTAGGCGCCGGTGCCTTCGATCAGCACCTCGTCGCCGATGGTCAGCGACAGAGGCAGCGGATAGGGCGTCTTCTCGTACATCACGTCGGCCGAATCGCAGGTCGGACCGGCGAGCACGCAAGGCGCGGTCTCGGTGCCGTCATGGGCGGTGACGATCGGGTAGCGGATCGCCTCGTCCATGGTTTCGGCGAGGCCGCCGAACTTGCCGATGTCGAGGAACACCCAGCGCACATTGTCGTTGTCGGCCTTTTTCGAGATCAACACGACTTCCGACTTGATGACGCCGGCATTGCCGACCATGCCACGACCTGGCTCGATGATGGTCTCGGGCAGCGCGTTGCCGAAATGCTTGCGCAGCGCCGAGAAGATCGCCTGGCCATAGGCCTGCGCCACCGGCACGTCCTTCAGGTAACGGGTCGGGAAGCCGCCGCCCATGTTGACCATTTTCAGAACGATGCCCTCGTCGGCGAGCGTCGCGAACACCTTCTTGGCATCGCCCAGCGCGCGGTCCCAGGCCGTGAGATCGGTCTGCTGCGAGCCGACATGGAACGACACGCCATAGGCGTCGAGGCCGAGCGCCTTGGCATGGCGCAGCACGTCGACCGCCATTGCCGGCACGCAGCCGAACTTGCGCGACAGCGGCCATTCGGCGCCCTCGCCGTCGGTCAGCACGCGGCAGAAGACGCGCGCGCCGGGTGCGACGCGGGCGATCTTCTCGACCTCCTCGACGCAGTCCACCGCGAACAGGCGGATGCCGAGCTGGTAGGCGCGTGCGATATCACGCTCCTTCTTGATGGTGTTGCCGAAGGAGATGCGGTCGGCCGGCGCGCCGGCGTCCATGGCCATCTCGACCTCGGCAACCGATGCGGTGTCGAAGGACGAGCCCATCGCAGCAAGCAGGCGCAGGATCTCCGGCGCCGGGTTTGCTTTCACCGCATAGTAGATCTTGGAATCGGGCAACGCCTTCTCGAAGGCGCGGAAATTGTCGCGCACGACATCGAGGTCGACGACGAGGCACGGGCCGTTCGGACGTCGGGTGGCGAGGAAGTCAAGGATGCGCTGGGTGGCCATCGGGGTCTCTCCATAACGCCTTTCGGCGCGCAATAAGGCTGCGGGACGCGGGCTGTCGGCCTCGCGAACACGCGGTGGACAAAGGCGGGACGGAAAATCCATGGAACCAGCCGGTGGAGACCCCGGAACCATGAAATGCCGTCTCGCGGCGGTGAACCTTGGCCTTGCCCGGCCTCGGTTCGCTTTGTCTGCCTTGGCTTGGATGGGAGACCCGTCCGCACTGCCGGCAATGAAGGTGTGCCTCTTTAGTAACCCCGGTCTTTGGACAACCGGAAGAGAACCAGAAAGGCCCGCACCGTCGTTGCTTCAAGGTGTCCTCGATCTTGTGGTTGGCCACTGACCGACTGGAGTGGTTGGCTCCAGTTACCTTACCGATTGCCCTCACCATTCGAGGATCGGCGGACACCCACAGGCACGTGCGACTTTGGGCAAGCGCGATATAGGAGCGATGGATTTCACAATCAATAAAAATCGTAAGCTGCGGTTGTAAAATTTCCGGCATCGAACAATCTACGGAATACCGTATCCGGATATCGAACGATGACAGGCACGCACGGACCGTTCAACGCCTTCCTGAACCTTCGCCAAATGCCTGTCGCGCATGCGCAATTGGGCCCGCTGGCAGGGCTGCGGCTGGCCGTCAAGGACATCTACGACGTCGCCGGCTACCGCACCGGCTGCGGCAATCCGGGCAAATTCGCCGACGCCCACGCCGCCTCGCAAACCGCTCCGGCGGTACAGATCATTCTCGACGCCGGCGCGCGATTCGTCGGCAAGACCCAGACCGACGAGCTTGCCTTCTCGCTGATGGGCCAGAACGCGCATTTTCCCTTCCCGGTGAACCCGGCCGCGCCCGAGCGCGTCACCGGCGGCTCGTCGTCGGGATCAGCGGCGGCGGTGGCGGGCAAGCTCGCCGACATCGCCACCGGCTCAGACACCGGCGGCTCGATCCGCGCCCCGGCGAGTTTTTGCGGCCTGATCGGGCTGCGCACTACGCATGGCCGCATATCGCTCGACGGCGCCATGAAGCTCGCGCCGAGCTTCGACAGCTTCGGCTGGTTCGCCGACGACATCGAAACCTATGAGGCGGTCGGCAAGCTGCTCCTCGGCCGCGACCCGCACCAGCATGGGCTCAACCGGCCGCTGTCGATCGGCTGGCTGGACGCCTTAGTGTCGGGCACGGCCGAGGCCACCGAATATACCAGAATGAAGGCGCTCGCCGCTTCCGTCATCGGCGAGCCGGCGCAGGTGGAGTACAGTTTCGCCTCCTTCCCCGACGAGCTCTATTGGTGCTTTCGCCGCCTGCAGGCCTTCGAGGCATGGCAGGAGCATGGCGACTGGATCAGCAGCGGCGAGCGCGGTCTCGGGCCGGGCGTCGACGAGCGTTTCGCTTTTGGCCGAGCCGTCGATGCCAGGACGGTCGCAACCGAAGAGGCGCGCCGGCTGGCCTTCCGCGCCGAGCTCGCCGCCCTGCTCGGCAGCCATGGCTTTCTCGTCCTGCCGACGGTTCCGGGCGCGGCGCCGCTCGTCAAGAGCGCGCCGGAACAGCTGCAGACTTACCGCGAAAGGGCACTGCATCTATTGTGCCTCTCCGGCCTCTCCGGTTTCCCGCAGATCACGCTGCCGCTCGGATCGGTCGACGGCGCCCCGTTCGGGCTGTCACTGCTCGGCCCTTCCGGAAGCGACGTCGCCCTGATACGGCTCGGCCGCAAACTCCTCGACGCCGCACGAAAGGCCTGAGCCATGGACACGCTGACCCGCATGCGCGCCTTCATCGACGTCGTCGAGGCCGAAGGCTTTTCGGCCGCCGCGCGCAAGATCGGTCGCTCCAAGGCGTTGCTGTCGAAATATGTGCGCGAGCTGGAGGACGAGCTAGGCGCCTTGCTCCTGAACCGCACCACCAGGCAGTTCTCGATGACCGAGGCCGGCCATACCTACTACAGGCGCGCCTCCGAGATCGTGCGCGAGGTCGACAGCCTGGCCGATGCGGTGCGCGAATCCTCCGGCGATGTGCGCGGCCGCATCAAGCTTTCGGCGGCGCGCACCTTCGCCGACGCGCCGATCGGCCAGTCGCTGATCGACTTCGCCAAGGAGCATCCCGACATCGTGCTCGACATCCATCTCGATGACCGTTTCGTCGACCTGGTCGAGGAGGGCTTCGACCTCGCCGTGCGCATCTCCAGGCTGGAGAACTCCTCGCTGATCGCAAGGCGCCTTGCGCCCTTTTCTGTCAGGCTGTGCGCATCGCCGGACCTGATCGCCAAGCACGGCATGCCGATGCGTCCTCAGGACCTCGCCCGCATCCCCTGCATCATCGACACCAATGGCCGCTGGCTGACCAACTGGCCGTTCAAGGGCGACGCCGGCGACACGATGAGCGTGTCGGTATCCGGCCCGATCGAGGTCAACAGCCCGATGACCGCGAGGGCCGCGGCCGTTGCCGGCCTTGGCTTCACCATGCTGCCCGATTTCATCGCCATCCCCGAGATCGAGAGCGGCCGGCTGGTGACGGCATTGGACGACCGCCTGCTCTCCGGCAGCGGCATCTTCGCCGTCTATCCGCACCGGCGCTATCTGCCGGCAAAAGTGCGCGTCTTCGTCGATTTCCTGGTGCAGTGGTTCAAGACACGCGAAAGCGCCTGACACGCCGACGATGGCCACGGTCCCAATTTCGCCCCCTTTCTGGTAACTCTCGACAGTCGTCCCAATCCCATGGAATCGCCATCCGCAATGCACCTGAAACGGCAAGCAATCATGCTGTCTTCCGCCATGGCAGCGACGTTCGCGGCGGTCCACCCGGCCGAGGTGCACCCCCACGTCTTCGCCGAGGCCCGCCTCGACGTCATCCTCAGCGAGGATCACCAAAGTGTGAAGGCGTTGCGCCATCTCTGGCGTTTTGACGACCTGTTTTCGAGTACGGTGATGATGGAGTTCGACAAGAACTCCGACCTGAAGCTTGACGACAAGGAGCTGAAGGAAGTGGCCGAAACCGTTCATTCCTCGTTGGCGGAGTTCAACTATTTCCAGCTCGTCACCCAGGACGGCAAGGACGTGGCGATGACCCCTCCTCCACATCTGATGGCCAATTTCGACAACGACCAGCTGATCATCCTGTTCGAATCCGAGCCCAAGGTTCCGATCAAGCTCGCCGGCAAGATCGACATCGGCGTCTATGACCCGACCTTCTATACCGCGATCGACTTCACCGACGATGCGAACCTCACCGTCGAGGGCCTGCCCTCGACTTGCACCAAGGGGGTCATCCGCCCCGATCCGGACGAGGCGATCGCCGAGAACCAGAAGACCCTGACGGAAGCGTTCTTCAACGATCCGACAGGCACCGACATGAGCAAGATCTTCGCCACCAAGCTCGAACTGAACTGCTCGCCAGAAGGATAGATCCGGTGATGAAACCGTCGCTGCGTTTGGCGCTCGGCCTAGCGGCCGCCACCCTGGTGATCACCCATCTGCCGGATGTCGCCCACGCCCAGAGCTCGCTCGGCATCGGCACCAATGACGGCACGGCGCCCTCCACCTCCGGGCCCTTCGCCCACATCCTGATGTGGATCAATCTAAGGCAGCAGGAATTCTACCATTCGCTCGCCGTCGCCATGAAAGCGATGCGCGAGGACGGCAGCAAGCTGTGGCTGCTGATCGGCCTCTCCTTCGCCTATGGCATCTTCCATGCCGCCGGCCCCGGCCACGGCAAGGCGGTGATCTCGTCCTATATGGTGGCCAATGAAGTGGCGTTGAAGCGCGGCATCATGCTGTCCTTCGTCTCGGCGCTGCTGCAGGGCCTGACGGCGGTCGTGGTCATGATGCTTGCCTATTTTGTGCTGCGCGGCACCACGGTGTCGATGACCGATGCGGCGTGGTTCCTGGAAATCTCGAGCTATGTGCTGGTCACCCTGTTCGGCGCCTGGCTGCTCTGGCGCAAGGCGGGCCCCGCCATCCGCCGTCTGTTCGGTGCCGGTCCCGCCTACAGCCTGTCAGCCGCCCATGCCAGTCGCTCGCATGCCGGCCATTCCCATGCGGGGCACTCGCACGCTGCACATGCCCATGCGCACGCGCTTCATGCTCACGACCATGATCACGATAATGCAGCCCACCATTCGCATGGCCACGGCGCGCACGATCACCATCATCACGATCATGGCGCGCATGATCAGGCCGGCCACGATCATCACCATCATGACCACGCCGCCGGCGAAGTCTGCGAGACCTGCGGCCATTCGCACGCCCCCGATCCGGCGCTGCTGTTGGGCGACAATTTCGACTGGCGCACGGCATGGTCGGCGGTGGCGGCCGTCGGCATCCGCCCCTGCTCCGGCGCGCTGATCGTGCTGAGCTTCGCCCTGCTCAACGGGCTCTGGCTCGGCGGCCTGCTGTCGGTATTCGCCATGTCGATCGGCACCGCCATCACCGTCTCGGCGCTGGCAACGCTCGCGGTGACGGCCAAGAACTGGGCGGTCTATTTCGCCGGCGACGGCCGCATGGGCAACCGCATCCATTCCATCGTTGAGATCGGCGGCGCAGCCTTCATCTTCCTGGTTGGACTGCTGCTGCTGTCCGCCAGCCTGACCGGCGGCGCTTGACGCCGGATCAGCCCACTACTTTGTTATCCAGTTCATCCTCGATATGCGCGCGGATGATCTCATCGAAACTCGTCTCGGCAGCGAAGCCGAGGTCCTTCGAGCGGCGCGCCTCGAAGCGTGTCGGCCAGCCTTTGACGATCGCCCAGATCGTCTCGTCCGGCTGCTCGCGGATCAGCTTCACCACCTTCGAACCGGCGACCCGCTCCAGCGCCTCGATCTGCTCGCCGACCGTGACGGCGACGCCGGGCATGGTGAGGTTGCGGCGCGGCCCGACGGCGGCGCCGTCGATCTCCGCCGCGTGGATCAGGAAATTCACCGCCGAGCGCGGGCTGGCGTGGGTATGCAGCACCGAGCGCGGCACGGGCAGGATCGCTTCTTGGCCGCTCAGCGGCTCGCGGATGATGCCGGAGAAGAACCCCGAGGCCGCCTTGTTCGGCTTGCCTGGCCTGACACAGATGGTCGGCAGCCTGATGCCGATGCCGTCGAAGAAGCCGCGCCGCGTATAGTCGGCGAGCAACGCCTCGCTCATCTGCTTCTGCGTGCCGTAGGATGTCAGCGGCGTCGGATGGAACTCGTCCGGGATGACATCCGGGAACGGCGCGCCGAATACCGCGATCGACGAGGTGAAGACGAGGCGCGGCGAAAACCCCGCCAGCCGCACGGCGTCGAACAGCGCGCGCGTGCCGTCGAGATTGACGCGGTAGCCGAGGTCGAAATTGGCTTCCGCCTCGCCCGACACAATGCCAGCCAGATGGAAGATCACATCGGGGCGCGAAGCGACCAAGCTAGCGGCTGCTCCAGGTGCCGCGAGATCGCCAGTGCGGATGGAGACATCGACCCCTGGCATGGCGGGCCCTTCAGATGCCACGATATCGTGTAGGTCGAGCGCGCTGATCTTGCGGCCGCGCAGTTGCCCGTCCCTGGCCAGCCGGGCAATCAGCTTGCGGCCGACCATGCCGGCCGCGCCCGTAATCAACACGCGCATCTCAAGGATCCTTCTTACGCTGGCTGCGGCCACGCAGCCAGAACACGACAAAAATCGCCACCATGAAGACGGCCGCGATGACTGCGGCCAGGATGGTCGAGACGCTGCCGGCCGCCAGCATCACCCGCGGCAGGAAATAGGCGGCGATGCCGAACAGGAGCAGCACCCAGAACGCGCCAAGCGCCGCATTGCGCGTATCGCGATCCATCAGTGATAGTGACCGCGATGCGGCGCCGCATGATGCGCGTGATCATGGCCGTGATCGTCATCATCGTCGGCGCAGTGCCCGAATTCCGGTTCGACGGTAGCATGGCTGATGCCATGCTCGGCGGCGAGCCGCTTCTTGATGGCGCTGACCGCCATATGGGCATCAACCCCATCATTCAGGCAGGCGTGCAGCGTCGCCATGTTGCTGGAACCGTCGAGCGACCAGACATGCATGTGATGCACCTCGCGCACGCCCTTGACCGCGCCCTCCAGGTCCTTGGCAATCACGTCGCGGTCGAGGCTTGCCGGCACGCCTTCGAGCAGCACATGGGCGGCCTCCCGCATCAGCGACCAAGCCGTCGACAGGATCAGCAGCGAGACCAGTACCGACAGGATCGGATCGATCGGCGTCCAGCCTGTCGCAAGAATGATCAACGCCGCGGCGATGGCAGCGGCCGAGCCGAGCAGATCGCCCAGCACATGCAGTATGGCGCCGCGCATGTTGAGGTTCTCGCGATCGCCGCCATGCAGCACGAAGAAGGAGAGGATATTCACCATTAGGCCGGCGATCGCGACCACCAGCATCGGCCCGCCGAGCACCGGCGCCGGCGCCACCAGGCGCCCCCAGGCCTCGTAGACGATCCACAGCGCAATGGCGAAGATGGCGATGCCGTTGGTGTAGGCGACCAGCGTCTTGACCCGGCCGAACCCGTAGGTCAGGCGAACCGTGGCCGGGCGGCCGGCGAGATGGAAGGCATACCACGCGAGCCCGAGCGCGATCGCATCGGCAAGCATGTGGCCGGCATCGGCAAGCAGCGCCAGCGACCCGGTCAGCAGGCCGCCGAGCGCCTCCGCGACCATGAAGCCGGCGGTCAGGCAGGCGGCGATCAGCACCCGCTTCTTGTCGGTCGAGCCATGCACATGGCCCGCGCCATGGCTGTGGCCGTGCGAGTCCTGTGCATGTGAACCGTGGTCATGGCTATACGCCATCTGCCTGCTCCTGCTACGCGCCGAACTCGGCGCGGAAGTCTTCAAGCCGCCGCTTCTGCCGGCCCTCATTGTCGAAATTGGCCGGATCGAGCCAAGCCTCATAGGCTCTGCGCAGCGCCGGCCATTCCTTGTCGATGATCGAGTACCACGCGGTATCGCGGTTTTCGCCCTTGACGACAAGGTGCTGGCGGAAAATGCCCTCGAACTTGAAGCCGAAACGCTCGGCGGCGCGCTTCGACGGTTCGTTGCGATTGTTGCATTTCCATTCATAGCGGCGATAGCCGAGATCGTCGAAGATGTATTTCATGAACAGGAACTGGGCTTCGGTCGCCGCCGGCTTGCGCGAGATCAGCGGCCCCCAATAGATGTTGCCGATCTCGATCACGCCATAGGCGGGGTCGATGCGCATCAGCGTCTGCCGCCCGGCGACCTTGCCGCTCGCCTTGTCGATGACGGCGAAGAACAGCGGATCCTCACTGGCCTCGACCTTGTCCAGCCAGGGCTGGAAGGCGGCTCGGGTTTCCGGCGGATAGTCCGGCAGCCAGGCGAAGCGGCCGCCGACATCGGACACCGAAGAGGCCTCGTAGAGGCTGTCGCCGTGCTTTGCGGCGCTCAGCGGTTCGAGCCTGGCATAGCGCCCCTCCAGCACCTTGCGCTCGGGGCGCGGGCGCGGCTGCCAGTCTTTGAGATTTTCCGACACCGAAAACTCCAATCCGTTTGACTTTTGCCGAAGGACGCTCACAAAAACGCTCGCCTACAGTAAGAACCACAGGGACGGGAAAAATGCTCCACACGATTGCGGCCTTCGACCGTCTCGGCGAGGAAAATGCCTTCGCGGTGCTGGCGCGTGCCACCGCACTTGCCCATCAGGGCCGCGACATTGTCAATCTCGGCATCGGCCAGCCGGACTTCAAGACGCCGCAGCACATCGTCGAGGCGGCGATCAAGGCGCTGCGCGACGGCCATCATGGCTATACGCCGGCCAACGGCCTGCTGGCGACGCGCGAAGCCGTGGTGCGCCGCACGCTGACCACCACCGGTGTCGAGGTCTCGCCGGAGAGCGTGATGATCCTGCCCGGCGGCAAGCCGACCATGTTCGCGGCGATCCTGATGTTCGGCGAGCCGGGCGCCGAGATCCTGTATCCGGATCCCGGCTTTCCGATCTATCGCTCGATGATCGAGTTCACCGGCGCCGCCCCGGTGCCGGTGCCGATCCGCGAGGAAAACGGCTTCGCTTTCTCTGCCGACGAGACGCTGGCGCTGATCACCCCGCGGACCAGGCTGCTGATCCTCAACTCGCCCGCCAACCCGACCGGCGGCGTCACCCCGCGCGCCGAGATCGAGAAGCTGGTCAAGGGGCTGGAGGCGCATCCGCATGTCGCCATCCTCTCCGACGAGATCTACGACGTCATGACCTATGACGGCGAGACGCATTTTTCGCTGCTCAACTTCCCGCAGATCCGCGACCGGCTGATCGTCCTCAACGGCTGGTCGAAGACCTGGGCAATGACCGGCTGGCGCATGGGCTGGTCGATCTGGCCGAACGGCGACAACGGCACCCATCTCTACGACAAGGTGCGCAAGCTGGCGGTCAACTGCTGGTCCTGCGTCAACGCGCCGAGCCAGTATGCCGGCATCGCCGCGATCGACGGCCCGCAGGACGACGTCGAGAAGATGATGCGCGCCTTCGACAACCGCCGGAAGATCGTGGTCGAGGGGCTGAACGCGCTGCCGGGCATCTCCTGCATCACGCCGAAGGGCGCCTTCTATGCCTTCCCCAATGTCTCGAAGACCGGCTGGAAGGCCAAGAAGCTCGCCTCGGCGCTGCTCGAGGACGCCGGCGTGGCGCTGATCGGCGGTCCCGATTTCGGCATTCTCGGCGAAGGCTATATCAGGCTCTCCTACGCCAATTCCGAGGAGAACATCTTGCGCGCGATGGAGCGGATCGAGGCGTTCTTGAAGAAGTGACCTCGCTTCCCTCGCGGGAAGGCCGGGCGCTACCCGCGCCCGACGAACGGCATCTTCGTCGCCATCACCGTCATGAACAGCACATTGGCGTCGAGCGGCAGGCTGGCCATGTGGACGACCGCGTCGGCGACGCGCTCGACATCCATCACCGCCTCGGCGGCGATCGACCCGTTGGCCTGCGGCACGCCGACCGTCATCGGCTGCGCCATCTCGGTCAGCGCATTGCCGATGTCTATCTGGCCGCAGGCGATGTCGTAGGGCCGGCCATCCAGCGCCAGCGTCTTGGTCAGCCCGGTGATGGCGTGCTTGGTCGCCGTGTAGGGCACCGAGCCCGGACGCGGCGCATAGGCCGACACCGAGCCGTTATTGATGATGCGGCCACCCATCGGCTTTTGCCGGCGCATGGCGCCGAAGGCGGCGCGGGCGCACAGGAACGAGCCGGTGAGGTTGACGCCGACAATATCGTTCCAGACCTCGACCGGGATCTCGTCGATCGGCGTCGACTTGTAGCCCATGCCGGCATTGTTGAAGAGCAGGTCGACGCGCCCGAAGGCTTCCACCACCGTTTCGAACAGATCGTCGACCTGGTCGGCCTTGCTGATATCGCAGGCAACCGCCAACGCCTTGGCATCGGTCTTGCCGGCCTCGGCAATCGCCTCCTCCAGCACCGCCTTGCGGCGGCCGCAGAACACGGTGTTCCAGCCGTTCTTGAGCAGCGCCGTGGCAACGCTTTTGCCGATGCCCGTGCCGGCGCCGGTCACGATGGCGGTTTTCTCTGTCATGGCAGTCATCGGCGTCCTCCGGTCATCGCTGCAGCTTGGCATCGCAAATGACGCAGGCGATGGCAAGCCAACTTGTCAGCCATCAGGCCCGACAAAAAGGGCGGTCATTGGCGACCGCCCTGATCTGAACCGGGCTTGGGAGGAGGAAAGGCCGGTCCGACTGCTTAGAATGATGCGCTTCCTCGGTTAACGAGACGTTACCGTGCGCGGCGCCGGCTGTCGCACTCACCAGCGCGGATTGGGCGAGGTTCCGGGCTTTTCGGAAACCGGCACCTTGGCCGCCGACACCGTCGCCTCGACATGGTCGACCAACGCGTCCGGCAGGCCGAGGCGACCGGCGAGCAGGTCGAGATAGCCGCGCTCTGCGCGCGTGTCGGGATCGATGGTAAGGCGCGAGGCCGTATAGAGTTCGAGCTTCTGCGCGTCGGTCTGGACGCCGGCGACCAGCGTATCCAGGTCGAGCGGGCTCTCCAGTTCCGCCATCAGGAATTGTTCCGCCTCGGTGCCGATGCCGGCGAGTTGCAGCTTGCCGGCAATCTTCTGACGCTCCTCGTCATCGACATGGCCATCGGCCTTCGCCGCCGAGATCATCGCCCGCACCAGTGTCAGGGTGAACTCGTCCTCGCCTTGCGGCGCCTGCGAGGGGTGGAAGGCGGTGTCCTTGGGCGGCGGCAAGAGTTCCGGCTCGCCGGCGGCCGGCGTCTCGGCCGGCGCGTTGCCGGCCTTGTAATTCTGGTACGCCTTGTAGGCGAGACCGCCGATCGCGGCCAGCCCACCGAGCTTGATGGCGGTGCCCGTCACCTGCCGGCCGGTGCCTGTTCCAAGCAGAACCGCGGCCAGCGCGCCGGCGGCGAGCGGATTGTCCTTGGCCATCTGCACGGCCTGACCTGCCTTGTCGCGGACGGTGCCGCCGGTGCCGGGAACCTGCGAGCCGAGCAGATCGTCGAGAAGCTTCTTGGGGTCGAACATCAATGCCTCCAGAATTGGCCCGCGCCGAACATGGACGAGCAGGTTTGGACGTCGCAGACGTAGGTCCCGCATGTCGACATTACAATGACGGGCCAGCGCTTTGATGCGGCTAATGGGGCGCTAGCTCCCGATATGCGGACCCTTGCCTCGCGCGGCGGCCAGTTCGACCTGCCGCTGGCGTTCGGCGTAGCGGGCGCGATCCTCGTCGGAGCGGACCTCGTGGCAATGCGGGCAGGAGATGCCGGGGGCATAGCGCGGCGACAGCCGGTCCTCGACCGTCAGCGGATGCCGGCAGGCGCGGCAGAGCTCCGCCTCGCCCTCGGCAAGGCCATGCGACACCGACACGCGTTCGTCGAAGACGAAGCATTCGCCTTGCCACAGGCTCGCTTCGGCCGGCACCTGCTCCAGATATTTG